>DASZWW010000315.1:0-14585 GCA_035546175.1 Polyangia bacterium
CCGCACCGGCCCTCGCTCCGGCAGAGCGGCGGCCGATCGCGCGACTCCGCCGCGAAGGTCCGCGCCTCGGCCGTCGCCTGCCGCCGCTCGGGTCCGGGCAGCGGGTGCGTCCAGGCGGCGCGGTCGAAGAGCGCGAGCCACTGCTCGTCGGTGGGGGGCCACGGCGGCCCGACGAGGATCGGCGCAGGGGCCGGCTCGAGCGGGCCGTGCGCGTCGGGCCAGGCGAGCGCGATCGCGCGCGGCGGCGGCGCGCGATGCCGGCGCGCGAAGGACGTCGCGGCCACGATCAGCAAGGCGAGCGCCGACGCCCGCAGCGCCCAGCGGCGGCGCGCCGCCGAGCGGGCGAGCGCGCGGCGGATGTTCTGCCGCAGGCAGGCCTCCGAGCAGTACGCGCGCGCCCCCCAGAGGCGGACGCGCACCAGCCCGCCGCGCGGCTCGACCTCCTCGCCGCACACGCAGCAGGCCCGCGCCGCGGCCACCTCAGTCCTCCCCGACCGAGCTCTCCGCGGGAGAAGCGGGCTCCGTGCCCTCCTCCGCCGGCGCGGGCGCGTCTTCGGCAGGAGACGCGGTCTCGGGCGACGCCGCCGCGGCCGCCGCGCCCTGGCCTGCCCGCCCGCGCGCCCGCGAGCGGCGCAGGGCCGAGCCCAGCGGGACGCCGGGCGGCGCGGTGATCGTCACCAGGCCGACCTCGCTCCCCTCGACCGGCACCCGCAGCGGCCAGAGCGCGATGAGCGGCTCCGGATCGATGTACTTCTCGTGCCCCCCGGGGGTGGCCCGCACGGAGACGGCGAAGTGCAGGTGCGGCGCCGACTCCTTGACGCCGCTGTCGCCGAGAAGGCCGATCACCTGGCCGCCCTTGACGGCCACGCCGCGCTCGAGGCCGCGCGCGATGGCCGCCAGGTGGAAGTACTGCGTGAACACCGTCCCGTCGTGGTGAGCGATGCGCACGAAGCGGCCGCCGTGATCGGGGTTGGGGCCGCGTTGCACGTAGTCGACGACGCCGTCGTGAGCGGCGCGCACGTGCTCGCCCCAGATCTCGCCGCCGAGGTCGACGCCGCAATGACCGTTGCGGCACTCGATGGCGCGGTTGCCCGGGCGATCGGCGCCGAAGACGCGGGAGTCGCTGCGGGGCATGCGCCGCACGGGCCCCGCGAGCGGGTGAACCCAGGCGTCGCGGCCCAGCGCCGCCAGCACGCTGGTCTCCGTCGGCGGCCACTCAGGTCCGAACCAGCCCACCGGCAGACCCGACGCCGCGGGCGGAGGCGCGTCGTCGGCGAGGGGCACGTTCGGCGCCGCGGGCGCCGAGCGCCACGGCCACAAGGCCCCGTGCGGGAGGAGCCACGCGCCGAGCAGGACGCCCCCGAGGAGCAGCCTCTTGGCGGCGCGCGACAGGAAGGCCTTCGCCTCGAGCCAGTCCGCGCGCGCGGCGGCATCCTGGCATTCGGGCGAGCAGAACACGCGCACGAGGGCGCCGCGCACGCGCACGTAGCGCTCGGCGAACAGCAGCTCCCCGCAGATCGCGCAGCCGGTGCCATCGATCGGGATCGAGACGTCGAACATGCCGTACGTGCTCCCGCGGCCGTGAGCATCTGGCATAGCACGGCCCGCCGGCCGCGCCCCGAGGATCGAATTCCGGTGGATTGTCGCGGATTACCGGAACCACGGGCACCCGGACGTGGGGGACCTCTCCGCTGCAGGCCGGATCAGTCGCCTCGACGCTCGCGAGGGTCATCGAGTCGCGTCGCGGCCCGTCAGCGGACGTCGAAGAAGACGACGATCCCCCAGACGACGGCCGAGACGATCATCGCGGACAGGATCGCCGCCAAGGTGCGGCGCCAATCCGCCCGCGGGTGTTGAGCGCTCTTTCGATCGTCGACCTGGGCCACGTCTCGCCTCGCGCCCGTTAGTCGGCAAGCGAGGGCGAAAGGTTGCAGGTTTCTCGTCTAGCGGTGACCGCCGCCGTGGAAGCCCCCGCCCCCACCGTGGAAGCCGCCGCCGCCGCCGTGCCATCCGCCGCCACCGCCGTGCCAGCCCCCGGACGCGGGCGCGCCATGGAACCCCCCGACCGGGTGCGCCGCGGGCGCGCCGCGCCATCCCCCGTACGCGGGGTGCCCGACGTAGGCGGGGTGCCCGTAGCCCGGCCGATAGCCGTAAGACCCGCGCCACCCTCCGTAATACCCGTGGCCGTAATAACCGTGGCCGTAATATCCATGACCGTAATACCGGCCGTACCAGGGGTAGTGCCACGGGCCCACGACGCCGAAGTACGGGTAGGCGCCCCAGCCGAAGACCCACGGCGCCGCGAGCCATGTCCAGCCGTAGCTCGGGTAGTACACGTACTCGTAGGGGTAACCGGAGGAGTCGGCCGGCGTGTACGTGTACTGCGAGCCGTACGGGATCCAGACCCAGCCGTACTGAGACGTGTACACCCACTGTCCGTTCACCGGGGCGCTCGCCGCTTGCGGGACCGTCTGGACCTGCGCTTGGCTCGGCGGCGCGACGCTCTGCGGAGGCGGCGGAGGCGTCTGGGTCGGCGCCGGCGTCGGGGGTTGCGCCACCGACTGAGCATCCGCCGCCCCGCCGGGTTGAGCACCGACGCCCTGCGTGCTGGTCCCGGTATCCTGCGCCTTCACGTTGCTGGCCCCAAGGGCCAGAAGCGCGACGGCGGCCGCCGAAAAAATCCTCATGGCCACCTCCCGCGCCGCGCCGGCGGGCCACGATCCGGTCGAGCGCGCCGCCGCGGACACACCAAGCGTACCACCCGCCGAGGCGGTGCGCAGGTCGTCCCGAGGCAACTTCTGCGAGGAACCGGCTGCGCCGCCTCGCGCGCCCGGGAGCCGCCGAGCTGAGGACGTCCCCTGATTCCGCGACGGATACGAGGCCTTACGTTTCCCGCATGGCGTCGCGCATCGAGGACTACGGGCTGATCGGCAACACGCGCACGACGGCGCTCGTCTCGCGCTCGGGTGCGATCGACTGGTGGTGCGCGCCGCGCTTCGACTCCGACGCGTGCTTCGCGGCCCTCGTCGGGTACGACGAGCACGGCACCTGGGCCATCCGACCCACCGTGAGGCTGCGCGAGCGTCGGCAGCAGTACCGCGGGCCCACGATGATCCTCGAGACCGACCTCATCTGCGAGGGCGGCGCGGTGCGCATCACGGACTTCATGCCCCTGCCAGCCGAGGAGGACCGCTGCGACATCGTACGCATCGTCGAGGGCCTCGAGGGAGAGGTCCCTGTCGAGATGTGGCTCGAGCCGCGCTTCGGCTACGGCAAGGACTGGCCATGGATCTCGCACGCGCCCGACGGCACGCGCTTCACGGCCGGCCCCGACTCGCTCATGCTGCGCGGCGCCGCGGCCCTCAAGCAGGCGGGCGGGCGCGTCTCGTCGATGCTGCGCGTGAAGAAGGGGGACCGCCTGGGCTTCCAGCTCGCCTGGAACCCTTCGTACGACCCCGCCCCCGCCGCGCTGAACGTCGACGAGGCGCTGGCGGCCACCGAGGCGTACTGGCGCGGGTGGTCCGGCCGCTGCACGTACGACGGGCGCGAGCGCGAGATCGTCATGCGCTCGCTGCTCACGCTCAAGGCCATGACGTACGCCCCCACGGGCGGCGTCGTCGCCGCGCCCACCACGTCGCTGCCCGAGGAGATCGGCGGCGTGCGCAACTGGGACTACCGGTTCGTCTGGCTCCGCGACGCGAGCCTCACCCTCGACGCCCTCATGCTCGGCGGCTACCTCGACGAGGCGCGCGAGTTCCGCGACTGGCTGCTGCGCGCCGTCGCGGGCGCCCCGGCCGACCTGCAGATCATGTACGACGTCGCGGGCGGGCGCCGCCTCACCGAGATGGACCTGCCCTGGCTGCCGGGCTACGAGGGCTCGAAGCCGGTGCGCGTCGGCAACGCGGCGTCGGGGCAGTTCCAGCTCGACGTCTACGGCGAGCTCATCTCGTGCATCTACGCCGCCCGCAAGCGCGGCCTCGTGGGCCGCGACGACGCCTGGCCCACGTCGCGGGCGATCATCGAGTTCGTCGAGCGCGCGTGGCAGCGCCCCGACGACGGGATCTGGGAGGTCCGAGGCGGGCGCCGGCACTTCACGCACTCGAAGCTGATGGCCTGGGTGGCGATCGATCGCTCGGCGCGCGCCATCGAGGAGCTGGGCGCGGGCGGCGCGGAGGGCCGAGAGATGCTGCCCCACCTCCAGACGCTGCGCGAGCGCATCCACGCCGAGGTCTGCGAGCGCGGCTTCAACCCGCGCGTGGGCGCCTTCACCCAGTCGTACGGCAGCGAGGCGCTCGACGCGAGCGTGCTCCTCATGCCGCACATGGGGTTCCTGCCGGCGAGCGACCCGCGCGTCAAGGGCACCGTCGCCGCCGTCGAGAAGCAGCTCCTGCGCGACGGCTTCGTGCTGCGCTACGCCACCGAGACGGGCGCCGACGGGCTGCCGGGCACCGAGGGCGCGTTCCTGGCCTGCAGCTTCTGGCTCGTCGACAACTACTCGTTCGCGGGCCGCTTCGAGGAGGCGCAGGCCATGTTCGAGCGCCTCGTCGGCCTCAAGAACCACCTCGGCCTCTTCGCCGAGGAGTACGAGCCGCGGCTCGGCCGGCAGATCGGCAACTTCCCGCAGGCCTTCACCCACCTCGCGCTCATCACCAGCGCCCACATCCTGGACTCGGCGATGCGCGGCGAGACGGAGGTCGGGACGCGCGGCCTCGGCGGCGGCGTGAACCACTAGCGCATCAGCGCGCGATCACGTCGCGCGTGTGGCGCGCGATGACCAGCTCCTCGTTCGTCGGCACGACCCAGGCGGAGACGCGGCTCCCGCGCGCGCTGATGCGCGGGCCGTGCCCGGCGTTGGCGGCCTCGTCGAGCGCGAGGCCGAGCCAGGCCGCCCCCCGGCACACGGCGGCGCGCACGGCCGCGTCGTGCTCGCCGATGCCCGCCGTGAAGACGACCGCGTCGAGGCCGCCGAGGGCCGCCGCGAGCGACCCGAGCTCCCGCCCCACGCGGTAGACGAAGAGCGCGATCGCCAGCGCGGCTCGCGGGTCCTGGGAGGCCGCCAGGTCGCGCATGTCGCTCGAGACGCCGGAGACGCCGAGGAGCCCCGAGCGCTCGTAGAGGAGCGTCTCCAGGGCGCGCGCGTCCATGGCGCGCTCCCGCATGAGGTACAGGAGCACGCCCGGATCCAGCGACCCGCAGCGCGTCCCCATGGGCACGCCGTCGAGCGGCGTCAAGCCCATCGTCGTGGCCACGCTCCGGCCGCCGGCGAGCGCGCAGAGGCTGGCGCCGTTCCCGAGGTGCAGCACGATGGCGCGACCGCGCGCCGCGCGCGCGTCGAGGTCGGGCAGCACGCCCGCGACGTGCTCGTAAGAGAGCCCGTGGAAACCGTAGCGCTCCACGCCCGCCTCCTCGAGCTCGCGCGGCAGCGCGAACATCCGCGCGAGGCGCGGCTGCGTGCGGTGCATGGCCGTGTCGAAGCAGGCCACCTGCGGCACGGCGGGGGCGCGCGCGAACAAGGCGCGCATGGGCGCGAGGTTGCGCGGCAGGTGCAGGGGCGCGAGCGGCACGAGCCGCTCCAGCGCCGCGAGGACCTCCGCGTCGACGCGCACGGGCGCCGCGAACGCCGCGCCGCCGTGGACGACGCGGTGCCCGACGGCGGCGAGCGCGTAGGCGCCGCCGTAGCGGGCCCGCACCCAGTCGAGGACGTGCGCGAGCGCCTCCTCGTGCCCGAGGGGCGCCCCCCACCGCCGCTCGCCGGCGGGGGTCCCGGCCGCGTCCTGGGCGGCGAAGACCGGCGCCGTCGCGAGGCCCGCCACCTGCCCGCGGGCGACGAGGACGGGGTCGCCGGCGCCGCGCGCGAAGAGCGCGAGCTTGATGCTCGACGAGCCGGCGTTGAGGACGAGGATCGCCTCGGGCATGCGCAGGTCCCGCCGCAACCGTGGGCACGCGCCGCCCCGGGGCAACCCCGACCGCGGCGATTCCGCCTTCCGCACCGCCGCGATCGTCACTAAGAGGTTCGACGGCGGCCATGTTCGAGCAGCTGCTCAAGATCCGTTACATCGTCCTCGTGATCGTCGTGCTCGCGGTGCTCCACGCCGTCGCGTTCCTCGTGCTCGGCGCCAAGGTCGCCGTGAGGGCCTACGCCCTGGTCCTCACGCGGGGCGGAGGCGGCGTCGAGCAGGCGCGGCCCGGGCTCGAGCTCCTGCACTCGCTCGACTACATGTTCGTCGCGATCGTGTTCATCGTGCTCGCCCTCGGGTTCGCCAAGCTCTTCCTCGCCGGGCCGAAGACGACCGAGGCGATGTCCTTGCCGACCTGGCTGCGCATCGACAGCATCGCCGAGCTCAAGGTGCTGCTCTGGGAGACGATCCTCCTCACCCTCGTGATCTCTGCCCTCTCCGAGCTCACGACGGGCCTCTTCGAGCGGCTCGACTGGTCGGCGCTCATCACGCCGACGGCGATCTTCGCCCTCGCGTTCAGCCTCTACCTCGTCAAGAAGAAGTAGCCTCCCCGCGCCCGCCGGGCTCGAGGAGCGCCGCCAGATCGGGCACGACGACGTCGGCGCCGTGCGCGCGCAACTCGGCGGCGTGCCCGAGCCGATCGACGCCCACCACGTAGCCGAAGTGCCCGGCGCGGCCCGCCTCGACGCCGCGCACCTCGTCCTCGAAGACGACGGCGCGCTCGGCGTCGACGCCGACCGCCTGCGCCGCCGCCAGGTAGGCGTCCGGCGCCGGCTTGCCCGCCAGGTGCTCCGCCTCCGCGTACGCGGCGTCGATGCGCGCGTCGAAGAGGTCGGCGATGCCCGCGGCGACGAGCGCCTCGCGGCAGTGCGTGCTCGACGAGACGACCGCCGTGCGGAGCCCCCCGGCCCGCGCCGCCCGCAGGTAGCTCAGCGTCCCCTCGTACGTCTCGATCGGCTCCTCCTTGAGGAGCTCCGCCATGATCTCCGCCTTGCGCCCGACGAGGGCCTCGATGGTCGTGTCGCGCAGCTCGATGCCGCGCGACTCGAGGAAGAGGCGCGCGCCCTCGACGGGGGCCCGTCCCTCGAAGTGCAGGCTGTAGTCGCGGACGGCGTCGAACGGGATGAACGGCTCGCCCGAGGCGCGCGCGCGCCGGCGGAGCTGGTGATCGAAGAGCTCCTTCCAGGCGGCGGCGTGGAGCTTGATCGTCTGCGTGAGCACGCCCTCGAGCCCGAAGAGGCAGGCCCGCGCGCGCGGCGGCAGCCCGAGGCGCGTGCGCGCGAGGGGCGGCTCGCCGAGGATGTAGGTCTCGACGGCGCTCGCGAAGCCCTCGTCGGCGTTCGAGCCGGTGACGTGGCGCGCGATCCGCTGCACCTCGGGGGCGGCGTTGCCCATCGCGATGCTCATGCCGGCGATGTGCAGCATCGGCACGTCGTTGGCCATGTCGCCGATGGTGGCGATCTCCGCGACCGGGATCTGCAGAATGCGCGACGCCTCGCGCACGACCATGCCCTTGTTGGCCTCGGGGTGCGTGACGTCGACGTAGTAGGGCTGCGACCGCACGGCCGTCGCGTCGGCGCCGAGGCGCTCGTTGAGCTCGCGCTCGCAGCGCGAGACGAGCGAGCGATCCTCGCTCACCCCGACGATCTTGATCGGGCCGTCGAGCACGCCGTAGAGGTCGTCGACGACGACGGGCTCGAAGCCGACGTTGTAGCGCTCGCGGTCGACGCGGTAGGCGTCGCGCCTGCGGACGAACCAGTCGTCGCCCTGGTAGAGCCAGGCGTCGAGGCCCGCCTCGAGGAGGGTGTCGACCGCCTCCTTGGCCACGTCCGTGGGGATGGTCCGCCGGGCGAGCACCGTCGTCAGGTCGGGCTCGACGAACATCCCGCCGTTGAACGCCGCCACGGGCGCCGTGAGCTTGAGCGGCCCCACGAGCATCGACATGCCGCGCGGCGGCCGGCCGCTCGTGATCATGAACGCGACGCCCGTGGCCCGCAGGCGGTCGACCGCCTCGATCGTCCGCTGCGTGAGGAGCTTCTCGGGCGTGACGAGGGTGCCGTCGACGTCGGCGATGAGCAGCTTGATCCGCATGCGTGGGCCGGCGCGGGCCGCCTCCCCCAAGAGCCTGAGGCCGGCGGGCCGCCGCGCGCCTGCGGCGACGCCGTATTCGCCGCGACGCCGTTCCCCCGAGCGCGCGGGGCCCCATTTTTGTCGAGGAGCAACGGAGGGGGCATGACGCCGAGCAGCCTCGAGGAGACCGCGCACGCGCTCGTGGCGGACGGCAAGGGCATCCTGGCGGCGGACGAGACGCCGAAGACGCTCACGAAGCGCCTCACGGCGCGCTCGATCGAGTCCACCGCCGAGAGCCGGCGCGCCTATCGCGAGATGCTCTTCAGCACGCCCGACATCGCGACGTTCATCGGCGGCGTCATCATGCAGGACGAGACGATCCACCAGAACGCCGCCTCGGGCGCCCCCCTCGTCGCGCTCGTCAGCGATCGCGGCGTCATCCCCGGCATCAAGGTCGACCAGGGCGCGCGCTCGCTCGCGGGCGCGCCCGGCGAGCGCGTCACCGAGGGCCTCGACGGGCTGCGCGGCCGCCTCGAGGAGTACCGCCGCATGGGCGTGCGCTTCGCGAAGTGGCGCGCCGTCTTCACCATCACACCCGAGCTGCCCACGCCGGGCTGCATCCACGCCAACGCCGACGCGCTCGCGCGCTACGCGGCGGTCTGCCAGGAGCAGGGGCTCGTCCCCATCGTCGAGCCCGAGGTCCTCATGGACGGCGACCACACGATCGAGCGGTGCGAGGAGGTCACGGGCAAGGTGCTCCAGGCGGTGTTCGACGCCCTCTTCCAGCTGAACGTGGCGCTCGAGGGCACGCTCCTCAAGCCGAACATGGTGATCGCGGGCGAGCGCTGCCCGCGGCAGGCGTCCGTCGAGGAGGTCGCCGCGGCGACGCTGCGCACGCTGCGGCGGCACGTCCCGCCCGCCGTGCCTGCGATCGTCTTCCTCTCGGGCGGACAGGACCACGTGCTCGCGACGCAGCACCTCGCCGCCATCAACCGCCTCGAGGGACCGAAGCCGTGGACGCTCTCCTTCTCCTTCGGCCGCGCGCTGCAGGACGAGGCGCTCGCCGCCTGGCAGGGGCGCAGCGAGAACGTGCCCGCGGGCCAGCAGGCCTTCTATCAGCGGGCGAAGCGCGACAGCGCGGCGGCGCTCGGCCGTTACCGAAGCGACATGGAACTGCGATAGGCACAGCATCGGAGGGGCCGTGGCGAGTTCCGCGACGAGGGGGCCGGAGATCGCGCGCGGCGAGGGCGCGCCGCCGTCGACGACGGAGCGGCGCCGAGGCGCGGCGTCCCCCGCGAGGGAGCACGCCGGCGGCGGGCCCCTCACCGCCGAGCAGGTCGAGCTCATGGACGCCTACTGGCGCGCGTGCAACTACCTGTCCGTCGGGATGATCTACCTCAAGGACAACCCGCTCCTGCGGCGCCCGCTGCGCGTCGAGGACATCAAGCACCGCCTGCTCGGCCACTGGGGCGCGAGCCCGGCGCTGTCCTTCGTGTGGCTCCACCTCGACCGGCTCATCGTGAAGGACGACCTCGACGTCATCTTCGTCGCCGGTCCCGGCCACGGCGCGCCCGGCGTGCTCGGGCCGACCTACCTCGAGGGCACGTACTCGGAGATCTACCCCGACAAGAGCGCCGACGAGGAGGGCCTGCGGAAGTTCTTCAAGCAGTTCTCCTTCCCCGGCCACATCGGCAGCCACGTGACGCCCGAGACGCCCGGGTCGATCCACGAGGGCGGCGAACTCGGCTACAGCCTCTCGCACGCCTACGGCATGGCCTTCGACAACCCCGACGTCATCGTGGCGTGCGTCGTGGGCGACGGCGAGGCCGAGACCGGCCCGCTCGCGACGGCCTGGCACTCGAACAAGTTCTCGAACCCGGCGCGCGACGGGGCCGTGCTGCCCATCCTCAGCCTCAACGGCTACAAGATCGCGAACCCGACCATCCTGGCGCGCATCAGCCGCGACGAGCTCGAGGCGCTCTTCGTGGGCTACGGCTACAAGCCGTACTTCGTCGAGGGCAGCGACCCGACGGCGATGCACCAGAAGATGGCGGAGACGCTCGAGCGCGCGGTCGACGAGATCAAGGCCATCCAGCGCGAGGCGCGGCGCGGAGACGGCGCGGCGGCGGCCGAGGCCACGCGCCCGCGCTGGCCCCTGATCGTGCTCCGCGCGCCCAAGGGGTGGACGGCGCCCAAGGAGCTCGACGGCCACAAGCTCGAGGGCTCGTGGCGCGCGCACCAGGTGCCGATCGGCGACGTGCGCACCGACCCGGCGCACCTCCTGGTGCTCGAGGAGTGGATGAAGAGCTACCGGCCCGAGGAGCTCTTCGACGACCGCGGGCGCCTCGTGCCCGAGCTGCGCGCGCTCGCGCCCAAGGGCGCCCGGCGCATGGGCTCGAACCCGCACGCCAACGGCGGGCTCCTGCGCAAGGAGCTCAAGCTGCCCGACTTCCGCGCCTACGCCGTGCCGGTCGCGGCGCGCGGCACGGCGCTGCACGAGAACACCAGGCCCCTCGGCGAGCTGCTGCGCGACGTGCTGCGTGGGAACCCCACGACCTTCCGCCTCTTCGGCCCCGACGAGACGGCCTCCAACCGCCTGCAGGCCGTGTTCGAGGCGAGCAAGAAGACCTGGATGGCGGAGCTCATCCCCGAGGACGCCGACGGCGGCGAGCTCGCGCGCGACGGCCGCGTCATGGAGATGCTCTCCGAGCACACGCTCCTCGGCTGGCTCGAGGGCTACCTGCTCACGGGCCGCCACGGCTTCTTCCACACCTACGAGGCGTTCGCGCACGTCGTCGACTCGATGGTCAACCAGCACGCGAAGTGGCTGGACATCAGCAAGAACCACGTCAAGTGGCGCGCGCCGGTGGCGTCGGAGAACATCCTGCTGTCCTCGACGGTGTGGCGGCAGGACCACAACGGCTTCTCGCACCAGGACCCGGGCTTCATCGATCTCGTGACCAACAAGTCGCCCTCGGTGACGCGCATCTATCTGCCGCCCGACGCCAACACGCTGCTCGTCGTCGCCGACGGGTGCTTGCGCAGCACCGACTGCATCAACGTCATCGTCGCCGACAAGCAAAAGCACCTGCAGTTCCTGACCATCGACGAGGCCGTCACCCACTGCGCGAAGGGGCTGGGGATCTGGGCGCGCGCCAGCACCGACGCCGGCCAGGAGCCCGACGTGGTGCTCGCCTGCTGCGGCGACGTCGCGACGCAGGAGGCGCTCGCGGCGGCGCAGATCCTGCGCGAGCGCGCGCCCGACCTGAAGCTCCGCTTCGTGAACGTCGTCGACCTCTTCCGGATGCAGCCCGCGGAGCAACACCCGCACGGCTCGACCCCGCGCGACTTCGACGCCGTCTTCACGACCGACAAGCCCATCATCTTCAACTTCCACGGGTATCCGACGCTGGTCCACAAGCTGGCCTACCGCTTCCAGAACCACGCCGGCCTGCACGTCCACGGCTACCGCGAGCGCGGCAACATCAACACGCCCTTCGAGCTGGCGATGCTCAACGAGACGTCGCGCTTCCACCTCGTCATCGACGTGATCGATCGCGTGCCCAAGCTGCAGACGAAGGCGGGCCACCTCAAGGAGGAGATGAAGGACCTCATCATCGACAACATGAGCTACGCCCACGAGCACGGCGCCGACCGGCCCGAGATCGCCGACTGGACCTGGCCCGACTGAGCGGCGCGCTCACACCGGCGGCGGAGGCGAGCAAACCCACAGTTGGTTCTGGCAATACCCGTTGATGCAGGCGCCGCAGTCGCAGGTCTTGTCCGACGTGCACGCGCGCTGCTCGCAGTTGTGCCATTCCTTCGAGCTCGGCTTGCAGTCGGTGTTCACGGGGCACTCGAACGCGCCGCCCACGCACGACACGGCCGCGCAGCCGTTCTGGTCAGCGCTCGGGCCGGGGCCGCACGTCCAGCCGTCGGGGCACTTGAAGCCGTCGGTGTCGCAGCGAGCGGCCGCGCAGCCGTGAGCGTCGGCGCCCGCGCGTGTCGGCGCGCAGGTGAGCCCGTCGGCGCAGGAGTACGCCGCGCCGCACGGCGTGGGCCCGCAGAGGCCGCTCGAGGCGTCGCACGTCATGCCGGCGCCGCACGGCGCGCTCGTGCAGCGGGGCACGCAGACCTTCCCCACCACCCCACCGACGCCGCCGCAGAGCCCGCCAGAAGCCGTCACGCAGATCTGGTCCGCGGCGCAGCCGCCATCGCCGGAGCATTGGGGCCCCGATGGAGGCGGTACGCCGCCGCCGCCGCACTGGCTTTGCTGCAGGGTCGGACCGCACGTCCAGGAAGGCTGCGGGCAGTCCGCGCTCGAGCGGCACGGCGTGCCCACGACCGGAGCCTCGCCGGGACATGCGGGCAGCGCGCTCGTCGCGCCCGAGCCGGCCGCGCCTGGGTGCCCCGCCGCGCCAGCCGCACCGGCGCTGCCCGTTCCGCCGCCGCTCGCGCCGGCCGAAGCGCTCCCGGCCGCGCCTTGCGGGCCGGTACCGCCTCCGCCGTCGCCTTTCGCGCCGGCGCCCGACCCGCACCCGAGCACGAAGACCAGCAACCCCACGAGCCCCACCGGCCGATCGTGGCGGATCATGGCGGCAGCCAACTGCAAGCGCCGCGCCGTCGCAAGAACCCGCGGGCGATTCGCTTGCGAAATCAAGGCCAGGGTCCGTTTCGCGACATCGGTGTCAGGCGTCCTCGGCTCAAGCGCGCCCTTCGATCCAGCGATACTGCGCGGGGGCCCAAGCCCCATCGGGAGAGCAAAATGTCGAAGGCGGAACTGGCGCGCGTGGGGACGGCGGTGCTGGGAGCGGTCGCGGTGCTCGGCGCCGGCGGGTGCCGCAAGCCCTCGCTCGCGGATCAGGAGCAGGTGGGCGCCGCCTCGGGCGAGGTGATGGCGAGCCTCGACGAATCGCTCGACGGCCGCGCCACGACCGCGTTCCTCACGCCGGAGCCGCTGCGGGGGCCGCTGTGGCGCCGCGCGCTCGACGCGCTCGAGCCGAGCGCGTACGCCGCCTCGTGTTTTCCGTCGACGTTCTCGGCCTGCGCCGCCGGCGTGCGCACGCGGCAGTACACGCAGTGCTCGCTCGGCCCCTCGACCCTCGACGGGACGGTGACGCTGACCTTCACGCGCACGGCCCTCTGCGCGCTCGCGACGGCCGACGACGCCGTGACGCGCACGGCGGACCTCACGCTCACGGGCCCGTGGGGCGGCACGCTCACCGTGAGCTCGCCCGACGGAGGCCAGACGCTCACGAAGACGGCCGCGGGCTTCGAGTTCACCGTCGCGGGCATGGAGCGCGTCCTCGTGGGCCCGGGGGGGCGCACGCTCTTCGACATCTCGACGCGCACGACGGCGCCGTTCGTCGTCACCGGCAGCTCGCGCGCGGATCTCGTCATCGCCTCGGGCACGCTCGAGGTCACGCACGAGCTCGCGGGCTACACCGTCTCGCTCGACGCCTCGAACCTCGCGTGGAGCGCGACGTGCAACTGCGCCGTCTCCGGCTCGCTCACGGGCACGGTGACGAGCGGCAAGCTCTCGGGCAGGTCGGCCACCGTCGAGCTCAAGGGCTGCGGGCGCGCCGACGTGACGATCGACGGCGACACCGACAGCGTCACGCTCGACCGCTGCGCCGGGATCTAGCGCGGCTGGATTTCGCGCCCGCCGAACGGCGCGCCGCGCCATCTCTTCTAATAGGCCCCGCCGGGGGTAAGCTCGCGGCGTGAAGGAGCTCTCGAGGGTCCTGCACCCGGTGCCGCCCGAGGCGTTCTTCCGCGACCACTGGGATCGGCGCGCGCTGCACATCCCGGGGCCGCCCGAAAAGTTCGTCGGGATCTATGACGCCGCGACGTGGACACGCTTCGAGGGCGTCGAGGACCTCAAGGCGGTGACGACCGATCCGCGCGGCGTCCAGGTCGAGATCCCGGCGCTGCCCGAGCAGGCGGGCGCGCTGTTCCTGCGCGGCTTCACGATCTGCGCGAACGTGAGCGCGGCGCCGCTCGTCGCGCCGTTCCTGCGCGCGTTCCGCGCCGAGCTCGGGCTGCCGGGCGGGCCGCCGTTCACGAAGCTCTACGCCTCGAACGACGGCGGCGGCTTCGCCGTGCACAGCGACAAGCACCACGTCTTCGTGCTGCAGGTCGCGGGCAAGAAGCTCTGGCGCTTCTCGCGCGAGCCCGCCGTCGCGGCGCCGCGCGACGGGCTGTTCATGAGCGCGAGCGGGCAGCCCTCGTGGAGCAACGGCGCCTCCGGCGAGCCGGCCCGCCACGACGACGGCCGGCCCGTCGCCGCGCCCGACGTGGCCGCGCTCGAGAGCGCGCTGCTCGAGCCCGGCCACTGCCTCTACCTGCCGCCGGGGACGTGGCACGTCGCGCGCGCGCAGGGGCACTCGATCGCCGTGAGCGTGAGCCCCGAGCGCGCGACGGTGGCGGACTTCGTCCTCTCGGCGCTGCGCGAGCGGCTCGAGGAGCGGGCGGCCTGGCGGCGCGACGTCTTCGCCGCGCCGGGCGAGGCGCCGCCCGCGGGCGGCGTGCCGGCGTCGCTCGCGACCGCGCTCCGCG
>DASZWW010000316.1:0-2956 GCA_035546175.1 Polyangia bacterium
GGCGAGAGGCGCTCGCCGTCGCGCGGCGCGAGGCGGAGGTGGGCGCCGCGCCCGCCGCGTCCGCGCAGCTGGCCCTCGCGCTCGCGGCGCACGATCGGGAGGCCCTGGCGGCGCTCGAGGCGGCCCCAGCGCCCGCGGCCGACGGCGCGCCGATCCCTCGCGCCGCCCTGCGCGCGTTCCTCGCCGGCACGGCCAGCGACGAGGAGCTCGTCGACCTCGCGCGGTCCGCGCCCGACGAGGCGGCGCGACGCTTCGTCGTCGCCGGAGGGGCCCCGGTGCCGCCGCCCGGCGCGAGCCTCGTGGGGCTGCTGGGCTGGGCGCACGCGTTCGCGTCGCGCACGCCGGCGCTCCTCGCGCTCGCGCCGGCCGCGGGGCGGGCGCTCGAGGCCTTCGACCGACCGCTCCTCGTCGCCGTCATGGGCGAGTTCAACGCCGGCAAGTCGTCCGTCGTCAACGCGCTCGTCGGCGAGGAGGTGGCCCCCACGGGGGTGACGCCGACGACCGCGACGGTGAACGTCCTGCGCCACGGCGAGGCCTCCGGCGCGCGCGTCGTGTACCACGACGGCACGACGCGCGAGCTCGGCGCCGCGTCCGTGAGCCCGTTCCTGCGCGAGCTCTCCGACGCGCAGGCGGCCGCCGTGCGCGTCGTCGAGATCTTCCACCCGCTCGAGGCCTTGAGGCGCGTCGAGATCGTCGACACGCCGGGGCTCAACTCGATCCGCCCCGAGCACGAGCGGGTGGCGCGCGGGTTCCTCGTCGACGCGGACGCGCTCGTCTGGGTCTTCGCCATCGGCCAGGCCGCCAAGGCCTCCGAGAAGGAGGCGCTCGCCCTCGCGCACGCGGCCGGCAAGCACGTGCTGGGCGTCCTCAACAAGGTCGACGGCGCGAGCGAAGACGACGTGCGGGCCGTCATGAGGCACGTCCTCGGCGGCGTGGGCTCGCTCGTCGAGGAGATCGTTCCCTTCTCGGCGACGCGCGCCCTGGCCGCTCGACGCGCGGGGGCGCTCGACGACGCCGCCAGGACGCTCGAGTCGGCGCTCGAGCGCCGCTTCTTCGGCCACGCGCGCGCCCACAAGCGCGCGACGGCGCTCGCCGCGCTCCAGCGCTTCGTGGCCGCGGCGCGCGCCGCGACGCCGCCGCCGGACGCGCCGGCCTTCGCCGCTCGACGCGCGGCGCTCGACACGCTCGACGAGCGGCTACGCGGCGCCCTCGCGCACGAGCGGGTCGCCCTGCGAGCCCGCATCGACGAGGCCTACCGCGTCGCCGCCTTCGAGGTGCGCGACTTCGTACGACCCCGAGCCTGGCCCTTCGGCGAGCACCGCGCCGACTCGGCCGACGTGTCGTTCCTCGTCGAGCTGCTCGAGGACGCGGTCGAGCGCGCGACGGAGGTGACGCGCGCGACGCTGCGCGAGACGCTCGTGCCCGGCGGCGTCGCGCGAGCGCCGGTCGAGGCGCGCGGCGGTGCGCCCGTGGTCGCGAGCGACGCCGCCGGGCGGGCCATCGACACGGCCATCGCGCGGTTCGGCGCCTACGCCCACGGCGTCGTCGAGGGCGGCGCCGTCGCCGAGTTCTTCCGATCGGACCTCCCGCGCATCGAGCTCGACGCGCTGGCGATACGCAACGCGCTGGCGCGGCGCGCGCCCGATCCCGAGCGCGCGCTGTTCGCCCCCCTGGCGCGCGAGCTCGCCGAGGTCGTGCGGCGCGGCCATGCGGCGCTCGACGAAGAGGAGACCGAGGCGGACATCCGGCTGCTCCTCCGGGAGGAGCGCCTCGTGCGGCCCCTCGCGGCGCTCGAACGCGCCGTCGTCGACCTTGGCGGGAGCGCCGAGGGGGAGCTCGGCGCGAACGCCGAGGGGCAGCTCGGCGCGGGCGGCGAAGAGGCGCGTCGCTGAAGCTCAGAGCGCGGCGACGAGGACCGAGAGCGGCGGCGAGGCGAGGGACGTCGTGCGCGGCGTGCCCGGCAGCCCCGTGGTCGGATCGAGCCTGAACACGGCGAGGGTCTTGCTCGCCTGATTGGCCACCACGAGGAACGCGCCGCTCGGATCGACGGCGAGCGCGCCGGCGCCCCGCCCGCCGCTCGGCGCGCGACCGCGCGCCTCGAGCGTCCCGTCGGGCCGCACGGCGAACGTCGCGACGTCGTCGGGACCGCGGTTCGTCGCGTAGAGGAACCGGCCGCCCCGCCCCAGCGCGAGGTCGACGGGCCGGCCCTTTCCGCGCGCGGCGCCCTCGGGCAGCGTCGAGACGATCTGCGAGGAGATCGGCGAGAGCGCCTTGACGTCCACGTCGAAGACGTGGACCGAGATGGCGCGGCTGACCTCGTCGAGGATGTAGACCCAGCGCCCGCTCGGATGGCACGCGAAGCGCGTGGGCCCCGAGCCCGTCGGGAGCGCGAGCGGCGGCCCCGCCTTGGGCGTGAGGATCCCGGTGCCGGTGTTGAACGTGTACTGGGACACCGTGCTCGCGCGGGCGTTCGCCACGAACGCCACCTGGTTCGCGGGATGGAGGGCGACGGCCATCGCGCCCGCGCCCGCCGGGAACGTGCCGATCGTGCCGAGCCCGCCGCCCGGCGTGATCGCGAGGACCGAGACGCTGCCCCCGCCGGGGTGGGTCGTGAGGAGGTACTTGCCGGTGCCGTCGACCGTGGCGCCCGCGGGCTGGACGCCGCCCGTGGCGAGACGCGCGGACGGCGTGAGGGCGCCCGTCTTCGCGTTGACGGCGAGCGCCGCGGCCTGCCCCGTCGCCTCGTCGACGGCGAGCACGACCTCGCGCTCGGCCGAGCGGGCGAGCGACGACGGCGCGCGCCCCACGTCAACGGACCCGCGCCGGCCGAGCGCGCCCGTCGCGGCGTCGAGGTGGAACGCCGCGATCGCGCCCCCCGCCATCCCGACGTAGACGAACGTGTGGGCCGAGGCGGCCTCGGACGGCGCGCCCGTGCCCTCGGCTGCCGCCGGGCTCG
>DASZWW010000317.1:0-1886 GCA_035546175.1 Polyangia bacterium
GGGCGCGACCGGAGCCGACGGCGGCGCGGGCGCGGCCGGCGCCGCCGCCTGCGCGGGAGGGCTCGGCGCGGCGGGCGCCGGCTTCGACGAGGGCCGCAGCGCCAGCACGACCAGCACGGCCGCGAGGGCGACGGCGACGAACGCGCCGCCGAGCTTGAGCCCCGCCGCCGTGCGCACGACGGGCCGCTCGTCGTCGAAGTGGCCCCCCGTCGGCGAGGCCGGCGGCGGCGCCAGCTCGGTGCGGCTCTCTCGCGCGCGCGGGTTCGCCTGCGCGAGCACGGGGAAGCGCAGGTCGGGGCTCGGCGTGTAGGCGCCCGAGGCCTCGAACGGCTCGCCGCCCGCCGTGCCGAGCGCGCGATAGAGCTGGTCCATGTCCTGCCAGCGCTTGTCGCGGTCCTTCTCGAGCGCGCGCAGGCACACCGCCTCGACGTCGATGGGGATGGCCGCCCTCGGGTTGCGCTGGCGCGGCGGCACGACGGGCTCGAGCAGGTGCTTCGTGAGGATGCCCATGAAGTTGTCGGCGCGGAACGGCACGTCGCCGGTGAGCAGGTGGTACATGAGGCAGCCGACCGCGTAGACGTCGACGCGGTGGTCGGGGGTCTGCCCCTGCGCCTGCTCGGGCGACATGTACTCGGGCGTCCCGAAGATCATGCCCGCCTGCGTGAGGCGCGGCGTGTCTCCGTCCTCGTTGACGCTCTTGGCGATGCCGAAGTCGAGCACCTTGACGAAGTCGGGCCGGCCCTCGCGCCGGATGAGGAAGACGTTCTCCGGCTTCATGTCGCGGTGGATGATGCCGTGCTCGTGCGCCGCGCGCAGCGCCTTGGCGATCTGCATCAGGATGGGGCGCGCGCGCGTCCACGGCTGCGGGCCCTTCGTCTTGATGAGGCGGCCGAGATCCTCGCCGTCGAGGTACTCCATCGCGATGTAGACCAGGCCCTCGGGCGACTGGCCGAAGTCGGAGATGTCGATGACGTTCTCGTGGCCGATGCGGGAGGCCGCCTTGGCCTCCTGCAGGAAGCGCGCGACGAGGTCGGCGCGGCGCGTGAGCTCGGGGAAGAGCACCTTGAGGGCGAGCCGCTTCTCGATGAGCGCGTGCTCGGCCTGGTAGACGGCGCCCATGCCGCCCTCGCCCAGCTTGCGGACGATGCGGTAACGGTCGGAGAGCACGAGCCCGATCAGCGGATCGTCGGCGGGCGGCTGGGCGTCTCCGACGGGCATCGCGCTAATTTAACACGCGGGGCCGGCCCTACTCCATCGCCTCCGCGAGGTCGTCGTAGTCGTCCGAGAGCGCGAAGCGCAGGAGCGCGAGCGCCTCGGGGTGCGCGGCGAGATCGGCGGGCGCGAGGGTGCGCCCCGAGCCCGCGAGGAGCGCCGCGAGCCCGGCGGGGAGATCGCCGCAGGCGAGCAGCCCCGCGGCGTTCGCGCCGTCGCGCACCGCGGCGTGCAGCGCGTCGACGTCGAAGGCGCCGGCGCTCTCGACGGCGAAGGGCATGACCTCGGGCTTGAGCTTGCGCGGCAGGAGCTTGCCGATCCGGTCGGCCTCGAAGGCCAGCAGCTCGTCGCGGACGGCGGGGTGCCGGAAGTCGGGGACGAACTGGCGGATCACGCCGCCGAGCAGCGCCCCCGCCTCGGCGGGCGACGCGGCGAGCACCAGATCGAGGTGCGTCGCGACGAGGCGCATGGCGCGCGCGGCGGCGAAGCGCAGCGCGTGGCCCCCGAGGGCCGGCAGCTCGGCGGCGAGGAGGACCGCCGCGCGATCGCCCGGCTCGACGCGCACGCCGCCGGGCTCGACGCCGGCCGCGCGCGGCGACGGCGCGCGCACGTACACCTCGACGTCGGGGGCGCCGAGCTCGACGGCCACGCCCTCGACGACGTCGCGGGCGGCC
>DASZWW010000318.1:0-4006 GCA_035546175.1 Polyangia bacterium
CGCCCGGGCCTCCGCCCGCGCCTCCGCCCGCGGTGCCGGCCTCGCCGCCGCTGGTGGCGCCGCCGCCGCAGCCGGCGGACGCGACGGCGAGCGCGAAGACCGGCACCAGAACGTACCTCGACATCTCGATGATCCTCAGCGAGCCGCAGGCCCGAGCGGCTCCGCGTACCATATCGCGGAAAGAAAGAGCGAGGTAGCGCGCCGCCGTGGCCGCCGACGCAACGCCGCGGGACGGGCGCGCGCGCCTTGTCTGCCGTCGGCCAGGACCCATGTTGGCACCGGCGTGTGTTTCTCCGCGACCGGAAGCTTCGCCGCCGCGGGCTTGCTCGCCGCCATCGGGGCGACGTCCCTGGCCCACGGCGTCGGGCGGCCCGCGCGCATGGTGGCGGCCGTGCCCCTCCTGTTCTCGGTCCAGCAAGCGGCCGAGGGGGTCGTGTGGCTGACGATCGACCAGCGGCCCCCGGGCCTCGTCGCGCGCGTCGCGGTGATGGTCTTCCTGGGCTTCGCCCTCGTCGTCTGGCCCGCCTGGCTGCCCGCGTCGCTGAGGCTGATGGAGCAGGACCCGCAGCGCCGCCGCCTGCTCGGGGTGCTGTCGGGGGCGGGCGCCGTCATGAGCGCCGTGGCCGCCGTGCTCCTCGTCGTCGTGCGGCCGGCCGCGCACGTCTCGGGCCACCACATCGCCTACGACTTCGCCGTCGGGCTCCCGCGCGAGAGCGTCGTGCCCTTGCTGTGCTACCTCGTGCCGACGGCCGGACCCTTCTTCGTGTCGACGAGGGGCCTGGCGCGCCTCATCGGCGCCATCCTCGTCGCGGCGCTCGTCGTCACGCTCGTCGTCGCGCGGACCGCCCTCACGTCGGTGTGGTGCTTCTTCGCGGCGCTGCTGAGCGCCCTCATCCTGGCGATGGTCGTCCGGGCCCCCGGCCGCCTCAGCTGGCTGTCTCGCGCGCCCTGAGCTCGAGCTCGTAGACGTACGCCGCGAGCGCGAGCCAGATCGCCTGGGCGGCCGCGCCGGCGTCGCCGCGCGCGAGCGCGAGCGCGACGGCCGCCAGCGCGCGGCCATCGACGGGCGGCGGGTAGAGGATCACGAGGATGAAGGCCGTCGCCACGGTCACGACGAGGATCGTCGCCCACGCCACGAACCCCGCCCACCAGCTCGTCGGGCTCCCCGGCCACGAGCGGCCCGGGCCCGCCGCCCTCAGCCCGACGAAACGGCCGACGACGTCGGCAAGCGCGGCGGCCAGGCCGACGGGCGAGAGCCAGAGGAGCAGCAGCGCGAGGCCGCCGAGGCGCGGCGACCGCTTCATGAGCGCGAGCAGGATCGGCATGGCCACGCCGAAGATCCACCGCACGCCCGTGGCGAACACGAAGAGCAGCACCGCGTTCGCCCAGGCCGCGGGGCGCGGCATCCACCGAGGCAGCTCCACGGCGAGAGTGTACCGCGGGCCGTCGAGGTTCGCGCGCGGGGCCGTCCCGCTCGCGCCCCCGGCCGAACCGCGTTATCGTCGGCACGGGCATGAGCAAGCCCGTTCGCGCCATCGCCGCCGCCTTGCTGCTGTTCTCGTCGAGCGCCGCAGCCGCGAGGCATCGCGCGCGGGCCTCGCACGGGCCGGCGCCCCGGCAGGAGCGTCCGAAGAAGCGGCCCCCACAACCCAAGACCTTCCCGACGGCGTGCGAGGTGGACCAGTTCCTCGAGGGCGCGCCGGCGATGTCGCCCAGGGAGCGGCTGCCCGAGACGATCACCTTCATGTCGCGGATGCTGAACGCCAGGGCGCCCCAGGATCGCGACGCCGTGTGGATCTGGGAGTACTTCCTCAAGAGGTGGGCCGTGCTGTTCCGCGTGAGCGGCTACATGGACATGCTCGAGGCCGTCGACCAGACGCCGTCGGACACGCGGTTCTCGCTGTCGGAGTGCGGGGCGTTCTACCGCTCCGTCCTCGAGGACACGCGGGCCGTCGAGCACTACCGCTACCAGTCGCACCGCGGCCGGCTCGCGGTCTGCTTCGAGCCCGAGGAGCTCGAGCGGCTGCTCAAGCTCCCCGTGCCCGGCGGCCGCGACAGGCCGCGCGGCCTCCTGCGCGTGTCGGCCTGCGACGCCGACGCGCTCGTCGACGGGCTCGCGGAGGGAGGCGTGCGCGCGCGCCGCGTGGAGGAGCTGGTCGGGCGGGCGGGGCAGGGCCCCGACGCCGACGAGGCGGGCGAGGCCTACCTCCTCACGCGCCTCGGGCTTCATTTCCGCGCGCACCCCGACGAGGCGATCCTCGCCGGCTTCGACGCGGCCACGCGCGCCGCGCCCGAGGCGCGCGCGTGCGAGCTCTTCATCAACGCCGTCGGGACGCCGGCGGCCTGCGCCGCCTTCAAGGCGCACTACAAGAAGGCGTCGGCGCTGCCCGCGCGGTGCCTCTCCGACGACGTCAAGCGCTGCCTCGGCGACTGAGCGGGCGCCGGCTCGCCCCGTCGGGCACCGGCCACCGTGCCCGCCGCGCGGCGATGTTACCGGCGCGCGCCACGCGGGACCGAGATCCCCTTTCGCCTTGCGGGGCCATTGCCGGCGAAGCAGGTTTTCCTCGGGAGGGGAGGTGGCAACATGAACCGTATCCTCAAGCAGATGGGTCTGGCGGGCATGCTCAGCAGCTCGCTGGCGCTCGGGGCGTGCTCGACGATGGGCATGGGCAGCTCGCAGACCTGGAGCATGAACACCGCGGAGAGCGCTCAGGCCGCCGTCGGGAAGGTGAAGGTCGCCAACGAGAAGGACGGCAACACCAAGGTCAAGGTAGAGGTGGATCACCTCGCGCCGCCCGCGCTCGCCGCCGAGGAAGGGTCGTCGTACGTCGTCTGGATCAAGCCGGACAACGGCTCGGCCCAGAACGTCGGCGTGTTGAAGGTCGGCTCGAACCGGAAGGGCGAGCTCAAGACCGTGACGCCGTTCAAGGAGTTCACGGTCATGGTGACGCTCGAGAAGAGCCCGGGCGTGACGATCCCGAGCGGCGCGCCCGTCCTGGACACGCGCATCACGATGCCGACGTGACCCGAGCGGTCGAGAGCAGCGCGCCCCGCCAGGCGGGGCGCGCTTTGTCTTAGGGGGGCCGCGCCCGTCAGGGGGTCCGGGCCGGCGCGGCGAGCGGACGGGCGCCCAGCGCGCGGACGTTGGCGCGCGCCCGCTGGTCCTGGCGCAGGGCCCGGAAGGCGGCGATCTCGTCGCGGACGCGCAGCAGCGGCTCGGGCAGCGTCACCTGGTTGGAGCTCGAGGTCTTCGCGCCGCTGAGGAAGTCGTCGGACCCGAGGAAGCCCGCGGGCGTCCCCGTGATCGTCGACTCGCCGTGCGCGCTGAAGGGCCAGGCGGAGCCGGCGAGCAGGGTGTCGAGGTGGACGTCCTCTCCCCGCGAGACGAGCAGGCCGTTCGAGCCGCGGAAGTAGGCCGTGTAGGCGATATTGTAGATGGTGTCGACGGCCGTGAGCGTGCCGTCGACGTCGAAGTTGCCGGCGCCGAACGTCGTGTCCGGCGCGATCGCGGCGCCCGTCACCGACGGCGCGTCGGGGTGCGGGACGGCGCCCGACGAGGCGAGGAGGCTGATGCTGGCATTGACCTGAGTGATCGACGACGTCTTGACCGGCGCGGACGGCAGGTCGTTGCTCCAGACGCCGGCCGAGCGCCCCGGCGGGATGCAGGCCGAGGGGAGGTCGAGCGTGCCGATCATGTACGGATCGGAGTCGGCGTAGCCCTCGAGCATGAGGACGCTCGTGCCGGCGCCGCTCTGGAAGTCGAGCGTGACCTTGACGAGGCACGCGGGCGAGGCGCCCGCGTTCTCGATCTCGCCGAACCACTCGACGTAGTTGATCGTGCTCGTCGGATCGGGGACGAGGTTCGAGCTGACGAGCACGAGCGAGGCCGCGTCGGCGGTCCTCGAGACGTTGATCGGCGTCGAGCCCAGGTTCGAGGCGATCGTCCCCGACGCCCCCGAGCCGCCCGCTCCGGTGGCGCCGGCCGTGCCCGTGGCGCCTGCGGCGC
>DASZWW010000319.1:0-8910 GCA_035546175.1 Polyangia bacterium
GCTCGCGCCCGCGTGGCCCGCGCCGGCGGCGCCGTCCGTGCCCAGCCCGTCGCCGCTCGAGCAGCCGAGCGCGCCCGCGACGACGACCGAGCAGCAAAGGGCGAATCGAGCCAGGCCTCTCCCGCGCATGACCAGCCTCGACTATACGACAGGGGACCGGGGCGGCGTCACCCGCGAAGCGTCACTGGCGAACGAGCGTGGCGCCGCCGGAGAGCGTGCAGATCTCTCCGTTCACGACGACCTGCCCGCCGATCTGCTCGCGCAGCGTGCCGTCCGCCTGCATCGTGAGCGTCCAGGCTGGAATCGTCGGGATGGCCCAGGCGGCGCACGCCTGGTCCGGCTCCTCCGTCGCGACGCCGCAGGCGAGGTCGAAGGTGAACGGACACCCGTCCTCGATCACCGTCAGCAAGCGGCCCGAGGCCGACGGCGTGATGTCGAGGAAGCCCTCCGTGGCCACGACGGCGAGGCTGCCGCCGCACAGGTCGCCCTGCGAGCCCGAGACGTACTGCCACGTGCCCGCCCACGCGGCCGCGCCGCCGTCCGCCGGGCCGCCGTCCGGCGGGCCGCCGTCCGCCCCGCCGTCGTCGCCGGAGGCGCCGCCGTCGCCGGGCCCGCACGACGTCGCGCCGCCCTCGACGTCAGCGTCGGGCGTCGGCGGAATGAACACCGAGCCGTCGCCGAGATATCCCGTGGGAGGCGGCGTCGCCGACGAGCAGGCGCCCGCGCCCAGCGCGAGGACGGCCAGCAGGGACCGCCGCGCGCTCACTGAGCCGGGGCGGCGAGCGTCGTCGGCGCCATCCAGAAGACGTTGCCGCTCGTGTCGTCGGCGATGAACATGCGCCCGTCGGACGAGAACGCGACGTCGCTCGGGCGATCGAGGACCGAGCCGCCGAAGCCCCACCCGGTCTGGAACGGCGTCC
This sequence comes from Polyangia bacterium, assembly GCA_035546175.1. Taxonomy (GTDB): domain Bacteria; phylum Myxococcota_A; class Polyangia; order Fen-1088; family Fen-1088; genus DASZFV01. The sequence continues at coordinate 921 of DASZWW010000319.1, forward strand.
AGCTCTGGGTCGGCATGTGCGTCGTCGGATCGGTGGGCGCGTAGACGATGTTCGCGCCCTGCCACTGCGGGGTCGAGTACGCGCTGCCGTGCAGCGCGACGAACACGCCGCCCGTGAACGGCGCGGGCCACAGGCCGGGCTCCCAGTCGAAGCCGAAGGGCGTGTTCGACAGCGGGAACGACGCGTCCTCCTTGGTGACGTCGGTGCACGCCATCGTCGAGCTCGCCGACGGCCGCGCGGTCGACTGGCAGCACGGGAAGCCGTAGTTGGTGCTCGGGTGCAGGTTGAGCATCTTCTCGACGGCCCCCGACTCGAGATCCTCGCCGAGCTCCATCGCCGCGCACACCTCGTCGGTGCGGTGGCAGCGCAGGTACATCGGGTTGCGGAAGCCCGTGGCCACCATCGTGAGCGTGCCGTCGGCGTTGATGGTGCCGATGTCACCCGGCGGCGTCGCGGAGCCGCAGGTCGCGTAGCCGCCGCGAGAGGTGTAGAGCGTCCCGCCGGGGGAGCGGGCGAGGCCGTGCGTCCACCGGCCGCCGTTACCGTACGTCGCCGGCAGGCCGAGGTCCTCGGGGAAGCCCGTGGCCACGCGCTGGCCGTCGGCGTACGCGATGCGCCACACCGAGGCCTTCGTCGTGAAGTAGAGGTAGCCGCCGCCCAGCGCGAGGCCGTGCACCTCCGTGGGCTTCGTGCCGGCGGCGAGCGCCGACAGGAAGACGTGCGCCTCGGCCACGCCGTCGTGGTCGTCGTCCGAGAGCAGCATGATCGCCGCCGCGCCGCCGCTCGCGCCGCCGGGCGCAGACTCCGACGGCGAGGCCACGAACAGGTCGCCGTTGGGGGCGAACGTGATCGCGCGGGCCTCCGGGATCTGGGCGTAGCTCTTGAGGCAGAACCCGGAGGCGGCCTTGGCGCCGGGGACGTCGGTCCCGCGGCCGCACCACATCGGGTCCGTCGCGCTGGCGTCCGACGGCGGAGGCATCATCATCATCGGCTGCTGCGACGAGCTCGAGCAACCGGCGCCCCAGAGCCCGAGCGCGGCGAGCGCGCAGGGAGCCAGCGCGGACGAGCGAATTCCTGCGAGGGCCTTCATCGAGGGCATACTAAGCGATGACCGCGGGCGCGGCGAGCGCGCCCGCGATTAATTTTGCGTGACGGGCGCGCGAGGCGCCCGTCCGTTCTTCGGCCGCCGGCGCCTTCAGCCGCGGCGACGGCGTCGAACCAGACCGCCCGCCACGAGCGCGAGGCCGAAGAGCGAGGCCAGGCCGCCCGAGGCCGTCGGGGCCACCGCACAGCCACCGCCGCTGCTGCTCGTCGTGCTCTTGCCGGCCGTACCGGTCGAGCCGGCCGTGCCGTTCGAGCCCGCCGCGCTGCTGCCCGCCGTGCCGTTCGAGCCGGCCGCGCTGCTGCCCGCCGTGCCGGACGAGCCCGCACCGCCGGTCATGGGGACGGTGAAGGTACAATAGACGCTCATGCACTTGGCGCCTTGCGCGTGACACTTACACTCGGAGTCGGCGTTCGTGTCGGTCCCCGTGCACCAGCCGTCCATTCCCTGGTTGTTCGGGTCGGCCGGCACGCAGCTCGGCGGGTTCGTCGCATAAGAGCAGACGCTGCCGCCGCACTGCGGATCGGCGACGCAGTCGTTGTCGTTCTTGCACATCGTCGGATTCGCGACGGCGTGCGCGGCGCCCGCGCTGCCAGCCACGAGGATTCCCGCGAGCATCACGCCACGGAGCAATTTGGTACCAGCATTCATGGGGTTCCTCCAAGAGAAGTGGGAAACGGGCGGGAACATACCCCAGGTCTGACGGCTAGGGCCAAATCTCCCAGGCGATCTTGCGGTGCGCGGGCGGGAAGAGCCCAGGGTGCAGCATCTCGGCCAGGATCTCGGGCGTCTCGAAGAGGCTCGGGCCCGCGCGGTTGAACCACGCGTTGCCGTCGGCGGCGAAGACGCGGCCGGCGCGCGCGGCGCGGAGGTCGCCGAAGCCGGGGCGCGCGGCGAGCGCGGGCATCTCGGCGAGCGTGCGCGCCAGCGAAAAGCCGCAGGGCGCGACGACGAGCACGTCGGCGTCGGCGGCCAGCACGGCGTCCCAGGTCGTCGTCGTCGAGCGCGCCGCCGCCTGGCCGAGGACGCTGCGTCCGCCCGCGAGCGCCACGAGCTCCGGCCCCCAGTTCCCCATCGCGAAGACGGGGTCGATCCACTCGATGCACGCCACCGTCGGCGGGGGGGCGCCGCGCGCCTTGGTCGCGACCGCCTCGACGCGCGCGCGGAGGTCGCGCACGAGCGCGCGGCCCGCCTGGCCGGCCCCGAGCACGCCGGCCACGCTCTCGAAGCCCGCGAGCACGGCCTCGAGCGTTCCGCCGTCGAGCGACACGACCCGGCGCCGCTCGAGCCGGGCCGGGATCCCGCAGGCGATGTCGCCCGGGCTCACCGCGCAGACCTCGCAGTGGGTCTGGGTGAGGATCACGTCGGGCGCGAGCGCCGTGAGCGCGGCGTCGTCGACCTCGTAGAGCGGGCGCCCCGCCCGCAGGCGCGCGCGCACGTGCTCATCGATCTCGCGGCTCGAGCCGTCGACGGGGAACGTCGGGCGCGAGAGCTGCGGCAGCGCCCTCACCCACGCCGGCTCGTCGCACTCGTGCGAGCGGCCCACGAGGCTCTCGCCGAGCCCGAGCGCGCACACGAGCTCCGTCCCGCTCGCGAGCAGCGACGCGATCCTCACGCCTCGGGATCCCCGCCCGTCAGGATCCCCGAGCGCAGCGTGGCTTCGCCACGCGGAGCGAGCGCGGGGGGCGCGGGGACCCTCACGATTCAGGATCCCCCGAGCGCAGCGTGGCTTCGCCACGCGGAGCGAGCGCGGGGGGCACGGGGACCCTCCCAGGGTCCCCGAGTAGATCGGCAAAGACGAAGCCGTCGCGCTCGACCACCTCGCCGACGCGAACGGCGACGGGCCGCTCGAACATCGGGCCCGCGTACGCGAACGTGTGGAACTCGCCGCGCTCGCCGCAAGGGTCCACCGAGGGCGGCAGCTCGGCGAGGAGCGCGGCGTCGAGCTCGCGGCCCGCGAAGGAGGGCGCGAGCTGGCGCGGGTCCACGCAGGTGAGCCGCGCCCGCAGGCCGCCGGCCAGCATGCGCCGCGCCAGCGCGTCCGTCGGCTCGCCCCAGAGCGGGAAGAGCGGCCGCAGCCCCGTCGCCGCCATGCGCTCCTCGCGGTAGCGGCGGATGTCCTCGAGGAACAGATCGCCGAAGGCGACGGCCGTGATCCCCTCGGCCCGCGCCGCCGCGAGCGCCGCGCCCATGGCGGCCTCGTACGCCTCGTTGCTGCACGGCCACGGCAGCGGGACCTCGATGAGCGGCAGCCCGGCGGCGGCGGCCTGCGCCCGCAGGAGCTCGCCGCGCACCGCGTGCATCGCCACCCGGTCGAAGGCCTGGTTGAGCGTCGTCAGCAGGCCCACGACCTCGACGTCGCCGCGCGCGCGCAGCACGTGCAGGGCCCAGGCGCTGTCCTTGCCGCTGCTCCAGGCGAGCAGCGCGCGCGGCTTCACTCGTCCGCCTCGCCCCGGAGCCACCTCATCGCCTCCTCGGGCTGGCGGAAGACCCGGATCTCGGCGGGGTTGCCCTCGTTGAAGACCTCGTACATGCGGAGCAGACCATAGATCAGATTCGACGACGCGAGCACGGCCGCCCGCCCCGGCACCTGCAGCTCCGGGCGCTGCCGGGCGTCCGCGGCGGTCTTCCGGAGGTCCATGATCGAGAAGAGGCTCTTGACGTTGCGGCAGTCGATGAGACCGGGCATGCCCGGTCGAAAGCGGAGATCGACCATGAGCCCGTCGAGGTACGTCTTGACGTCCTCGTAGCTGGTGGGACCGTCGATCGTCGTGAAGAGGAAGTCCCCTTCGAAGTGATACGTGATGGCCACCGGCTCGACCTCCGCCCTCCGAACAGTCCCTCGGCCCCAGGGGCTCGGAATTTAGCCCACCCGGGACTATCCTGACGCGTCTCCGGCAGACCCTTCGGTGGCTCGACGACCCTAGGGAGCCGAGGGCGCCCGCCTGGAGAAAGTGGGCGATTACGGGCGCGTAGACCCCACGGTGCAGAGGCGTTGCATTGACGGTGCGCGTAATGCCTCAAAAAGCGAGCCATTTCCTATCAGGTAGCATCACATCTCCTGTACACTCCCTTTCAGTTCCAGGGACCGTAGGGACCGCTCCAAGAGGAGGCACCATGAGAGCTCGTATGTCCGCATTGGCGATGGTCGGCGCACTGGCGTTCGGCGTGGCGGCTTGCTCGACCGAGAGCACGGCGCCGGCCCCGACGTCCGATCCCGCCGCGACGGCGGCGTCCACCACGGTTTCGTCGTACTCGAGCGGCGACGTGCTCGCGCGCATCTCGAACGCGCAGTACGACAGCGCGGTCAAGGACCTGCTGGGCGTCTCGGACGTCACGCCGTCGACGTTCCCGACGGATCTCGCCCAGGGTGACCACTTCGAGCAGTACTTCGACGCGGCGGACGCGCTCGGCGAGCAGGTCTTCGCCAACCCGCTCCTCGTGTCGCGCCTCCTGTCCTGCACGCCGAGCGAGGACACGGCCTGCACGCGCCAGATCGTCGCCGACTTCGGCGCCCGCGCGATGCGCGGCCCGATGTCGACGGACGAGGTCGACCGCCTCACGAAGGTGGCGACGGACGCCGTGGCGCTCGGCGAGACGCCGGTCAACTCGATCAAGCAGGTCGTCAAGACGGTGCTCGCGTCGCCGCAGTTCCTGTTCACGGTGGTGCCGGCGCAGACGACGCTGTAGACCGCCTCACCTCGACCCTCTCCCCGCTTCGCGCGGAGAGGGAGAAAAAGGAAGCCCGGCTCCGCGCCGGGCTTTTTTTTGTCCGGACTGCGGCGGCTACTTGCCGAGGCGGCGGACGGAGTTGCGGACGACGAGGGCGGGGCGGAAGACTTGCTCGGCGGGCGCGAGGGTGGGCGTGTCGATGCGCCTGACGAGGCGGCCCACCATGGCCTCGGCGATCTCCGGGATGGGCTGGCGGATCGACGTCACGGTGGGGCTGACGAGCGCGTCGAGGTAGAGGTCGTCGATGCCGACGATCGAGACGTCGCGCGGGACGCGCAGGCCGCCCTCGTGCAGGCCCGCGATGACGCCGATCGCGATGATGTCCGACATCGCCACGAGCGCCGTGGGCTTCTTCTTCTTCTCGACGATCTCCTTGCCGATGCGGCGCCCGGCGGTGACGAGCTCGGCGTCGTCGTAGGGCGTGTCGGGCGGCGCCTCGACGACGCTGGCGATCTTGCCGAAGCCGGCCTCCTGCATCGCCGAGACGTAGCCGGCGCGCCGATCGGTCCGCGAGACCGTGCGCATGGGCGCCGTGACGTAGGCGATCGCGCTGTGGCCGTTGAGGATGAGGTGCCGCGTCGCCGCGTACCCGGCGTGCACGTTGTCGACGGACACGTAGTCGATGGGCAGCGCCGAGTCGGGCGCGGCGCGCCGATCGAACGAGACGAGCGGGAGGCCGCGCTGGAGCACGCGCACGAGGTGATCCTGCGTCATCAGCGACGATGCCGTGATGACGCCGCGGGTCCCGAGCGCCAGGAAGTCCTCGAGCAGGTCGCGCTCCTTCTTCGGGTCGCGATAGGTGTTGCCGAAGACGACGCGGTAGCCGTGCGCGTGCGCGGCGCGCTCGATCTCGCTGGCCAGCACGCCGAAGAACGGGTTGGCGATCGAGGGCACGAGCAGGCCGAGCAGCGGCGCGCGCGCCTTCGGCTCGGGCGGCGACGCCGGCGGCGCCTTGGGCTTCGAAGGGGAGCTCGCCGGGCGGCCCTTCGGCGGCCCCTTCGCCTGATCCTTCGGGCGATAGTCGAGGGCCATGACGGCCTTCTTGATGCGCTTGAGGACCGCGGGCCGCATGCGGCTCGTCTGGCCATCCAGCACGTTCAGGACCGTGCTCACGGAGACGCCTGCCATCCGCGCGACGTCCGAGATCTTGGACTCGGCCACGGGAGCACTCTATCGCATTTCGAGGGCTAGGGGCACGTCGCCGGCTGCACCTGACCGGGGGCGAGCGCCTGGAGCTTCACGCCCGCGTCGGCGAGCAGCCCGAACTGCAGCATCGACATGTTGAACCACCACGACAGCTTCCGCTGCGGGCTCGTGGGGAACTTGGGGTAGCCGATGAGGTTGTCGGCGATGAAGCCGGCGGGATCGGCGAGGCCCGCGGCGAGCTCGGCGCTCGTCCAGGCGGCGGGGTCGCGGCGCGGGCGGCTGTCGTCGGCGAAGGTGGCGCTCGCGCAGGCGGCGAACTCGTTGTGCATCGCCAGGAACGACTCGCCCTCGGTCTTGAACGGCGCGAGGGACGGGCTGGCCGGCGCCGCCGCGAACTTGCCCTGCCGCACGAGCGCGCGGATGCCCGCCGCCGTCAGCGCCGTCGCGTCCGTGCAGTGCTCGTTGTCGTCGGAGGCGCCGAAGTTGTCGCGCGTCCCGTCCTCGGTGAGCCCCGAGCCGTAGATCGGCACGAGGCGCCGCAGGTCCGAGGCCTTCGGGTCGTAGCAGGCCTTGGGCGCGAGGAAGCGGTCGTCGAGCGCGTCGGCCGTCACGTACTGCGAGCCGACGTCGCGCAGGAAGCGCACCAGGCGCACGAAGATCTCGTCGACGCGCACGTCGCCCGTCTGCGCCTGGTACTGGAGGAGCGCGTCGATCGTGAGCTCGCTCATCCACGTCGAGCACCACGGCTCCGTGGCGTCGCCCTCGGAGTGCTGCAGCGCCGAGTGGATGAAGCACGACTGCGGCGGGAAGGGGCCGACGCCGGGGTTGATGAGGGCGAGCGCGGCCGCGTCGCCCGTGACGTGCCGGTAGGCCGTGTCGATCATTTGCTTGAAGGCGTCGAGGTAGGTCGTGTCGCCCGTGAGCCGGTGGCCGTAGTAGAGGCCCTCGAGGCTCGTGCCGAGCAGGCGCTCGGTCCAGAGCTTGTCGGGGCCGCGCAGGTGGCCCATGCGGTAGGGGCCGACGAAGAGCGTGTCGTCGCGCCACATCTGGGCGATGGCCGTGCCCGCGGCGAGCGCGCCCTCGTCGCCCGTGAGCGCGTAGTAGGCGTAGAGGCCGCGCAGGTGCGAGTACTTCTGGTCGACGTCGGGCTTGCCCGTGAAGATGCCGGCCGTCGCGCCGGCGAGGCCGATCTTGCCGGCGTAGTAGGAGCAGCTTCGGTAGGCGTGGCGCAGGAAGCGCGCGTCGCCGGTGTGCGAGTAGAAGGTGAGGAACGTCGCGCAGCGATCGTAGAGCCAGCCCTCGTAGTTCGCCACGGGATCGACGACGCCGTCGGGGTTGAGCGCGTACGCCTCGGCGTACATCGCCGAGGCGCCGAACTTCTGCAGGTTGTCGGACATGAAGGCCAGGCCCGCGTAGTCGCCGCCGAGGAGGCCGCCGCGCGTGACCTGGGGGCCGAGCAGCCCCGTCGCCGCCAGGTAGCCGTCGGGGAAGGTCGCGAGGACGCGCGGCTCCTTGCCCGTGAAGAGCGTCTGATCGACGTGCGGGCCGTCGACGAGCGCGTTGACGCCGCCCGCCGCGGTGATCGTGCGGACCGTCGTCGTCACCACCTCGGGCGAGTCCGCGCTGACGTCGGCCGAGGCGAACGTCGAGGAGGCGACGCCGGGCGCGCTGCCGGGGCCGCTCCAGGCGACGTCCACGTCGGCCGCGTCGCCGGCGAGGATCGTCGCGGGGAGCTGGACGAGCACGGCGCGCACGCCCTGCGGCGCCCCCGCGGCGTCGTGAACGGCGAGCAGCGCCTTGACGTTCGCGGCGACGGGCGCGCCGCCCATGGCCACGCGCAGCGTGCCGGCGTCGGCGACCGCGCCGGGCGGCAACGGCAGGCCGAACGAGATGACCTTGGGCGCGGCGAACGTGCGTTGAAGGTGGACGCGCACGCCCGACGCGAAGGTGGACGGCGGGCCGGCCGCGTCGGCGGCGCCGGCCCCGGACGCGCCGCCGTCCGTCGCGCCC
>DASZWW010000320.1:0-8097 GCA_035546175.1 Polyangia bacterium
CCGGACTGCGCGGCCGCGCCCTCCGAGCGCGCGCCCGATCCGCGCTGCGGCGAGACCCTCGACGGACGCGAGCCGGCGCCCGCGTCGGCCGCGCGCCAGGCCTCGCGCGCCGCGCTCTGGGTGCCGCGCGCCGCCTCGGCGGGCTTCTTCTGGCCCATCGTCGAGACGAGCGGCGCCTACGAGACGTATCACGTGGGCGGTTGGCTCCACGCCTGGCTCACGAGCGACGACGGCAAGATCGGCGTGCGCCCCATGCTGACGTACGCGACGGGCTTCCTGCCGACGGCCGGCCTGCGCGTCTTCGATCGGCGTCTGCCCGGCGCCGGCAGCAGCGCCGGCGCGAGCTTCCAGACCGCCGGGCCGTCGGTGCTCATGGGCGAGCTCACGGGCACGGGACCGGCGCCCACCGGGCTCGCGTTCCGCGGCATCGCCAACCGGCGCGACGACCGGCTGTTCGCGGGCATCGGCGCGCTGGGCGCGAGCGACCTCGCCCTCATGGGCCGGAGCACCTCGCGCTTCGCCTCCGACATCCTCTCGGCCGAGCTGCGCTGGTCGCGGCGCCTGCCCGCCCACCTCGGCGCCGTCGTGCACGGCGACGTCGAGCGGCGCGACTACCGCGCGTACGGCGTCCGCGGCGGCCCGTCCATCGCCGACGTCTTCTCGCGGCCCACGGACGCCTGCATGACCGCGGCGGCGCCGACGAACGCGTGCGTCGACCCCGCCCTCGTGCCGGGCTTCGCGAGCGGCCTGCGCGTCGCGCACGGCGGCGCGGGCGCGCTGTGGGACCTGCGCTCCCGCGAGCGCGACGGCAGCGGCGCCTACCTCGCGCTCGACGCCACCTTCGCGCAGGGCCTGGCCGGCGATCCGAGCCGCCACGTCACGCTCTCCGGCGAGACGGTGCTCGCGCTCGGCCTTCACGACCGCCAGCTCATCCTGCGCGGGCGGGCGGCGACGGTCGACGCGCTCGGCGACGCGCCCATCCCCTTCGAGGAGCTCGTCATGGTGTCGGGGAACAACGGCATGCGCGGGTTCCCCGACGGCCGCTTCCGCGGCCCGAGCGGCGTCGTCGGCACGGCCGAGTACCGCTGGTACGTCGGGCAGTGGGTCGACGCGTCCCTCTTCTCCGACCTCGGCACCGTGGCCGGCCCCGACTTCTCCGGCCTGGCGAGCGCGCGCTGGTTCCCGAGCTTCGGCGTGGGGCTGCGCCTCTACCACGTGCCCGGCGAGTACTGGGAGGGCACGCTGGAGACGGGCGCGCAGCTCGCCTACGCGCCGGACTACGGCTTCCGGTTCATCCTCAACGTCGCGACCTTCTGATGCGCGGCGCAGGTCATGCCCGATGAGGAGGCCCCGGCGCAGCTCCTGCGCGCTCCGGCCCCGAAGGCCGGGCGACCCCGCTGGCACCCCGGATGCAGCACCGAGGGACATGAGCAGAATCGAGCCAGCGCCCGGCCGGGAGCCCCGCAAACCGACCGCCGGGTCACCGACGGCGGACCTCGAACGGTGGGAGGTCGACCCCGGGCGGTCGAAGCTCACGTTCACGCTGCGGCACCTGGTCGTGAGCGAGATCAGGGGCGCGTTCCACCGGTGGGGCGGCACGCTCTTCCTCGACCGGAGGCACCCCCTGCTCTCGACGATCGTCATCTGGATCGACACGGCCTCGATCGACACGGACTCCCCCGACCGCGACGACCACATCCGGTCCGCCGAGTTCCTCGACGTCAAGCAGCACCCGCGCGCCGAGTTCGAGTCGAGCGCGATCGAGCCGCGGAACGGGCGCTGCCTCGTGCGTGGCCGCCTCCAGCTCCACGGCGTCGCGCACGACGTCGACGTCGAGATCGTCCCCTACGCCGTCCCGGGACAGGGCGACACCGTCTACCGCGCGAGCGGCAAGCTCGATCGCCAGAGCTTCGGCCTGCACTGGAACCAGGACCTCGACGTCGGCGGCGTCGTGCTGTCCGACGAGGTGCGGCTGTCCGCCGAGCTCGTGCTCGCGCGGGCCAGCGGCGACACGAACGGCTAGGCGGGCCGGCCGATCGTGAGCCACGAGGCCTACGCTCCCCGCGCGCTCCCGGACGGCCTCGAGGATCTCGCGACGCTGGCCCTCGATCTGCGCTGGACCTGGAGCCACGGCGCCGACCACCTCTGGCGCGCCCTCGACCCCGAGGCCTGGGAGGTCACGCGCAACCCCTGGCTCCTCCTGCAGGAGGCCTCGGGCGAGAAGCTCGAGGCGCTCGCGCGCGACGCGCGCTTCCGGGCGGAGCTCGACGCCGTCCGCGGCGCGCGCGCGGCGTACCTCGCGACCCCGCCCTGCCTCGACACGGGCGCCGTCACGCGCGAGCGGCCGGTGGCCTACTTCAGCATGGAGTTCGCCGTGGGCGAGGCCATCCCGCTCTACGCGGGGGGCCTGGGCGTCCTCGCGGGCGACCACCTCAAGACGGCCAGCGACCTCGGCGTGCCGATGGTCGCCGTGGGCCTCCTCTATCAAGAGGGCTACTTCCGGCAGGTCATCGACGCCGCCGGTCGGCAGGAGGAGCTCTACCCGTACAACGATCCGATGAGCCTGCCCATCCAGCCGGAGCGCAAGGCCAACGGTGACTGGCTCACGGTGGCGCTCGACCTGCCGGGGCGGCAGGTCCACCTGCGCGTCTGGCGGGCGCAGGTCGGGCGCGTGCCGCTCTACCTCCTCGACGCCAACGCCTCGACGAACGATCCCGCCGACCGGGGCATCACGAGCAAGCTCTACGGCGACGGGCCCGAGACGCGCATCCGTCAGGAGATCGTCCTCGGCGTCGGCGGCGTGCGCGCGCTCGACGCCCTCGGCATCGAGCCCGGGGCCTGCCACCTCAACGAGGGTCACGCCGCCTTCGCCGTGCTCGAGCGCGCGCGCCTCGCCATGCGCGCGCACGGCCTCTCGTTCGCCGAGGCGCTCACGGCGACGCGCGCGGCGAACGTCTTCACGACGCACACGTCGGTCCAGGCGGCCTTCGACGAGTTCTCGCCCGCGCTCGTGGCGAGCTGCCTGCCGGAGGGCGGCGCGTACCTCCGCGCGCTCGGCCTGTCGCTCGGCGAGCTGCTCGCGCTCGGGCGGGCGCCCGGCGCGCCGGCCGACGGCGCCTTCCGGCCCGCGCACCTCGCGCTGCGCGGCGCGGGCCGGGTCAACGCCGTGAGCGCCCTGCACGCCGACGTGAGCCGCTCGCTCTTCGCCCAGCTCTTCCCGCGCCTGCCGCTCGCCGAGTCGCCCGTCGCGCACGTCACGAACGGCGTCCACATGCCCTCGTGGGACTCGACCTCGGCGGACGAGCTGTGGACGCGCGCCTGCGGCGCCGACCGCTGGCGCGGGGGCCTCGGCGAGGACGACGAGCGCCCCATCGCCGGCGTCGGCGAGCGCGAGCTCTGGGCGCACCGCGCGCGCTCCCGCTCGACGCTGGTGGCCAACGTGCGCGCGCGGCTCGCGCGGCAGCGCGCCCGCCACGGCGCGCCGGCGGAGGCGGTGGCGGAGGCCGCGCGCGCCCTCGATCCCGACGTGCTCACCTTGGGCTTCGCGCGCCGCTTCGCCGAGTACAAGCGGCCGAACCTCCTCCTGCGCGACCAGGCGCGCCTCCGCGCCCTGCTCGGCGACGCCCGCCGGCCCCTCCAGCTCGTCATCGCGGGCAAGGCCCACCCCGCCGACCGCGTCGGCAAGGACCTCGTCGAGGCGTGGACGCGCTTCGCCGAGACGCCCGAGGCGCGCGGCCGCTGCGTCGTCCTCGAGGACTACGACCTCGCGCTCGCGCAGGAGCTCGTCCAGGGCGTCGACGTGTGGCTCAACACGCCCCGGCGGCCGTGGGAGGCGTGCGGCACGAGCGGCATGAAGGTGCTCGTCAACGGCGGGCTCAACCTGTCGTCGCTCGACGGCTGGTGGGCCGAGGCGTGGGAGCCGGGGGTGGGGTGGGCCATCGGCGCCGCGGGGCCGAGCTCGGACGAGCGCGACGCCGCCGCCCTCGTCGAGACGATCGAGCGCGAGGTCGTGCCCGCCTTCTACGAGCGCGACGCCGAGGGGCTGCCGCGCGCCTGGCTCGCGCTCGTGCGCGCGAGCCTGTCCAAGCTCACGCCTCGCTTCTCGGCCGTCCGCATGATGCGCGAGTACGTCGCGCGCTTCTATGCGCCCGGGGCCCGGGAGGGCGCGCGACGGCTCGCCGACGGCGCGGCGCGCGGGCGCGCCCTCGAGCGCTGGCGGCGCAGCCTCGTCGACGGCTGGCCCGGCGTCCGCTTCGGCAAGCTCACGGCGGCCGCCGCGGGCGACGGGCGCACGGTCTCGCTCGAGGTCTTCCTCGGCGAGGTGGCGCCGGGCGACGTCGCCGTCGAGCTCTACGCCGACGGGACCGGCGGCGGCCCTCCGGAGCGCCTCTCCATGTCCTCGTGCGGTCCCCTGCCCGGGACGGCGCACGGGCGCCTCTACACGCGCGCGCTCCCGGGGGCCCGGCCCGTCGAGCACTACACGCCGCGCGTCGTCCCCGCGTCGCCGGAGGCGCTGCTGCCGCTCGAGCTGCCGCTCGTCGCCTGGCGCGATTGACGGCGCAAGATTTTCGCCGGCCGCGCGCCGGGAGCCCAGGGGGCGTCGGCCGTCGGATGGCACGGGAATCGCACCATTCGCCGCTCATGACCAGATCGGGCGTGATCATCGGGGCCGTGGCCGCCGGGGCGGTGATCGGGGTGCTGTCGTTCTTGAGGCCGAAGCCCACCGCGCGGGACGAGCTGGCGGCGCCCGGCACGATCCCGCCCGCGGCGGTCGCGGTGCTCCGCTCGAAGATGGTTCACCACGACGCCCAGATGAAGACGCTCCTCGACCGCGTGCTCATGCTCGACGACGACGGCATCGCGCGCGCCGCGGGTGAGATCTTCGACGAGCCCGCCCTCGCGCGGCCCCTGCTCGGCGACGAGCTCAACGCGCTCCTGCCCGAGCGGTTCTTCGCGCTCCAGGGCGAGCTGCGCGAGCACGCCCGCCGCGTCGTGGCCGCCAGCGTCAGGCACGATCGCGCCGCCGTCGCCGACGAGCTCGGCGCGCTCTCGAAGAGCTGCGTGGCCTGCCACGAGGCCTACCTCTTCGAGTCGGGCGTCGGCGCGGCCCCCTCGCACGCGTCCCGCTAGAGAGGATGGCCCACATGCGCACGCCGGACCTCTCCCACGATCTGCTGCGCGCCGAGCGCCAGCCCCTCGACGTCTTCTTCTCGCCGCGCGCCGTGGCGGTCGTCGGCGCGACCGAGGCGGCCGGCAGCGTCGGCCGCACGATCCTCTGGAACCTCGTGTCGAGCCCGTTCGGCGGCACCGTCTTCCCCGTCAACCCGAGGCGCCCGAGCGTCCTCGGCATCAAGGCGTACGCGACGCTGGCCGAGGTGCCCGCCCAGGTCGATCTCGCCGTGATCGTCACGCCGGCCGCCGCCGTGCCGGGCATCGTCGGCCAGTGCGCCGACCTCGGCATCCCCGCGGCGATCATCATCTCCGCGGGCTTCCGCGAGATCGGCCCGGCGGGCCTCGAGCTCGAGCGCCGCACGCTCGCCGAGGCGCGACGCGGGCGCATGCGCCTCGTGGGGCCGAACTGCCTCGGCGTCATGAGCCCGGTGAGCGGCCTCAACGCCACCTTCGCGGCGGCGATGGCCCGCCCGGGGAACGTCGCCTTCCTGAGCCAGAGCGGCGCGCTGCTCACCGCCATCCTCGACTGGAGCCTCAAGGTGCAGCTCGGCTTCTCGGCCTTCGTCTCGCTGGGCACGATGCTCGACGTCGGCTGGGGCGATCTCATCGACCACTTCGGCAACGACGCGCGCACGCGCGCCATCGTCCTTTACATGGAGTCGATCGGCGACGACGCGCGGGGCTTCCTCTCGGCGGCGCGCGAGGTCGCGCTCAGTAAGCCCATCATCGTCATCAAGGCGGGGCGCACCGAGGCGGCGGCTCGCGCGGCCGCCTCGCACACGGGCGCCCTCACGGGCTCGGACGAGGTGCTCGACGCGGCCTTCCGGCGCACGGGCGTGCTGCGCGTGAGCAGCATCGGCGACGTCTTCGCGATGGCCGAGGTGCTCGGCAAGCAGCCGCGCCCGCGCGGCCCGCGCCTCTCCGTCGTCACCAACGCGGGCGGCCCCGGCGTGCTCGCCACCGACGCGCTCATCGAGCACGGCGGCGAGCTCGCGCCGCTGTCCGCCGCGGCGCGCGCGAGGCTCGACGCCATCCTCCCCGCGGCCTGGAGCCACGGCAACCCCATCGACGTGCTGGGCGACGCCGATCCGGAGCGCTACGCCGGCGCGCTCGAGATCGCCGCGGGGGATCCCGACACCGACGGCCTGCTCGTCGTCCTCACGCCGCAGGACATGACCGATCCGACGCTCACGGCGCAGGCGCTCACGCGCCACGCCCACGTCGAGGGCAAGCCCGTGCTCGCGAGCTGGATGGGCGGCGCGCAGGTCGCCGCGGGCGTCGACATCCTCAACCGCGCCGGCGTCCCCACCTTCGAGTTCCCCGACGAGGCGGCGCGCGCGTTCTGCGCCATGTGGCGCTCGGCGTACGCGCTGCGCGCCCTCTACGAGACGCCCCCCGCGAGCGGCGCGGGCGCGCACGACGCCGCCGGCGCCGCCGCCATCATCGAGGAGGCGCGCGCCGCCGGGCGCACGCTGCTCGACGAGGTGGAGTCGAAGCGCCTGCTCGCCTGCTACGGCATCCCCACGACGCCCATGCGCCTGGCCGCGACGCCGGACGAGGCGCGCGCCGCCGCGGCCGCCCTCGGGTTCCCCGTGGCCGTCAAGCTCCACTCGCGCACGCTCACGCACAAGACCGACGTCGGCGGCGTCGTGCTCGACGTCCAGGACGGGGCCGGCGTCGCGCGCGCCTTCGAGGCCATCCGGGCCGCGGTCACAGCGCGCGCCGGCGCGGCGCACTTCCTCGGCGTCACCGTCCAGCCGATGGCCCGCCTCGCGCCGGGCGGCTACGAGCTCATCGTCGGCGCGTCGCTCGACCGGCAGTTCGGCCCCGTGCTCCTCTTCGGCGCGGGCGGCCAGCTCGTCGAGGTGTTCCGCGACCGCGCGCTCGCCCTGCCCCCGCTCACGCGCGCGCTGGCGCGCCGGCTCATGGAGCAGACGAAGATCTTCCGCGCGCTCGAGGGCGTGCGCGGGCGGCCGCCCGTGCCGCTCGACGCGCTCGAGGAGCTGCTCGTGCGCTTCTCCGACCTCGTCGTCGAGCAGCCGTGGATCCAGGAGCTCGACGTCAACCCCCTCTACGCCGCGCCCGAGGGGCTGCTCGCGCTCGACGCGCGCGTGCTGCTGCACGACCCGCGCACGCGGCCCGAGGACCTGCCCCGCCCCGCCATCCGCCCCTACCCCGCGCAGTACGCCGGCCCGCACCGCCTGCCCGACGGCACCGAGGTCGTCATCCGGCCCATCCGCCCCGAGGACGAGGGGATGCTGGTCGCCTTCCACCGCCGGCTCGGCGAGTCGAGCGTGCGCGAGCGCTACCTCGCGCCGCTCCAGCTCGATCAGCGCACGACGCACGAGCGGCTCGTGCGCGTGTGCTTCTCCGACTACGACCGCGACATCGCCCTCGTCGTCGAGCGGCGGCCGGCGAGCGGCGAGCCCGAGCTGCTGGCCGTGGGGCGCCTGGCGCGCCTTCCCGCCCACGACGACGCCGAGTTCGCGCTGCTCGTGCGCGACGACTGGCAGCGCCGCGGCCTCGGGACCGAGCTGCTCCGCCGCATCGTCGACGTCGCCCGCCGCGAGCGGGTCGCCCGCGTCACCGCCACGATGCTCCCCGACAACCAGGCCATGATGCGCATCGCGTCGAGGCTGGGGTTCGAGGTGCGGTGCCAGCCCGGCGACGCCGAGGCCACCGCCCTCCTGCGGCTCGGCTGAAGAAGCGCGCAAGTCTTGCGCCGGCCGGGGCCGGGCGCGCACGTGGTTCGCGAAGCGCCGGCGGTGGCGCTGGCTTTCGCGTCCCCTCGCCGCGGCACGCCGGGTGCACAGGGAGCCCGGTCGAAAGGACTCGCGTGCTTCCCCTCCCCATCGTCATCGCCCTCGCCGTCGGCGTCGCCGTGCTGGCGCTGTCGTACTTCGGCGGGGCGGCGCGCGCCTTGGC
>DASZWW010000321.1:0-4025 GCA_035546175.1 Polyangia bacterium
TCGGTGAGGAGCAGGTGGCGACGCAGCTCCGCCCAGCCCGTGGTGCGCGCGGCGACGTAGGGCTCGTCGACGCGGCCGTCGGCGAGCGCCAGCGCCAGCAGCCCGTTGGCGAGCGCGAGGTCCGTCCCCGGCGTGGGCTGCAGGTGCAGGTCGGCGAGGCGCGCCGTCTCCGTGCGCCGCGGATCGACCACCACGAGCTTGCCGCCGCGCTCCCGCTGCTGGCTCACCCACTGCATGAGCGGCGGCATCGTGTCGGCGGGGTTGCCGCCCCAGAGCACGAGCACCTCGGTGCGCCCGATGTCCTCGACGGGGAAGGGCAGGCCGCGGTCCACGCCGAAGGCCTTGTTCTGCCCGGCCGCCGCCGACGACATGCAGTAGCGCCCGTTGTAGTCGATGTGGGGCGTGCCGAGCGCGAGCCGCGCGAACTTCCCGAGCCAGTAGGCCTTCTCGTTCGTGAGGGCGCCGCTGCCGAAGGCGCCCAGCGCGGCCGCCCCGTGGCGCTCCCGGATCGCGAGGAGCCGCTCCGCGACGAAGTCGAGCGCCGCGTCCCACGACGCGGGCACGAGAGCGCCGGCGCGCCCTCGCAGGAGCGGCGTCATGACGCGCGCCGGGTGGTCGAGCAGCTCGGCGGACGTAAAGCCCTTGACGCACATCTGCCCGCGGTTCACGGGGAAGTCCTCGTCCGCCCGCACCTCGAAGGTGGGCGACCCCGCCTTGCGCGCGACGCGCATGCCGCACTGGAACGCGCAGTACGGGCAGTGGGTCTTCACGGGAAGGCCACCTCGACGCGCCCCCCGCGCACGCGCGCGGGCCAGACGGGGATGGCGACGTTCGGGTCGTCGAGGCACCGCCCGGTGCGCAGGTCGAAGCTCTGCTTGAAGATGGGCGACGCGATCTTGGCGACGCCGCCCTTGTCGCCCACGATGCCGCGAGAGAGCACGAAGGCCTTGCTGAACGGATCGAAGTTGCCGATGGCGAACACGTCCGCTCCGGCGCCGACGCGCACGACGGCGATCTGCTCGCCGCCCAGCAGGGCGCACACGCCCGTATCGGGGACGATGTCTTCCAGGTCGCAGACGGCGTGCCAGGCGAGGCCGTCCTCGGGGGCGAGGCCGTCCAGGCGCGCCGGCGCGGGCACGTCCTCTCGCTCGTTCGCGGGACGCGAGCGCGTCGCCGCCGTGGGGAGCGCGAGCGTCAGGAGGGTCACGACGGAGTGCCCCCCACGGCGGGCGACGCGCCCGCGTCCGCGAGGATCGCGCGCTTCTCGTCCCACGTCGCGGGGCGGTGCTGCTGCCGCAGCGGCACGCGGACGATGCTCGGGTCAGCGGCGTCGGTGTTGACGAAGGACCGGAAGCGCCGCAGCGCCACCGGATCCTCTACGGCCGTCCTCCACTCGTCTTGATAGGTGTCGACGACGTGCTGCATGTCGCGCTCGAGCTCGTCCGCCAGGCCCAGCTTGTCCTCGACGATCACTGCCTTGAGGTAGTCCAGCCCGCCCTCGAGCTTGTTGAACCACGTCGCCGTGCGCTCGAGCCGGTCGGCGGTGCGCACGTAGAACATCAGGAACCGGTCCACGTAGCGGATGAGCGTGTCCTCGTCGAGATCGGTGGCGAGGAGCTGCGCGTGCTGCGGCTTCATGCCGCCGTTGCCGCAGACGTAGAGGTTGTAGCCCTTCTCGGTGGCGATGATCCCGAAGTCCTTGCCCTGCGCCTCGGCGCACTCACGCGCGCAGCCGGAGACGGCGCTCTTGAGCTTGTGCGGGCTGCGCAGGCCCTTGTAGCGGTTCTCGAGGCGGATGGCGAAGCCCACGGAGTCCTGCACGCCGTAGCGGCACCAGGTGCTGCCCACGCACGACTTGACGGTGCGCAGCGCCTTGCCGTAGGCGTGCCCCGACTCGAACCCCGCGGCGATGAGCTCGCGCCAGATGTGCGGCAGCTGCTCGACGCGCGCGCCGAACAGGTCGACGCGCTGGCCGCCCGTGATCTTCGCGTAGAGGCCGTAGCGCTCCGCGACCTCCCCGAGCGCGACGAGCTGCCGCGGCCTGATCTCGCCGCCCGCGACGCGCGGCACGACGGAGTAGGTGCCGTCGCGCTGGATGTTGGCCATGAAGCGGTCGTTCGTGTCCTGGAGCCCGACGTGCTCCTTCTTCATGATGGGCTCGTTGAAGATCGAGGCGAGGATGGACGCCACCGCCGGCTTGCAGATCTCGCAGCCCGCGCCGCGGCCGAAGCTGGCGAGCGCCGTCGCGAAGGTCTTCGTCTGCTTGACCTTCACGAGGTGGAAGAGCTCCTGGCGCGCGTGCGGGAAGTGCTCGCAGAGGTGGTTGTTCACCTCGACGCCGGCGCGCTTGAGCTCGGCCTTGAGGATCTCGGTGACGAGGGGGACGCACGAGCCGCAGGTCGTGCCCGCCTTCGTGCAGGACTTCACGGCGCCGATCGTCGTGAGCTTCTGGGCCGCGATCGCGTCGCAGATCGCCCCCTTCGTGACGTTGTTGCAGCTGCAGATGCCCGCCGAGGCGGGCAGCGCGTCGGGCCCGAGCCCCCGCCGCCCGCTCCCCGCGCGCTCCGGCAGGATCAGGTCGTCGGGCTCGGGCGGCAGCTTGGCGCGGCTCTGCACCATGGCGAGGAGCTGCGAGTAGGCGGCGGCGTCGCCCACGAGGATGCCGCCCAAGAGTCGCTCCTTGTCGGCGGACACGACGAGCTTCTTGTAGACCCCCTGCACGCTGTCGACGAGCGAGAGCGTGTGCGCGCCCGCCTCGAGGCCGAAGGCATCTCCGAAGCTGGCGACGTCGACGCCGAGCAGCTTGAGCTTGGAGCTCATGTCGAAGTGACCGAGGGCCTCGCTCGCCCCGCCGATGAGCTGCTGGGCCGCGATCTCGGCCATCTTGTAGCCGGGCGCGACGAGGCCGTAGGTGCGGCCCATCCACGCGGCGCACTCGCCGATGGCGTAGACGTTCGGATCGGTCGGCGTGCGGCAGTGCTCGTCGACGACGACGCCGCCGCGGGCCGCGATCTCGAGCCCGGCGGCGCGCGCGAGGCCGTCGTTCGGGCGGATGCCCGCCGAGAAGACGACCATCTCCGCGGGGAGCTCGCCGCCGTCGGCGAAGAGGATGCGGCCCACGGGCCCGCGCCCGTCGTCACGGATCGTCAGGCCGCCGATCTTCTTCGTGTTGATGCCGGTGTGCACGCCCACGCCGAGGCCCTCGATGCGCCGGCGCAGGATCGCCCCGCCCATCTCGTCGACCTGGAGCGGCATGAGGCGCGGCGCGACCTCGAGGACGTGCGTCTCGAGGCCCAGGTTTCGCAGCGCGTTCGCCGCCTCGAGGCCGAGCAGGCCGCCGCCCACGACGGCGCCCGCCGCGACCTCCGGGCGTTGCGCCCAGGCGCGGATCGCCACGAGGTCCTCGATCGTCCGGTAGACGAAGCAGCCGGGGCGCTCGCGGCCCTCGACGGGCGGAACGAACGGATACGAGCCCGTCGCCAGGACGAGCGCGTCGTACGGGACGTCGTCACCGCGCGACGAGCGTACCGTCTTGCAGGCGCGGTCGACCGAGACGGCACGATCACCGAGACGCACCTCGAAGCCCGCGGCCTCGTACTCGCCCGGCTCGACGAGCGACAGCTTCTCGGCGCCGCCGTCTTCGTCGCTCTCGAAGAGCTTCGACAGGTTGACGCGGTCGTAGGCGACGCGAGGCTCGTCGCAGAAGACGGTGACCGAGAACCGCGACGCACCGCCTCCCGCGACGAGGCGCTGCAGGAATCGGTGGCCCACCATTCCGTTCCCGAGGACGACCAGCCTCCTGCGCGTCGACATCTCAGCCCATGGTAGGGGGCGCGCTGTTTCTCATCGGTCAAGAGATCGTCGAAAGGTGGTTTCTCCGTCGAAGAGCGCGGTTTATTGTCGGCAGATGCAGCTGCTCCGCGCCGCCGGCGGTCTGGCGTTCGTCTGCGGCGCGCTCGCGGCGTGCGCGAGCCCCCGCGGCGGGTCGGCGGGCGGGACGGGAGCCGCCGGACAGAGCGCTGGCG
>DASZWW010000322.1:0-9463 GCA_035546175.1 Polyangia bacterium
CGCGCGCGCCGCCCGCGCCGCCCGACCCGGCGCCGCCCGAGCACGCCGCGAGCGCGACCAGGCACGACGCCGAGAACAAGCCCACGAAACGGCTCCCCGGCCGACCACCCATGGCTTCTCTTAGCATCTTTACAGGGGTCCGATCGCGACTTAAAGGGTATGTGTGGGGGGGAGACCATGGGCGCCCGCGCGATAAACATCTCGGTGGGTTTTTGGCTGTTCCTGTCGAGCTTCCTCTGGTTCCACGGGCCGTATCAGACGTTGAACGCCTGGGTCGTGAGCATCCTGGCGGTCACCTTCGCGCTCGCGGGGCTCGAGGCGCGGCCGAACGCTCGCTACGCCAACTGGGTCCTCGGCGGCTGGCTCGTCGTGTCCTCGTTCATGCTGCCGGAGACGCGCCCGGCCACCGCCGTCAACCACGTCCTCGTG
The DNA here is from genome assembly GCA_035546175.1 of Polyangia bacterium. Taxonomy (GTDB): domain Bacteria; phylum Myxococcota_A; class Polyangia; order Fen-1088; family Fen-1088; genus DASZFV01. The sequence continues at coordinate 430 of DASZWW010000322.1, forward strand.
GGCGTGATCCTGGCGGTGATGGCCTCCCTGCCGCGGCTCGGCCGCGAGCCGCGCACGCAGCCGTGACGCGCCCGTGCGCCGCCTCCGGCCCAGCGCCGCGGTCGGTCTCCTCGGCCTCCTCGCGGCGCTGAGCTCGCTGCGCGCCGCGCCGGTTCCGGCCGCGCCGCCGCCTGCCGCGAGCGCCGCGCACGCCCCGACGGCGAAGGACCTCGAGCTCCTCGACGCGTACATCGCCGCGGCCTGGGCCAAGCTCACGCGCACGCCCCGCGATCTCCCGACGGCGGCGATCGATCCGAAGTTCCCCGCGCCGGCCGGCCGGGCGCCCGTGTACCTCTCGAGGCTCGAGAGCTTGCCCGCCGTGCAGCGCCGCCTCGAGGAGCTCCTGCCCGCGCCCGCGCTCGCGCGCATCGAGCTGCGGACCTTGCCGGCGGGCGACGGCGAGCCGGCCGCGCCGGGCCTCCTCTATCTGCCGCGCCCCTACGTCGTCCCCGGCGGCCGCTTCAACGAGATGTACGGCTGGGACAGCTACTTCATCGTGCGCGGTCTGCTCCAGAACGGAGAGGTCGGCCGGGCGCTCGACATGGTCGACGACGCCCTCTACGAGGTCACGCGCTTCGGCAAGGTGCTCAACGCCAACCGCACCTACTACCTCGAGCGCTCGCAGCCGCCCCTCCTCACGCGCATGAGCCTCGCCGTGTACGCCGCCACGCACGATCGCGCGTGGCTCGCGTCGACGCTGCCGGCGATCCGCGCGCAGCACCGGTACTGGGTGACGCCGCCCCACCTCGCGGGCGCGACCGGGCTCTCCCGCTACCACGCGCTCGGCGCCGGGCCCGCGCGCGAGGTGGTGGCCTCCGAGAAGGACGCGCTCGGCCGGACCCACTACGATCGCGTGCGGGCCGCGCTCCGGGCCGACGCGCTGGCCGGCCGCGACGTGGCGGCCTACTACGACGTCCGCCAGGATCGGCTCACGCCGCTCGCCTACGTGGCCGATCGCACGGTGCGAGAGTCCGGCTTCGACACGAGCGATCGCTTCGGGCCCTTCTCGCTCGGCGTGCTCGACTTCGCGCCCGTGTGCCTCAACAGCCTGCTCTACGCGATGGAGCGCGACGCCGCCGCGATCCTCGAGGAGCTCGGCGACGCGGCCGAGGCGCGCACGTGGTCGGTCGCGGCCGAGCGGCGGGCCCGGCGCCTGCGCGAGCGGCTCTGGGACGACGGGCGCGGGCTGTTCCTCGACTACGACTTCCAGCGCGGGCGCCGCCGCGACTATCCCTTCGCCGCGACGTTCTTCCCGCTGTGGGTGGGCGCCGCGACCCCCGACGAGGCGCGGCGTCTGGCCGCCGCCGCGCTGCCGCTCCTGTTGCGCGCGGGCGGGCTCATGACGAGCACGAGCGTCACCGGGCAGCAGTGGGACGCACCCTTCGGGTGGGCGCCGCTCCAGCTCCTGGCGGTCGAGGGGCTGCGCCGGTACGGACTCGACGCCGACGCGGACCGCGTGGCGATCGCGTTCCTCGGCACGGTCCTCGCCGAGTTCGTCGCGCGCGGCGCGATCTTCGAGAAGTACGACGTCGAGCGGCGCGCCTCGAACGTCACGCCCGGCCTGCGCTACGGCTACCTCTCGAACGAGATCGGCTTCGGCTGGACGAACGGCGTCTTCGTGGCGCTCGAGGCCGGCCTAGGCCCTCGGGCGCGCGACGCCGTCGTGCGGGCCGCCCGCTAGACGACCCGTCGTCCCTGGATGACGCGGATGAGCACGAGGATGATCGCGGCGACGAGCAGGATGTGGATGAAGCCGCCCATCGTGTACGAGCTCACGAGGCCGAGCGCCCACAGGACCAGCAAGATGAGAGCGAGCGTGTAGAGCATGGCAGTCGTTCCTTTCGCTGCGCTGCGCTTCAAGTGCCATGCCACCTCGGCCACCCCATCGTTCCGCGCGCGTCGCGCCCTCGGCCGCCTCCGGGAGCGGCGCGACGTCACGCGCGCGTGACCTGCGGGAGGGTTCAGTGACCCCCCGACTGGCCCGTACGCCGCATCCTCGCGAGATCGCGCGTGGCACAACGACTGCAGAGCCGGGTAGCCCGAAAGAGAGGACGCCATGACTTCGAAGAGAGCATTCCTTTCAGCCCTCGCCGTTTCGTCGCTGCTCGTCGGTGTGCTCGCGCCTGGGAGCGCGGACGCAAAGCCCATCCAGGACTCGCCGCGCGCCAGCGCGACGGAGCCCGAGCGCGTGCAGCCGCTGCTGCTCGCGGACGTGGTGGTGAACGGCGCGCAGCAGCCCGCGCCGGCGCCGGCCGCCCCGGCGCCCGTCGTCGTCCAGCCGCAGCCGGCGGCCGCGCCGGTCGTCGAGCCGTCGCCGCACCGGACGACGGTCGTCGAGCACGAGCCCCACAACGACATGGCGACCATCACCGTGAGCGCCCTGGCGGGCGCCGTGGCCGGCGTGCTGGTCGGCGGCGCGATCTATTACCTCGCCGACAACCAGACGCACGCGAACCGCATCCTCTACTGGGGGGCCGGCGGCGTGCTCGTCGGCGCGGGCGTCGGCGTCGTCCAGGTCGTCTCGCAGGAGAGCCGGCTCGATCGCGCCGTGACGGAGCGCTTGCCGACCGATCCCGCGCCTACCTACCGTCTCTCGCTTTGCCGGCTGCGCTTCTAAGACGGAGCCGGCAGCTTTCTCGCCCCGCCGGACTGGAGGCTTGGCCAGCTCGGCGGGGCGGGATAGCCCTCTTCGCCCGAAAGAGGAGCCTGATGTCATGACTCGAGATCCCGCGCGCCGCTGGAGGCTCCCGCTCCCGGGCGGGGGCCGCGTCGCCGCCGCTCACCTCGCCCGGCGGCTCTACCAGAAGTACCTCGACCACGGCGTGGGCAGCAGCGCCGCGACGCTGAGCTTCTACTTCTTCTTCTCGCTCTTCCCGTTCCTGTTCGTGCTCGTGACGCTCACCGCCTACCTGCCCATCCTCGGCGCGCCGATGCAGCGGATCCTGGACGCGGCGCGGGACGTGCTCCCGCGCGAGGCGATGACCCTCGTGCAGCGGCACCTCGAGCGCGGCGGCGCGCGCCCGAAGCTCCTCGGGCTGGGCCTCGCGGCGACGCTCTACTCGGCCTCTCGCGGCGTCGACGCCGTGCGCGCCGCCCTGAACCTCTCCTACGACGTCAAGGAGTCGCGGCCGTACTGGAAGACGCAGGCCCTCGCGCTCGGGGCGACCATCGGCGGCGCGGCGCTCCTGCTCGCCAGCGTGGGCGTCGCCGTAGTGGGCGGCGATCTCGGCTACTGGTTGTCGCGCCACCTCGGCATCGGCGCCCTCTACGTCGAGGCCTGGCGCTGGGCGCGCTGGCCCGCGACGGCGCTGCTCACGATGTTCATGGCCGCGCTCGGCTACTACCTGCTCCCGGACGTCGAGCAGGAGTTCAAGTTCATCACGCCGGGGTCGGTGCTGGGGACCCTCGCGGCCCTGGCGGCGAGCTGGGGCTTCTCCGAGTACGTCGGGCGCTTCGGGAGCTACGACGTCGCGTATGGCTCGATCGGCGGCGTCATCATCCTGCTGACCTGGTTCTACATCCTCGGCCTCATCTACATCGTGGGCGGCGAGATCAACGCCACGGTCGAGCACGAGTCGCCCGAGGGCAAGAGCGAGGGGGCGCGCCGGCCCGGGGGACGGCCGCCTCCCAAGCGCGACCGCCCGAGCGCCGCCCCCGTGGGCGCCGCGGCCTCCGCGGATTCGGCCGCCCGCTCTCCCGGCCGCGCCTAGCGACGCGGTCAGGGGCGGTCGAGCCGGCGGCCCGCCTGGCGGCCCGGCTCGATGAAGCCGATCTTGCGGAGCACCCAGTCGAGCTCCTCGTAGAGCTCGAGGCTCGGCTCCGAGTCGTCGTAGGTGAAGGCGCCGATCTCGATCAGGCGTTCGATGAACATCTGATCGAGCTGCTCTGCGAAGCGGTCGGCGTCTGTCCGTTCGGAGGGCGAGGGCGGATTCCTTTGAGTAGCGCTTCCCATCGGCGCAAAAACCTAGGGCGCCACCCGAGCAGCGCAAGGGGAGAAATCCGTGCTGGTCCCGACTTGCGCTGTCCGGCGCAACCCTACGGTTACCCGCTGCCTCGCCCGCCTTTTGGAACGGCAACGTCGCGGTACCGCAGGGTAACGGGCGGCGCTCGGCGGTGGCGCAATCCCCGCTGGCGCAGCGCCCCACGGCTGGCGCGTGGGTTGCACATTTCCACACCCACGGGAAAGGAGCACCACCATGCACATTCTCTGGGCAATCATCATCGGGCTCATAGCCGGCGCGGTCGCCAAGCTGCTCATGCCGGGCAAGGATCCCGGCGGCATCGTCGTCACCACGCTCCTGGGCATCGCGGGCTCGCTGGCGGCCAACCTGGTCGGACGCGCGCTCGGCATCTACCACGCCGGCCAGAACGGACCCGGCATCATCGCGTCGATCATAGGCGCGTTCGTGCTGCTCGCGATCTACAGGGCGGTCATCGGCCGCCGCACGGCGCACGTGACCGGCCCGCGCTGACGCGCGCCGTTCAAGCGGGCGGCGGGCTCGCCAGGCCCGTCCGCCCGCGGCAGTGCGTGTCGACGACCCTCAGCAGGTCGGCGACGTCGATCGGCTTGCGGATGACCGCGTCGGCGTCGGCCGGCGCGCGGCGCATGTCGCCCGTGACGACGCAGACGGGCACCGCGGCGACGGCCGGCATGGCGCGAATGATCCTCACCAGCTCTTCGGCGCTCATGTCGGGGAGGCTCTGGTCGAGGATCACGAGACAGGGCGGCGGGGCCGCCTGCAGGAACGCCTGGGCCTCCTGGGCGCTCGACGCCGAGCACGACGCGTACCCCTCCTCGTACAGGAAGTCGATGAGCGTCTCGCGGAGGCCGTCGTCGTCCTCGACGACCAGCACGTAGTCCTCGGCGGCCGTCATCGCCTGCCCCGTCATTTGTCGAACGAGGGCGCGAGGACGCCGTCGGCGTCCAGGCTGCGCTGGAACGAGGACCGCGCGCGGCGGCGCGCGACGGCGGCGTCGGACGCGTGGCTGCCACGCGCCTCGTCGGGCTCGAGGCGCACGAACATCGACGAGGACACCTGGGGGATCGACTCCATCTCCTTCGTCGCGAAGCCGGGCAGCTCGAACCGGTAGCGGGCCGGCCGCTCCGAAGGCGGGACCTGGATCGACAGGGGCGTCAGCCCCACGATGGCGCCGTCGGCGGCGACGACCGTCGCGCCCGGCGGATCCGATGTGAACGTGAGGGAGACGGTGTCGGCCGGCTTCGGCCGCGGCGCGGGCGCCGCGAGGGCCTGCTGCGAGGCCGCGAGGACGGCGTGCTGCGAGGCCGCGAGGACGACGCCCGGCGCGAGCAGCACCGTGCGCTTGAACGCGCCCGCGTGGCCGGCGCCGGCGGCCAGCAGCCCGGCCACCATCGCCGCGGCGGCGGCGAGGGCCAGGTTCCGGGGCGCCTTGTGCCGGGGCACGCGATCGAGCGCCTCGTCGAAGACGTGGCCGGCGGGCGCGCCGGGGGTCGTGGGGCCCGCGGCCGGCGGGCTCTGGCGCCGGGCGATCTCCGCGCGCGACATCGGCTGGGCGGCCCGCGCGCGCCGCGAGAGCTCGCCGGCGGTCCAGGAGGGCGGGTGCGCGGCGGCGTGCTCGAGGGGCGCCCGCAGCGCCTCGCGGAAGAGCTCCATCGTCGCGAAGCGATCCGCCGGCCGCTTGGCGAGGGCGCGGTGCAGGATCGTGTCGAGCGCCTCGGGCAGGTCGGGGACGAGGCTGCGCGCCAGCGGCGGCTGCATCGTGAGGTGCTTCATGAGCACCTCGCCGGCCGCCGCGCCGCCGAACGGCAGGTGCGCGGTCAGCATCTCGAAGAGCACGACGCCGAGCGAGTAGATGTCGGCCCGATGGTCGATCTCGCCCCGCGCCTCGCACTGTTCCGGCGACATGTAATAGGGCGTCCCCATGACGATGCCCGAACGCGTCGCGCGCGGGCGGGCGTCCGTCGGGCTGACGAGCTTCGCGAGGCCGAAGTCGAGCACCTTCACGAAGGCGTGGTCGTCACCGCGCGTGACGAGGAAGACGTTCTCGGGCTTGACGTCCCGGTGGATGACGCCGCTGGCGTGCGAGGCGCCGAGGGCGTCCGCGATCTGGATGGCGATGGCGATGGCGCGCTCCGGCGCGAACGGCGCCTCGCGCGCGATGAGGTCCGAGAGCGCGCGGCCCTCGAGGTACTCCATGGCGAAGTAGAAGTCGCCGCCCGGCGTGCGGCCGAAGTCGGTGACCTCGACGATGTGCGGGTGCCCGACGCGGTTGATGGCCGCCGCCTCGTTGACGAAGCGCGCGACGACCTCGGGGTTGCGCGCGTGCTGCGGGTGGATGACCTTGAGCGCCGCCTTGCGCCCGATGACCGGGTGCTCCGCGAGGAACACGGAGCCCATGCCGCCCTCGCCCAGCTGGGCGACGACCCGGTAGTTGCCGATGGTCTCCCCGAGCTGGACCATGGCGCGCCCTCGGTGCAATCGACGCGCCACGCAGGCGGCGCGCGAATGACGGGCCTGCCGGACGGCGCCTGGCACGAGGCGGTAACATGGCGTTACCGGCGGCGGCGCGATACTTCCGCGCACGAAGGCTTGTTCGGTTCGGCGTCGCCAGCGAGGCGCGATCGGAGCTGCTCCGCGATGAGGCGTCACGATCTTTCAAGATCATGCTACGCGAGCGCCGCTCGCCGCTGGCGTTCTCGAAATCGGGACCCAAACTACAGGATCATGAGGCAATCGCAGGAGCGCGACGCGGCGGGCCTGACGGGCAACGAGCGCAGCAAGCTGAAGCTGGAGCTCGAGCGCGAGCGCGCGGCCGCGCTCGGCGAGCTCAAGAGCGCCGAGGCGAGCGCGCGGGCGGCCGAGGCCGAGACCGAGCCCATGGACGCCGCCGAGATGGCGCGCGAGCAGGGCGACGGCGCGATCTTCGTCGCCCGGACCCGCGAGCACCTCCACGAAGTCGAGGACGCGATCGCCAAGATCGCGGAGGGACGTTACGGGCTCTCCGAGCGGTCCGGCCGCCCCATCGGCTACGACCGCCTCGCCGCCGTCCCCTGGGCGCGCTTCGCCGTCGACGAGGAGTGAGCGCCGGCCGCGCGCGTGATAGCTTCCCCGGCGTGGAGCCGGGCGGGTTCTCGAAGGCGACGGTTCGCTTCCTCGCGGGGCTGAGCGCGAACAACGAGAAGGCCTGGTTCGACGCTCACCGCGCGGACTACGAGCGCGACTACCTCCTGCCCGCGCAGGCCTTCGTCGAGGCGCTCGCGCCGCGCCTGCGCAAGCTCGACCCCGACGTGCACGCCGAGCCGCGCGTCAACGGCTCGATCATGCGCATCAACCGCGACATCCGCTTCTCGAAGGACAAGTCGCCCTACAAGGACCACATGGATCTGTGGTTCTGGACGGGCAATCGAAAGGGCTGGGACAGCTCGGGCTTCTTCTTCCGGCTGACCGCCGAGCGCCTCCTGCTCGGCGCGGGCATGCACGGGTTTCAGCCCGAGGCGCTCGCGCGCTACCGCGAGGCCGTGCTCGACGACGAGCGCGGCGCGGCGCTGGCGAAGCTCGTCGCGGCGTTGCGCAAGGAAGGCCTCGAGGTGGGCACCGAGGGCTACAAGAAGCTTCCGGCGGGCGTCGCCGCCGATCATCCGCGCGCGGCGCTGCTCAGGCACTCGGGCCTGCACGCGGGCTGGGAGGGCGAGCACCCGCGCGAGCTCGGCACGCCGAAGCTCGTCGACTTCGTGGCCGAGCGCTTCAAGGCCGTCGCGCCCCTTCACCGCTGGCTGCGCAAGATCTGACGCCCCCGCGTGCGGCGATTTGCCGCGGCGAGGTGGAGCCCGGCGCGCGGAGCGGCTAGAACGAGGTCATGCATCGCCTCCACGACAACGCGGGATCGGGCAACGCCTACAAGGTTCGGTTGCTGCTCACGCACCTCGAGATCCCCTTCGAGCGGCTGGAGTACGACACCGATCGCGGCGCGACGCGGACGCCCGAGTTCCTCGCCACGAAGAACCCGAACGGCCGCGTCCCCGTCCTCGAGCTGCCCGACGGGCGCTGCCTCGCCGAGTCGAACGCGATCCTCTGGTACCTCGCCGAGGGGACGCCGTACCTGCCGTCCGGCACCGGCGAGGAGGGCCGCTGGCAGCGCGCGCAGGTGCAGCAATGGCTCTTCTTCGAGCAGTACAGCCACGAGCCTCACATCGCGACGCTGCGCAGCTGGATCACGCACGGGCTGGAGATGACGCCCGAGCGCCGCGCCGCGCTGCCGGGCAAGCGCCGGTGGGGCGAGGCCGCGCTCGCCGTCATGGAGCACCACCTCGGCACGCGCCGCTTCTTCGTGGGGGAGCGCTACACGATCGCCGACATCGCGCTCTACGCGTACACCCACGTCGCCGGCGAAGGCGGCTTCGATCTGTCGCCCTACGCGGCCGTGCGCGGCTGGCTGGCGCGCGTCGCCGCCGAGCCGCGGCACATCGCCATCACGGAGTGAGGATCATCAGTAGAGCTCGCAGACGTACGCGTTGTGGTTCGTGCAGGGCAGGTCGGCCCAGCGATCGTTCGAGTAGGCGTAGGCGGCGCAGTCCTCGTTGCCGTTGGCGTCGTCGGGCTGGGGCGGGCTCGTCTGCCACGCGTTGAAGAGGGCGCCCACGGGGCCCGCGCCCGCAGCGCCGGCCTTGCCCATCCAGAAGGACGCGCCGTCCGACCAGCGCCAATCGCCCTCGACGGCGGTGTCGTCGGCGCCGATCCACGTGTCGGGGAAGCCGCGCGAGACCTTGCCGCTCCAAGCCCACTGGTTCTCGCCCTCGTCGTCGACGCGGATGAGGCGCATGCCCTGCATCGCGCAGGCCGCCGCCGCGTCCGCGTAGCCGCGCCCGTTGCCGCAGAACTTGTAGGCGTGCCCGCCGTAATAGTCGCAGTGGCAGTCGGGCGTCGAGGAGCATGCGGGCATCCCGTCGGCCGAGGCGTCGGCGCCGCCCGCGCCGCCGTTGCCGGTCGCGCCCGCGCCGCCGCTCGCGCCGGCGGCG
>DASZWW010000323.1:0-35190 GCA_035546175.1 Polyangia bacterium
CCGCGCCGCCGTTCCCCGCGGCGGCGCCGTTCCCCGCCACGCCGCCGACGCCGCCCGTCCCCGCGCCGCTGGCGGCGCCGTCACCCGCGTTACCGCTCGCTCCCGCCGCGCCGGCCAGCCCCTTGCCGTTGACGCCGCCACACCCAGCGACGAGCGAGAGCCCCATGAGCGCCAGCGCGGCGATTCCGTGACCGGTGACCTCCACGGAGGGAATATAGCGTCTGGCCGGCGCCGCGCATTTATTCCTTGACGCAGAATTGGTTTACTGAACGTCGGGAATCTCGACGACCTCGATGCGTCGGTTCTTTTGACGGTTCTCGTCAGAGTCGTTGGGCACGATCGGGCGCTCGTCGCCGTAGCCGACGGCCTTGATCCGGCTGCCGTCCACGCCCTTCGAGATAATGTATTTCCGGCATGACTCGGCGCGGTTCTGCGAGAGCGCCTTGTTGGCCTTGGGCTTGCCGACGTTGTCGGTGTGGCCCGAGATCTCGACGCGCGCGCTCTTCTTGTGGGTCATGAAGTCGGCGACGATGTCGAGGCGGGGGTACGACTCGGGGCGGATGTAGGCCTTGTTCGTGTCGAAGACGATGCCCGTGAGCACGAACGGGATCGGCGCCGGCCGCGGCTTCCAGCGCAGGGTCAGCTTGATCGTCTGCTTGGGCTTCTTCTCCACCGTCACGGTGGCCGCCACGTCCTTCTTCCCGAGGCTCAGGTAGGTGAGCTCGTACTTCGATCCGTTGGGGACGAGCGTCTCGGCGTACCCCTCCGCGTCCGTCTCGTCCGTGTAGTACTTGGTCCCCGTCTCCGAGGACAGCTCGACCACGACGCCCTTGACCGGGCCCTTGTTCGTGTCGACGACGAAGAACTTCATCGCCGCGTCGTCCTTCGTCGGCTCGAGCTTCGACGCGTGGACCCCGTGCGACTCCTTCGCCCCGCCGGCCGAGTCGTGCAGCTGGAAGGCGCCCGCGTCGGGCGGCGCCGCGTGAACGATGAGGGGGAGCCCGGCCAGCGCGATCGTGAGCAGGTGAGCCATGGGACGCCTCCGCCGTCGAGGGACGGTCTCCTCGACGGTATCACAGCGCCCTCCTACCGGCGGCCCGACGAGCTCGCGCCGCCGTGACCGCCGCGCCACGAGCGGACGTCTCCCTCGGCGCCGGCCTTCAAGAGGTCGGGCAGCGCGAGCACGAACGTCCGCCAGACGGTGAGGTCCGGCCACTGGTACTCGAGGTCCGACCTGAGAAAGAGGATCCAGGGGGCGACCGCGCGACGGCCGGCCTTCCCGAGCGCGCGCGGCCCCTCGCGGCGCTCCTGCCGCAGATCCTCGCCGAGCTGCGCGGCGGCGAGCCGGAGGGCCTGGACGCCGAGGTCGAGCGACTGACGGAGGCGCTCGCTCTGGCCGGCCGCGAGCTCGTCGCTCGTGGCGAGCCCGGCCACGAGGCGCCGAACGGCCCTCGCGAGCTCGGCTCGAGAAGCGCGATCCACCATCGTCCTGCGGGGCTGACCATACTGCCGTTCATCGGCGGGCGCGAGGGGGCCTCCCCGCCCCCGCCCACGGGCCGGTCGATCGGGCCGGCGCGGTGCTACCTTCCGCGCATGAGCCTGATCCTCTACGGCAGCGAGATGTGGAACAGCCCCTACGTGCTCTCGTGCTTCGTGACGTTGCGCGAGAAGCGGCTGCCGTTCGAGACGCGCACGCTCGCCCTCGATCGGGGCGCGCAGCGCGAGGCGGCGTACGTCGAGCTGTCGCTGACGGCGCGCGTGCCCGCGCTCGTCGACGGCGGGCTGACGCTCTCGGAGTCGAGCGCGATCATCGAGTACCTCGAGGAGAGGTTCCCGGCGCCCGAGCACCCGCGCGCGCTGCCGGCCGGGCTCGCCGAGCGCGCACGCGCGCGGCAGATCATGGCCTGGGTGCGCAGCGACGTGGGCGCGCTGCGCGAGGAGCGCTCGACGGAGTACGTGTTCTTCCCGCCCGAGGCGACGCCGCCCCTGACGCCCCTCTCCGACGCGGGCCGGCGCGCGGCCGACAAGGTGGTCCGCGTCGCGAGCACGCTCGTGCCCGAGGACGGCGGCCCGCTCTTCGGCGCCTGGTGCATCGCCGACACCGACCTCGCGATGATGCTCTGGCGCCTCTCGCGCACGAACTACCCGCTGCCCGCGAAGCTGCGCGCGTTCGCCGACGCGAACTGGGAGCGCCCCTCCGTGCGCGAGTTCGTCGCGAAGCCGCGCCCGGCGTGAAGGGTCCCGCTCGACGTCGCGGCGAGGTGAGCGCCCGTCACGTCGGAGGTCACCGCGACCCACTGCTGGCCGGCCGCTGCCCGCCATCGCTCGCGTCCGCTGCATCGGCGCCCGCGTCACCGTCGCCGACGACCCGGGCGTGCAGCGCGGTCGTCGTCGTCCACGAGCACTGAGGCGGCGGCGTGGTCATACGAGCAGGCAGCACCGCCTGCCAATCAATCGTCGCGGAGTAATCGCCGGGGACACTCGTCTCCACGGTCACGACCCACTTCCAGACGAAGGTGCTGGTATTCGCGATCCCATCGGCGCTCATCAGCGTGACGACGAATGGAGGGCGGGTGAAGGAGCCGTTGCCGTATCCTTCCTGGGGAGCGAGGCTCAGCCCGCTCCCGTTCTCGGCCGTGAATTGAAGGGGGATGGCCGGCGCGTCGCCCAGGCCGACGGTTCCGAAGTCGACGCTGGCCTTGTCGACCGTGACGGCGGGCGTGGTGACCTCGCCGTGGAGCTTTACCGTGCCGTCGGCGAAGGACCCGTCGGCGGCGTGCACCGTCGCGACGGCGTCGAAGGTGGCGCCCGGCAGCGCGTCGGCGGGCGGATCGAACTCGACGAACGCGACCGTCGGGCTCGTCGCCTGACACGTCACGAAGGTGTCCTGACCCGGCGGCGCCTCGAAGGCCGCGTCGCCCTTCACGGTGAACGACCACCCCGTGACGCCCGCGCCCACCTCGTCGACGCTGGCGATCGCCGCGAGGGCCGCGCTCTGGCAGGAGACGCGGACGTCGACGTCGGGGCCGATGAGGGCGCGCGCCACCGATGGGCTCGACGTCGCCGGGCAGGCGGGCGAGCTCGGGGGCGGAGTCGAGTGGGCGGCGGCGCCGCCGCAGGCCGGAAAGACGGCGCACGCCACGAGGCTCGCGAGGGTCGCCGATCTGACGGCTGTCGGCGCGCGCGGCATCTGACGAGCGTGACCGCGGCCGGGGACGGAACGAAGACGACCTCGCCGAGGTCCTGGGCCAGGCGCCGGAAGCCGCGCGCCGACCGCCTGCCACACGGAAGCCCACGCGCGTGCGCCTCCGGTATCCGGCGGGGACGAGGATGGAGGCATCAGCGCTCGCAAATCGTCCAGCACGGCTCTCCTGCCCGGGACGATACCGCCGTTCAGGGCGACGTGCCCGAGGTTGCCTCGACCTCCCAGAGGCCGGGATATCTTCGGACGAACCCGAGCGCGTCGACCTCGAGCAGCGCCGCATAGCCGAACCGCGGCGCCTCGTACCAGTACGCGAGCGCCGCCCGCCGCTCGTAGCGCTGAGCGAGCAGCTCGAGCGCGCCCGTCGTCACGTCGAGCCACGCGGCCGGCGCGTCGGCGGCCTGCCCCTCGGCGAGAGCCAGCCGGCGCAGCTGGAGAAGGTTCGTGGCGGGCGAAAAGCCGAGGTCGAGATCGACGCACGCCTCCAGCCCAGGCACCGCGGCGCCGTCGTGGATCCAGCGGCCGTCCTCGGAGCGGGTGGTCGCGTGGGCGACGGGCTTGGCTCCAATCCAGCCGCTCACCTCTCCGCGCAGCGTGCGCCACGAACCGTCGCACGCGAGGTCGTAGTCGAGCCGCGCGGGGCCTCCCTCGTGAACGAAGACGGCGGTGCCGGCCAGCCGCCAGCCACCGTCGCTCTCCGTGAGGCTGCACGCGTCGTGACCGGGGCTGTCGAGCCGTCGCCAAAGAACCGAGGCGGCGTGCCGGTGTGATCCAGGTCGCATCGCGCCCCCTATCATTAGATAAGGCGGCGCTCAGAGGACGTACTGCGACAGGTCCTCGTCCTTGAGGATGCCGTCGAGCCGCTCGCGCACGTAGGCGGCCGTGATGGGCACCGTCGTCGTGCCGAGCGAGGGCGCCTCGAAGGCCAGGTCGTCGAGGACGCGCTCCATGATCGTGTGCAGGCGGCGGGCGCCGATGTTCTCCATGCGCGAGTTCACGAGGGTCGCCACGCGCGCGATCTCGTCGACCGCGTCGGGGCGGATGTCGAGCGTCACGCCCTCGGTCGCGAGCAGCGCCGTGTACTGCTTCGTGAGGGCGTTCTCGGGCTGCGTGAGGATGCGGACGAAGTCGGCGTCGCTGAGCGACTCGAGCTCGACGCGGATCGGGAAGCGGCCCTGCAGCTCGGGGATCATGTCCTTGGGCTTCGAGACGTGGAAGGCGCCCGCGGCGATGAAGAGGACGTGGTCGGTCTTGAGCGCGCCGTACTTGGTCGACACCGTCGAGCCCTCGACGATGGGCAAGAGGTCCCGCTGCACGCCCTCGCGCGAGACGTCGGGGCCGTGCCCGCCCTCGCGGCCGGCCACCTTGTCGATCTCGTCGATGAAGATGATCCCGGCCTGCTCGGCCCGCCGGAGGGCGTCCTTCTGCAGGCGGTCGGCGTCGATGAGCTTGGCCGCCTCCTCCTCGGTGAGCGCGTCGAGCGCCTCGGGCACCGTGAGCTTGCGGCGCTTCGTCTTGCGCCCGCCCTGCGGCATCATGTCGCGCAGGTTCAGCACCATCTCCTCCATGCCCGTGCCGGAGAAGACGTCGATGAACGAGTGCGGCGAGTCCGAGGTGTCGATCTCGACCATCTTGTCGTCGAGCTTGCCCTCGCGCAGCAGCTTGCGCAGGCTCTCGCGCGTGGCGTCGGGCGGCGGCGTCGCCGGCTGCTCCTCGCCGATGCCGGGGAGCGGGATGGGGCCGTGCGCCGCGCTGGCGCTGGCCGGCGCGCCCGGCATGCCGGGTTTGGGGCGCGGCGCGGGCGGCAGCAGCACGTCGAGCAGGCGCTCCTCGGCGTGCTCGCGCGCGCGCGGGCGCACCCGCTCGCGCTCCTCCTCGCGCAGCATCGAGACGGCCGTCTCGGCGAGGTCGCGCACCATCGAGTCGACGTCGCGCCCCACGTAGCCGACCTCCGTGAACTTCGAGGCCTCGACCTTGACGAACGGCGCGCCCGCCAGCTTGGCGAGGCGCCGCGCGATCTCCGTCTTGCCGACGCCCGTCGGGCCGATGAGCATGATGTTCTTGGGCGCGATCTCGTCGCGCATGGGCTGCGGCACCTGCTGGCGCCGCCAGCGGTTGCGCAGCGCCACCGCGACGGCGCGCTTCGCGGCGGCCTGCCCGACGATGTAGCGGTCGAGCTCCTCGACGATGGCGCGCGGCGTGAGGTCGGCGACGCGCTTGGCGGGCTGGGACGGCATCTCTCGGTCTCCTGGCGTTCTCTTGCGGGATTACAGCTCTTCGAAGGTGCGGCTGCCGTTCGTGTAGATGCAGATGTCGCCCGCGATGGCCAGCGCGCGCTCGGCGATCTCCCGCGCCGGCAGCTGCGTGGCCTCGAGCAGCGCGCGCGCCGCCGCGAGGGCGTACGGCCCGCCCGAGCCGATGGCCGCCGCGTCGGCGTCCGGCTCGATGACGTCGCCCGTGCCCGAGAGCAGCAGCGTCTTCTCCTTGTCCGCGACGAGCAGCAGCGCCTCGAGGCGCCGCAGCACGCGGTCCGTCCGCCAGTCCTTGGCCAGCTCGACGGCCGCCCGCAGGAGGTTGCCGTTGTACTCCTTGAGCCGCGCCTCGAACTTCTCGAAGAGCGTGATGCCGTCGGCGGCCGAGCCCGCGAAGCCGGCGACGATCTTGCCGTCGTGCAGGCGCCGGATCTTGCGCGCCGTGCCCTTGACGACCGTGTTGCCCATCGTGACCTGGCCGTCGCCGCCGAGGGCGACCTTCCCGCCGCGGCGAACCGCGAGCACCGTCGTCGAGCGAATGCGTCCCTGGCTCATGGTCCTCTCACTGTCGGGCTTTGGGGTGGGCCTTGTCATACACCGACATGAGGTGGTCGATGTTGACGTGCGCGTAGCGCTGCGTCGTGCGCACGCTGGCGTGGCCGAGCATCTCCTGGATGCCGCGCAGGTCGGCGCCCTCGCCGAGCAGGTGCGTCGCGAAGCTGTGCCGGAGCGCGTGCGGCGAGATGGCCGGCGTGCCCGTGGCCTGGCCGCGGCGCAGGAGCATGCGGCGCACGACGCGCGGATCGAGGCGGCGGCCGCGCGCGCCGAGGAACAGGGCGTGCGCGGCGTCGCCCGCGGGCCCCCGGCGGGCGGCCACGAGCGCCCCGCGCGCCGCCAGGTACGTGTCGAGGGCCGCGCCCGCCTTCGAGCCGAACGGCACGACGCGGTCCTTGCGCCCCTTGCCCTGGCGGACCTTGACGGTGCCGCTCGCGCCGGCGCGCTCGACGTCGTCGACGTCGAGGTTGCACGCCTCCGAGACGCGCAGCCCCGCGCCGTAGACCAGCTCGAAGAGCGCGCGCTCGCAGGCGAGCGACTCCTCGACGGTGTCGGGCCGCGCGCCGCGCCCGTCGAGCAGGCGGCCCACGTCCTCCTTGCCGAGGAACGAGGGCAGCCGCTTGGCGCGCCTGGGCGCGCGCAGCGCCGCGACGGGGCTCGAGGCGACGAGGCGGCGGCGCACGGCGAGCTTGAAGAAGGCGCGCAGCGACGAGAGCTTCCGCCCGATCGTCGAGGCGTCGTTGCGGCCGTGCAGGGAGGCGAGGTAGGCGCGGCACATCATCAGATCGAGCTCGCCCGGCGCGGGGGCGCGCCCGAGCTTGTCGCGCGCGAAGGCCACGAGCTCGTCGACGTCGCGCAGGTAGGCACGGCGCGTGTGCTCCGACGCCCGCCGCTCGGAGGTCAGGTACTGCCGGAACGCCGCGAGGGCCGCTTCCATGGGTGCGGCGATCGTAGCGCACGTCCGGCGACGGCGCGAATCGCGCCCTCGACGGAGGCGCCCGCGTTGGGCAAACTCGCGGCGATGTCCGAAGCCGCCGCGCCGCTCCCGGCGCCGAGCGTTCCCGTCACGCCACGCTGCGCCCTCTTCGGGACCTGCGGCGGGTGCCAGCTCCAGGACGTGCCCTACGAGGAGCAGCTCGCCTGGAAGACGGCCGAGGTGCGGCGCCTCCTCGCCGAGGCGCTGCCGGGCGAGGGCCTCACGGACGTCGTCGCGCCCTGCGTCGGCTCGCCGCGAGAGTACGGCTACCGCTCGAAGCTGACGCCGCACTTCCCGCGGCCCCGGAACGGCCAGGTGCCTCGCATCGGCTTCCTCAAGGTGGGCCTGCCGCGGCGGACGATCGACGTCCCGACCTGCCCGCTCGCCACCGACGCCATCAACGCCAAGCTCACCGAGGTGCGCGCCGAGGTCGCGGCGCGCGCCGGGAGCTTCCGCCGCGGCTCGACGCTGCTGCTGCGCGACGCCGCCTCGGGCGTGACGACCGACTTCCGGGCCGTCATCACCGAGGAGGTCGGCGACCTCCGGCTGCGCTTCCGGGCGGGCGACTTCTTCCAGAACAACCCCTTCCTCCTGCCGCGCCTCGCGGCGCACGTCGCCGCCGAGGCGCGCGTGGGCGGCGCGCGCTTCCTCGTCGACGCCTACTGCGGCAGCGGCCTGCTCGCCCTCGCGGCCGCCCCCGGCTTCGAGCGCGTCGTGGGCGTCGAGGTCAGCCCCTCGAGCGTCGCCTGGGCGCGCGAGAACGCCGCCGCGAACGGCCGCGCCAACTGCGAGTTCCTCGCCGCCGACGCCGCCACGATCTTCGCCGGGCTGCCGCCGCCCATCCTGGGCGCAGACGCCGCCGTCATCGTCGACCCGCCGCGCAAGGGCTGCTCGCCCGAGTTCCTCGCCCAGCTCGTCGCGTTCGCGCCGCGCGCCATCGTCTACGTGTCGTGCAACCCCGAGACGCAGGTGCGCGACCTCGTGCCCCTCCGCGCGGCCGGCTTCCGCGTCGCCCGCGTGCAGGCGTTCGACATGTTCCCCCAGACGCGCCACCTCGAGTGCGTCGCGACCCTGACGCGGGCGGCGGCGTTGTGAGGCCGGGCCTCGGCGGATCGTGACCCGGTAGCAGCGTTTGACAGCGGCGCCCCGGCGCGCGCATCGTTGAGGCGGCGGCACTCTCATGGGTGGCTTCAAGACGAACGAACGGCCCCCCTCGGGCGGCGGGCGCGGCGGCGGGCACGACCCCTTCGACCAGCGCCTGCCGGACGGCACGCTCGTCGCCGCGCGCTATCGCGTCGTGCGCCTCATCGGCGCGGGCGCCGTCGGCGAGGTCTACGAGGCCGAGGACGAGACGATCGGCGAGGCGGTCGCGCTCAAGACGCTGCGCGAGGGCGTGGACGACCCCGCCTCGGTCGAGCGCTTCCGGCGCGAGATCCAGCTCGCGCGCAAGGTCACCCACCGCAACGTCTGCCGGGTCTTCGACGTCGGCCACCACGGGCTGCCCGACGGGAAGCCGCTCGTGTTCATCACCATGGAGCTGCTGCGCGGGGAGTCGCTCGCCGACCGCATCGACGCGCGCGGCCGCTTCGGCACGGACGAGGCGCTGCCGCTCGCGCGCCAGCTGGCGGCGGGGCTCGACGCGGCCCACGCCGTCGGCGTCATCCACCGCGACTTCAAGCCCGGCAACATCATGCTCGTCGACGAGCCGGCCGGCGCGCGCGCCGTCATCACCGACTTCGGCCTGGCGCGCAGCTACGCCCTCGACGAGGTGGCCATCACCGTCACGGGCGAGGCCGTCGGCACGCCGCTCTACATGGCGCCCGAGCAGGTCGTGACCGGCAAGACGCCCATCACGAGCGCCACCGACGTCTACGCCCTCGGCAACGTGCTGTACGAGATGGTGACCGGGCAGCTGCCGTTCAAGGGCAGCTCGGTCACCGTCATGGCCATCAAGCGCTTCCGGGAGGGCGTCCCGTCGCCTCGCCTGCTGGTGCCCGACCTCGACGTGCGCTGGGAGCGCGCGATCCTTCGCTGCCTCGAGCGCGAACCGTCAGGCCGCTTTCAATCGGCGGCCGAGGTGATTGCCGCGCTCACCTCCGACGCGCCGCCGCCCGACGCGCCGGCGGAGACCGGGGCCGTGCGCGGCTTCTTCCGGCGCGCGAGCAAACGCAAGTAGCGCTGCTCGACTCGGCGCGCTGGAATCCGCAACGCGCATTCCGGCGGTCGTTGAACGCTCCCGCGCGTGCGTGTAGCGTCGCCCCCCATCGAGCGGGAATAGGGGGAGGCGGCGGCGTTTACTATGCGGGGAACAACTCCGCCACTCCAGGGGGTCAGCGTGCGGGGCAACCGAGTCGACGGCCCGGTCGAGGCGCGCGAGCCCGACCTTGGCATCGGCGCGCACGTGGGACGTTACGTGATTCTGGAACGCATCGGCGCCGGAGCCATGGGCGTCGTCTACGGCGCGTACGATCCGCAGCTCGACCGAAAAATTGCGCTCAAGCTCCTGCGTGGCATCGGCGCGGGCGCGGCGCCGCTCGCCCGCGCCCGGATGATGCGCGAGGCGAAGGCCATGGCGCGCCTGCAGCACCCGAACGTCGCGGCCGTGCACGACGTGGGCGTCGCCGACGACGGCCGCGTGTTCCTGGCCACCGAGTTCCTCGCGGGCGGCACGCTGCACGCCTGGCTCGAGGCCAAGCCGCGCACCTGGCGCGAGATCGTCGCCGTGTTCGTGCAGGCGGGCCGCGGGCTCGCGGCCGCGCACGCCGAGGGCCTCGTGCACCGCGACTTCAAGCCCGACAACGTGCTGCTCGACAAGGAGGGGCGGGCGCGCGTCGTCGACTTCGGGCTGGCGCGCAGCATCGAGGCCGCCGACGCCGAGAGCAAGAACGGCGGCCACACGATCGATCTCGGCCGCGCCGTGTCCGACGTCGAGTCGCCGCGCGAGGACCCGCGCCCGCCGCCGCGCTACGACCCCAACCTCACGACGGGCGTCGACCTCAGCCCGTCGGACAAGCTCGACAAGCTCACGCGCACGGGCGCGCTCATGGGCACGCCTGCGTACATGGCGCCCGAGCAGTTCCTGGGCGAGCCGACCGACGAGCGCAGCGACCAGTTCAGCTTCTGCGTCGCGCTCTACGAGGCGCTCTACGGCCAGCGCCCCTTCGAGGGCGACACGCTGCTGTCGCTGTCGGTGAGCGTCACGGGCGGCAACCTCCGCGCCCTGCCCAGGGACCGCGAGGTGCCGGCCTGGATCCGGCGCGCCGTCATGCGCGGGCTCGCCGTCAAGCGCGAGGCGCGCTACCCCTCGATGGGCGCGCTCATCGCCGCGCTCGAGGACGATCCGGCCGTCAAGGGGCGCCGGCGGCTCGTCGCCGTGGCCATCGCGGGCGTCGCGCTGGCGAGCGCGCTCGTCGCGCGCCAGGTCGTGGCCCGGCGCCACGCCGAGGTCGAGCGGCGCATCTCGGCGGCGCTCGACGAGGCCGAGGCGCACACGGCCGCGGCCCGCGCGGGCGCGGAGAAGATCCGCGAGCTGCGCCGCTGGGCGTTCGAGGCCTTCGACGCGCAGGATCCCGATCGAGGCGAGTCGCTCTGGCGCCAGGTCCAGGCCCAGGCCCCGGGCGCGGACGACGCCTACCTGCAGGCCGAGCGGGCCTTCGAGACGGCGCTCGTGCTCGACGCCGCGCGCGCGTCCGTGCGCGACCGCCTGGCCGACGTGCTCGTCGAGCACCTCGACCTCGCGCGCGAGCTGCGCATGGCCGACAGGCTCGAGGCCCTCGACGGCGCGCTGGCGCGCGCCGATCCCGCGGGGACGCGCCGCGCGGCGCTCCGGCGCGACGGCACGCTCGTCCTCCAGGTGCGCCCCGCCTCGGCGGCGATCGCGCTCGAGCGCTACGAGTCCGATCGTTCGACGGACCTGCGCATGCCGCGCGCCGTGGACCCGCCGCGCGCCGGCGAGACCGCGCTCGCCCCCGGCTCGTACCGGCTCACGCTGCGCGGGCCGGGGCTCGCCGAGGTCGTCGTGCCCTTCGAGATCGAGGCCGGCCGGCGCGCGGCCCTCGACGTCACAGTCCCCGCGGCCGAGCGCGTGCCGCCGGGGTTCGCCTACGTGCCCGCCGGCTCGTTCTGGTACGGCGACGCCGACGAGCGGCTGCGCACGGGCTTCCTCGACACGGTCCCCATTCACCGCCGCACGACCGGCCCTTACCTCATCGCCAGGCACGAGACGACGTACGCCGAGTGGATCGCCTTCCTCTCCGCGCTGCCCGCGGCCGAGCGCGCGCGTCACCTGCCCGACGTCTCGACCTCGCTGCGCGGCTCGCTGCGCCTGCGCGAGCTCGGCGGGAACGAGTGGCAGCTCTCCTTCCAGCAGACCTCGAAGCGCTACGTCGCCCGCACGGGCGAGCCCTTCGTCTACGTGGGCCGCACGGTGAACGCGCAGCAGGACTGGTCGCAGTTCCCCGTCGTGGGCGTGGGCGTGGCCGACGCCGAGGCCTACTTCAAGTGGCTCGACGAGGCCAAGGGCGTCCACGGCGCGCGCCTGTGCACCGAGCTCGAGTGGGAGCGCGCCGCGCGCGGCGCCGACGACCGCGTCTACCCGCACGGCGACGGCCTGCGCCCGCAGGACGCCAACTTCGACGTCACCTACGGGCGCGTCGACTCCGCCTACGGCCCCGACGGCGTCGGCGCGCACGCCGTGTCGCGCAGCCCCTTCGGCGTCGACGATCTCGCGGGCAACGTCTTCGAGCTGACGAGCTCCGTGCTGCGCCCCGCCGAGACCGTCATCCGGGGCGGCGCCTACTTCTTCAACTCCGTGACCTGCCGTTTGACCAACCGGAACACCGTGCCGGCCGGGTTCCGTGACATCACGACCGGGATTCGTGTGTGCGCACCGCTCGAGGGGGAGAGCCATGGCCAAGACGCGAAGTGATCGACGGACCGTCCCGACGCGAGGGATCGCCCTCTTCGTGCTGCTGCTGCCGGCCGTCGCCGCCGGCGGCATCTCTCCGCAAGGCATCTCGCCCCAGGGCATCTCCCCGCAAGGCATCTCCCCCCAGGGCATCTCCCCCCAGGGCATCTCCCCCCAGGGCATCTCCCCGCAGGGCATCTCCCCCCAGGGCATCTCCCCGCAGGGCATCTCCCCGCAGGGCGTGGCGCTGCTCGGCACGGATCTCGTCGCCGCCGATCTCAAGGGCGTCGACATCGGCTCCGTCGAGATTCACGGGACGACCTCCGACAGCGGCCCCGTCGCCTTCGAGCTCACCGCCGGCCCCACGATGAGCACGGGCTCGGGCAGCTACATCTCGGTGGGCGGCGGCTCCGCCGTGGGCCACTACGGCGTCGCGCACCTCGTCGATCCGGCCGGCAACCCGGCGGGCGACCTCGACATCTACATCGCCGCCGAACAGGCCGATCCGGTGCCGAACCTCCTGCACCGCGCGTCGAGCCAGGACAACGACGACGTCACGCTCTACGAGGTCTTCTTCTTCCACAAGTGGAGCGGCCAGTGGGCGTCGCTCTGCCCGTTCCACGACGCGACGGGCGGCAACACGGCCATGGCCCTCGCCGAGGATCCGTCGAACCCGAGCCAGTTCGTGCTCGCCTGCACGGCGACGGGCGTGGCCGCGAAGTGCGCGCGCATCTGGGGCTTCCGCCCGTGGCGCACCGACACGACCTGGTTCTTCGACGACACGATCGAGGACTGGGTCGAGAAGGAGCTCCCCTTCAAGCCGTTCTACGACTCGTGCAAGCTCGCGGCGCGCGCCGGCTACTGCCAGGACCGCCAGAGCTTCACGAAGAACGGCACGCTCGTCGATCTCTTCGACACCCGGCAGTTCATCTGGCCGAACTCCATCCAGAACCCCTGGAACGCGAACGACCCCGACTCGCTCTGGATGCTGGCGCAGGAGTACTTCGTCTCCTTCGACCCGCTGGCGTCGGATCCGTCGCTCAAGGCGTCGGCGCTGCAGCGCACGCGCTGGCGCGACCTCTCGCCCGAGAACGCCTGCGCGAGCTTCGCGTCGATCGACCGGCTCGAGCGCGACCACTTCGAGGACGGCCGCTGGGCCAACCCGCTCACGAACACGCCGCGCGTCGAGGTGTTCTCGCCCAACTACTGCTCGCACCACGAGGACGTCCCCGGCCAGGCGCTCGCCTGGGACTGCAGCCCGTGCACGACGGCGGTCTGCCGCCACATGCCCCAGTGCTGCAGCCAGGATCCGTCGCTGCCCCAGCCCGTCTGGGACAACAGCTGCGTCAACGAGCGCCAGACCGTCTGCCAGGACGTCGAGGGCGGCGGCGGCCCGCTGTGGCCGACCGGCCGCTCCTGGCCCGCCGACCTGACGGACACGCCCGCGCCGCAGAAGTACCTGCTCTCCCCCGGGGGCGCCGTCGAGGGCGTCACGGGCGTGAGCGCGGGCGCCACGTCGGCGACCATCACGGGCTGGTCGTGCGATCCCGAGTGGCCCGGCATGGCGGTGCCCATCGCGGTCTACGGCGGCGCGCCCGGCGACAAGGGCGGCACGCTGCTCGGGCAGGCCTACGCCGACCTGGCGCTGACGACGCCGCTCGCCTACGAGGTCAGCGCCGCCTGCGACGGGCCGGGCCGCTCGACGGCGCTGCACGGCTTCTCGTTCGCGCTGCCGCCCGGCACCTCGGGCGACGTCTACGTCTACGCGCTCGACACGGCGACCTCCGACGGGCCCGCGGCGCCGCCCGCGCTCCTGCGCAACGGCATCGTCCGCGTGCCGACCTGCGCGCACGGCGAGCACGTCGCGGGCGACGCGCTCGACGCCTCGTGCAGCGCCTGCGCCGCCGCCGTCTGCGCCAAGAGCGGCCTCGCCGCCTGCTGCACGACGGCCTGGGACGACTCGTGCGCCGCCGCCGCCGAGTCGTGCGCGCCGGCCGACGCCTCGGCCGCCGCCGACGTCCGCGCCTTCGCGGAGGTGACGACGGGCTGGCTCGAGGCGCCCTCGTCGGGCACCTACGTCTTCAGCGCGGGCGTCCAGCCGAGCCGCGTCTTCGTCAACGGGCAGAAGCTCGTCGACTGGTGGGACGGCCCGGGCCCGACGTCGGGCAGCCTCGTCCTGCAGGGGGGCGCGACCTACAGCCTGCGCTGGGACCGCTTCCAGGCGTCGACGCCCGTCGACGGCACCGTCCCGGGCCTGACCTGGCAGCCGCCCGGCGCCGTCGGCCAGACGGCGATCCCCGCGACGGCGCTCTACAAGGTGGCACCCGCCGCGGGCACGGGCCTGCTCGCGCGCTACTACCAGAGCCTCGGCTACGTGGGCGTCCCCGTGACGCGCGTCGACCCGGGCGTCGACTCGACGGCGACGGCGATGCCGCCCGCCGGCGTCCTGCCGCCCACCTGGTCGGCGACGTGGGACGGCGAGGTCGTGCCGCTCTACACCGACACCTACAACTTCACGGTGGTCGCGGCCGGCGACGCCGATCTCCAGGTCGGCGGCTCCTCGATCCTGCCGCCCGTGCCCGCGGGCCCGCCGCTGGCGCCGAGCTGCCCGCACGACATCTGCGCGCTCGGCGCCAAGCTCACGGCGTCGACGACCACCGAGGCGGCCTGCGATCCCTGCGTCGACCAGATCTGCGCGCAGGATCCCTTCTGCTGCGACGGCGGCTACCTCTCGTATTACTCGA
The DNA here is from genome assembly GCA_035546175.1 of Polyangia bacterium. Taxonomy (GTDB): domain Bacteria; phylum Myxococcota_A; class Polyangia; order Fen-1088; family Fen-1088; genus DASZFV01. The sequence continues at coordinate 14,636 of DASZWW010000323.1, forward strand.
CGGAGCCGGAGTGGGACGCGAAGTGCGTCGCCGAGGTGAGCGCCGTCTGCGGCCTGACCTGCAACACGCCCATCCCCACGCCCTCGACGCGGCAGCGCGTGAGCAAGCCGGTGGCGCTGCAGGCGGGCGTGCACTACCCCATCCACCTCGCCGTCGAGACGAGCACGAGCGACGCCACGGCGCAGCTCGTCTGGTCGAGCCCCCTGCAGCCGCGGCAGGTCGTGCCGGCGACGTCGCTCATCCCGCCCGGGCCGCCCGGCAACCGCGGCGCGGGCCTGAACGTCATGTCGTTCGCCACGAAGAGCGGCGGCACGAAGCCCGACCTCGACACGCCGCTCGCGGCGGGCTCGACGCCCGACCTGACGCTCGCGCCGCCCGTCGGGCCGAACGGCCTGCCCGTCGTGCCCGTGCTCGCCGCGCCCGACGATCCCGTGGCCGGCGTGCCCGCGCCGCCCGTGCTCGTCTCGCCGCGCTACGGGCAGCAGGTCTACGGCGTCGGCCCCACGGTGACGCTCTCGGGCATCGGCGGCCTCCTCGGCGGCTCGATCCTCGCGCACGTCGAGGGCACGGCGACGGACGTCGTCCTCCCGGTGACGGCGAGCGGCACCTTCTCGGGTGACGTTCCCCTCGGCGCGTTCGGGACGTACACGCTCGATCTCCAGCAGCGCAACTACCCGGGCGCGACCTGCGCGTCGCCGCCGGCGGCCTTCTGCGCGGCGAGCGCCGTGGTCAAGTGGCAGGTGACGGTCGCGCCGGCCGCGCCCGCGTCGCCGCCCGCGCCGATCATCACGTCGCCGCGCGACCCGACCGCCAGCCCGAACCCCGCGGACGCCACCTTCACCGTCACGGGCACGGCCACGCCGGGGGCCGTCACCGTCTGCGATCTGGGCGGCGGCACGACGCTCACGCCCACGGTGAGCGCCGACGGCACGGGCGCCATCCACGGCTCGATCACCCTCAGCGACGGCGCGAGCGATCCCACGAAGGGCTGGCACAAGCTCGTCTTCACGAGGTCGGGATCGTGCGTGCAGCCCATCGCCGGCGGCAGCGTGCCGGTCTTCGTGAGCGTCGGCGTCCGCCCGCCCACCGTCGAGTTCCCGCGCACGGGCGCGCAGATCGACTGCACGCCGAACGCGCCGCCCGATCCGGGCGTCGTCCAGGCGAAGGGCACGATCCCCTACGCCGAGGCGTCGTTCGGCCGGCTCCGCGTGTTCGAGGAGACCGGGCACCCGGCGATGCGCAACGTGGCGCGTGACACCGGCGTCTCGCAGACGCCCAACGCCGACGGCTCGTTCAGCTTCCAGGCCTCGACGTTCCTGGGGACCGGCAAGCACCTGCTCTACTTCTTCCAGGCGCCCGACCCGCCGGCGAACGCCACGGCCGACGAGATCGCCGCGCACTTCCGCGCCTTCGCGAGCCTGGCCGACACGCCGAAGAGCCGCATCCAGATCGACGTGCCGCCGCCGCGGCTGGAGCTGCCGCCCAACAAGCTCGGGGCGCTCTTCTCGACGGGCCCCCTGCGGCTCGGCGATGGCAACTGCAATCCCGCGAACACGGCGAACGGCCCCGACTGCGCGCTCCCGGAGGCCGACGTCGTCGTGCGCGTCGACGGGCGCACGTGGACGACCCGCGCCGACGACAACGGCAACTGGGACCTGCCCTTCGAGCTGACGCCCGGCTGGCATCACCTCCGCCTCTCGCAGGTCGTCGACTCCCGCGCCGGCGGCGGCTGGCAGGAGGGCTGCCCTTCCGGCGACACGCCGGTCGGCGTCTCGACGGGCAACGGCGGCCTCCCGACGCTGACGCTGCCGGGCCTCGTCGCGGTCCCGGCCACGGGCCCGAGCGGCGCCGTCGTGAGCTACGCGGTGTCCGCGACGACGGCGTCGGGCCAGCCGGCGACGATCGGCTGCGCGCCCCCGTCCGGCTCGACGTTCCCCCTCGGGTCGACGCCCGTCCTCTGCACCGCCATCGATCCCGACACGGGCGCCGTGGGCGTCGACATGTTCGACGTCGCCGTGGTCGACGGGCCGCCCGTCGTCACGGTGCCGGGCGACATCACGGCCGAGGCGCAGAGCGCGCTCGGCGCGCTCGTCTCGTGGGACGCGTCGGCCACCGACGTCGTGAGCGGGCCGCTGCCCGTCGATTGCACGCCGTCGTCGCCGGCGCTCTTCTCGCTCGACGAGACGACGCCCGTGACGTGCCAGGCCACCGACGGCGCCGGCAACACGACGTCGGCGACGTTCGACGTCACCGTGAAGGACACGACGCCGCCCACGCTGTGCCCGCTGCCGGACCTCCGCGTCCTCGCGTCCGGACCGGGCGGCGGCGTCGTGAGCTTCGCGACGTGCGCGAGCGATCTCGTCGACGGCAGCGATCCCGTCTCCTGCGATCACCCGTCGGGATCGTTCTTCCCGGTGGGCAAGACGCGCGTGACGTGCGCGGCGACAGACCGCCACCTCAACACCTCGGCCCCGTCGACCTTCACGGTCGACGTCGGCGATTCGACGCCGCCCGTGCTCAAGCTCCCGGGCACGATCACGGTCGCGGCGACGAGCCGCGCCGGCGCGCGCGTCGCCTACGCCGTGACGGCCACCGACGACACCGACCCGCACCCCACGGTCTCGTGCGCGCCTCCCTCGGGCGGCGTCTTCCCGCTCGGCGACACGACGGTGGGCTGCACGGCGACCGACGCCTCGGGCAACAAGGCGATGGGCGCCTTCCACGTGCGCGTGCTCGTCTCGTTCGGCGGCTTCCTGCCGCCCGTCAACAACAACGGCTCGTCGGTGTTCCCGCGGCCCGTGCCGGTGCTCGTGCGCTTCGCGCTCGCCGACCAGAGCCTCAACGTCTTCGATCTGCCCGCGAAGCTCTACGTCGCCAAGGTGGACGCCGCCGGCCACGTCGGCGCCGAGCAGCCCGCCGCCGGGCTGCCGCCCGCCGTGGGCAACAACTTCGTCTTCGTCGGGCTGCCGTTCCTCCTCGTGCGCGAGTACGACCTGCTCATGGACGACCACGCCATGTCGGCCGGCGTCTGGCAGCTGCGCGTCGACCTCGGCGACGGCGTGGCGCACGCCGTGCGGATCACGCTTCGCTGACCCTCACCCCGACCCTTCTCCCGGCTCATCGCCCCGAACGGTCGAACGCGTAGCCGACGATCACCTTGACGACGAGCGCGCTCGAGGCGCGCGTGAGCCCCTGACCGACGCCGGCGTTGAGCTCGAGGTTGCGCACGGCGAGCAGGTTGGCGACCTCGTAGAGGTAGTGCTCCTGACCGGGCCCGCCACCGAGGTCCGACACGGGCCCCATCGAGGCGTAGTACTCGAGCCCGAACGAAGCCGCGCCCGGCAGCTCGTAGAGCGCGAACGCCGCGGGCTCGAACGTGGCGGCGCCGCCCGTCAGCGGCACGTCGACGATCGGGTTTGCGGCCAGCCGGAGCCGCGCGACGTCCAACGCGGCGATGGGCCGCAGCTCGAGGCCCAACCGGTCGGCCTCGTACCGCGCGGGCAAGGCGCCCACCTCGAGGTTGACGCCGAGGCGCAGGCGCGCCGACCACTCCGGCGTCGTCACGACCTTCGAGCGCAGCTTGACCCCCGCGTAGTCGTAGGCGCCGTCCGCGCGCAGCGCCGTCTGAAAGTACGCGCCGAGCTCCCACCAGCGCGTCAGGCCGTACGAGGGCTCGAGCGTGAAGTGGGCCTGGTGGTTGGGCGGCAGCTCGGGCGGCGCTGCCGTCGTCGCGCCGCTGGCCACGACGTTGGAGTGGAGCTCGAGCCCGAACACGCCCGGCGCGTTGGCCGTGCCGTCGTAGACCTGGATCTCGAACGCGTCGAGCGCGCGCGCCTCGCGCCCCGCCGCGAGCAGGCCGAGCGCGACGACGATCGAGGCCCGCCGGCGCACGGCACGACCGCCTCGACTACGCCGCGCTCTGCGGCGGAGCGCCGCCCGCGTCGCCGCCGCCCTCGGGCGGCGCCTCGCCCGGATCGCCCTGGTCCATCGTGTACCCGCAGCCCTCGCGATCGTTGCAGTAGACGCGCGTGCCGGTCTTCGAGACCTTCTGCAGCAGGAACTTCGCGCCGCACTTCGGGCACGGCTGCGGGATGGGCCGGTCCCACGACACGAAGTCGCACTTCGTGCGCTGGTAGTTCGAGCACCCGAAGAAGACCTTGCCGCGCTTCGACCGCTTCTCGGTGAGGTAGCCGCCGCAGTCGGGCTTCGGGCAATCGACCCCCAGCGACATGGGCGCCGTCGTCTTGCAGTCGGGGTACTTCGTGCACGCCAGGAACTCGCCGAAGCGCCCGCGCCGGATCACCATCTCCGCGCCGCAGGTCGGGCACTTCTGGTCCGAGGGCCGCGTGGTCGGGACGACGGTCAGCGTGCCGTCCGCGTTCTTGCGGTACTCCTTCGTGTTGCGGCACTCGGGGTAGCCGGAGCAGGCCAGGAAGTGGCCGTTGCGCCCCCACTTGATCACCATCCCCTTGCCGCACTTCTCGCAGACCTCGTCGGTCTTCTGCTCCTCGGCCTTGACGTTGCGCATCTCCTTCTTGGCGGTCTCGACCTCGCCCTTGAAGGGTGTGTAGAAGCTCTTGAGGATCTTGACCCAGTCGGCCTCGCCCTCCTCGACCTTGTCGAGCTGCTCCTCCATCTGCGCCGTGAAGTCCGAGCTGACGATGTCGGGGAAGCTCTTGACGAGGAGGCCGTTGACCATGACGCCGAGCTCCGTGGGCCAGAGGCGCCCCTCCTTCTTCTCGACGTAGCCGCGGTCCTGCACCGTCGAGAGGATGGCGGCGTACGTCGACGGCCGGCCGATGCCCTTCTCCTCGAGCTCCTTGACGAGCGTCGCCTCCGAGAACCGCGGCGGCGGCTGCGTGAAGTGCTGCTCGGGCCTCGTCTCGAGGAGCTTGAGCGTCTCGCCCTCGCGCACCTCGGGCAGCGCGCCCGTCGTCGCGTCCTCGTTGGCCGCGTCCTCGACCGTCTCGGCGTACACCTCGAGGAAGCCGGCCCACTTCATGACCTGGCCCGTCGCGCGCAGCTCGACGCGGCCCGCCCCGATCTCGATGCTGGTCTGGTCGAAGATCGCCGGCACCATCTGGCAGGCGATCGTGCGGTTCCAGATGAGCGTGTAGAGGCGCAGCAGGTCCTCGGTCTCGCGCTCGTCGCGCCCGCCGCCCTGCCCGGCCTCCCACAGCTTGCGCACCGTCTCGGGGTCGTACTTCGTCGACGTCGGCCGGATCGCCTCGTGCGCGTCCTGCGCGCCCTTCTTCGTCTTGTAGACCACGGGCTCCGCCGGCAGGCGGTCCGCGCCGAAGCGCTCGCCGATGTACGCGCGCACCTCCGTGACCGCGTCGTCCGACAGGCGCGTCGAGTCCGTGCGCATGTACGTGATGAGGCCGACGAGGCCGTCCTCGCCCACCTCGACGCCCTCGTAGAGCCGCTGCGCGAGGCCCATGGTCCGCTTGGGCGAGAACCGGAGCTTGCTCGACGCCTCTTGCTGCAGCTTCGAGGTGATGAACGGCGGCGGCGGGTTCTTGCGCCGCTCCTTGCGCTCGACGGCCGCGACGACGAGCGGCGACGCCTTGATGACCTCGACCACCTCGCGCGCCTGGCCCTCGTGCGAGAGCTCCGCCTTCTTGCCGTCGACCTTCGAGACCTTGGCCGAGAACGGGGGCGGCGCGCCGCCCTCGACCTGCGCCTCGACGGTCCAGTACTCCTGCGGCTGGAAGGCGGTGATCTCCGCCTCGCGCTCGCAGATGAGCTTGACGGCCACCGACTGCACGCGCCCCGCCGACAGGCCTCGGCGCACCTTCGTCCAGAGCACCGGGCTGATCTGGTAGCCGACGATGCGATCCAGCACGCGCCGCGCCTGCTGCGACTCGAACTTCTTCACGTCGAGGGTCGTGGGCCGCAGGATGGCCTCGTTGATGGCCTTCTTCGTGATCTCGTTGAAGAGGACCCGCTGGATGTTCGGGTTCGAGGGGCGCACCTCCTCGGCGATGTGCCAGGCGATGGCCTCGCCCTCGCGGTCGGGGTCGGGCGCGAGGTAGACCTGCTTGACGTTGGCGGCCGCCTCCTTGATCTCGGCGAGCACCTTCTGCTTCGACTCGATCACCACGTACTCCGGCTGGAAGCCGTGCTCGATGTCGATGCCCATCTTCTTCTTGGGCAGGTCCTTGACGTGACCGACCGACGCCTTCACGACGTAGCCGGGGCCGAGGTACTTCTTGATCGTCTTCGCCTTCGCGGGCGACTCGACGATGACGAGCGCCTCGCCCTGGCGGCGCGGCCTGGCGACCGCCTCGGGCGCCGCGACGCTCGCCTTGGCCTTCGCCTTGGGGGCGGCCTTGGCCTTCGCCTTGGCGGGGGCCTTCGCCGAGGTCTTGACCGAGGTCTTCGCCTTCGGCTTGTTCTTCGCCGCCGCCGCGTCCGCGCCCTCGGGCGCCGCGGCCGCCGTCTTGCTGGCCTTCTTAGTTGGCACGAAGCACCTCGAATCGTCCGCCGGGCAGGCGACGCGCCCACCCGGAAAGCTCCGCCTCCGCCAGCCCCGCCAGCACCTCGGGCAGCGTCGCGCCCATGCGCAACGCGAGATCGATGGGCGCCGCCGCGCCCGCGCGCAAGGCCCGCACGAGCGGCGCCAGGGCCGCCGGGACCTCGGGCGGCGGCGCCTCGACGCCCGCGAGCCGCTCGACGAGCGCGTCCGCGCCCTCGAGCGCCAGGGCCGCGCCGGTGGCGACGAGCTCGTCGCAGCCCGCGCTGCCCGGGACCGCGAGGACCCGCCGGCCGAGCGCGCGCGCGAGCCGGGCCGTGATGAGCGCGCCGGACGCGGGCCGCGCCTCGACCCCGATCGTCGCCTCGGCGAGTGCGGCCACGAGCCGGTTGCGCACGGGGAACTGCCCCGCGCGCGGCGGCGTGCCGGGCGGATACTCCGAGACCAGGCCCCCGCCGCGCGAGATCTCGCCGAAGAGCGGGCCGTGCCGATCGGGGTACACCACATCTATACCGCAGCCGAGGACGGCGAACGTCGCGCCGCCCGCCGTGAGCGCGCCCCGGTGCGCGGCCGCGTCGATCCCCAGCGCGCCGCCCGAGACGACGCCGTAGCCCGCGCCAACGGCGGCGGCCGCGAGCCGCCCGGCGAGCGCGCACCCCGCGAGGGACGCGGCGCGCGCGCCCACGATCGCGACCAGGCGCTCGTCGTTCCGGGGCAGCCGGCCCGCGGTCCAGAGGCTCATCGGAGGTCTCGAGAGCTGGCGCAACGCAGCCGGAAAGCTCGGCGCGTCGAGCTCGACACTGAAGAAGGAAGGGGTGATCGGAGGGCCCATCAACGGGCTTTTCGGAGCCGCGGGGACCGGGTTGTGGGGCCCGAAACCGACCATAATGAGCCGTTGCTGATAGCGCTCCGGCCGCCCCCGGTCAAGCAACCAACATTCGGCTTGAGTAATTTCAACCAGTTACGCTGCCCCTTCGAGCTCGCGGAGGATCCGGTCGGCCCCCCGGGCCAGCAGACGGCGGCCGAGCTCGGCGCCGAGCGCCGCCGCCTCCGCGGGGGCTCCGGACACCACCTCGCGGAGCATCTCCGACGCGTCGGGACGGCCCACGAGGCCTCGCAGGACCACGCGGCCGTCCTCGACGACCGCGTGACCCGCCACGGGCGTCCGGCAGCCGACCCCGAGGCTGGCCAGCAGCGCCCGCTCGGCCGCGACCGCGACCTCGGCGGCCGCGTCGGCCAGGGCGCGGGTGAGCGCGCGGACCCGCTCGTCGGCGGCGCGCGCCTCCAGCGCCAGGGCGCCCTGGCCGATGGCCGGCAACATCTGATCCTCCGTGAGCCGCTCCGTGATGCGGTCCGCGAAGCCGAGGCGGTCGAGCCCCGCGCAGGCGAGCACGCCGGCGTCGACGGCGCCCTCCGCGATCTTCCGCAGGCGCGTGTCGACGTTGCCCCGCAGGAGCTCGACCCGCAGGTCGCCGCGCAGCGCGAGCACCTGGCACACACGCCGCAGGCTCGAGGTGCCGACGCGGCTGCCGGCCGGCAGGTCGGCGAGGCGCGCGCCCGCCCGGCTCACGAGCGCGTCGCGCGGATCGGCGCGCGTGGGGATCGCGACGAGCGCCAGCCCGGGCGCGAGCGCGGCCGGCACGTCCTTGAGGCTGTGCACGGCGAGATCGATCGTCCCCGCGGAGAGCGCGTCCTCGATCTCCTTGACCCACACGCCCTTGCCCCCGAGCTCGACGACGGGCCCCGTCTGCTTGCGGTCGCCCTCGGTCACGAGGACGTGCTCCTCGATCACGAGGCCGGGGTGCGCGGCGACCAGCGCCTGCCCCACGTGCGCCGCCTGCCAGCGCGCCAGCGCGCTGCCGCGCGTCCCGATGACGAGCTTCCCGGGCCCGCCGGCGCTCACGAGGGCTCGTCCTCGACGCCCGGGGCCTTGCCGGCCACGGCCGCGGCGCCCGTCTGGGTCGGCTCGGCGACGGGCACGGGCTCGGCCGGCTGGAGATCGAAGAGCTTCCGCACGGCGTCGACGAGGGTGACCGCCTCGCCCGCGTCCTTCTTCAGGGCCAGCTGGGGCAGGTGGAGGACCTTCTTCGCGAGGGCGTCGAACGCGGCCACGACGAGCTTCTTCTCCTTCTCCTCGAGGCGCGCGAGGCCGGCGTTGAGCTTGTCCGCCTCGGCGTGCGCGATCCCGATCACGTGGGTGCGCATCGCCGTCACGATCGGACCCAGCTGACTGCTGCTCCACGACTGCAGGAAGCGCGTGACCTCGGCCTCGACGATCGCCTCGGCCTTGTCCGCCTCGGCCTGGCGGCCCTGGAGGTGGGTCGCCGCCTGCTTCTGGAGATCGTCGAGGTTGGCGACGTAGACGCCCTCGGGATACTTCTTCGCCGGCTCGACGTCGCGAGGCATGGCGATGTCGATGATGAAGATCGTCCGCCCGCGGCGCGCCTTCTGCACGCGCGCGAGCAGCTCCGTCGTCAGCACGGGGCGCTGCGCGCCCGTCGAGGCGATGACGATGTCCGACTTCGCGAGGGCGCCCTCGAGGTCCGCCCAGTCGTGCACGGCGGCCCCGAAGCGCGCCGCCAGCTCCTCCGCGCGCGCCCGCGTCCGGTTCGTCACCGTGAGCGCGGCGCCGCGCGAGCGGAGCGCGCGCGCCGCGAGGTCGGACATCTTGCCCGCGCCCACGACGAGCACGTGCTTGCCCGCGAAGTCGCCGAAGAACGCGTGCGCGACCTCGACGGCGACCGAGCTGACGGAGACGGGGTTGCGCGCGATCTCGGTCTCGCTGCGCACGCGGCGCGCGGCGCGCGAGGCGCCCCGCTGGCAGCCGTTGAGCACCTGGCCCAGGGTGCCCGCGCGCGCCGCCGCGTCGAACATCGTCTTCACCTGGCCGAGGATCTGCGGCTCGCCCACGACGAGCGAGTCGAGGCTCGAGGCCACGCGGAAGAGGTGCTTGACCCCCTCGCGCTCGAGGCGCGTGTAGAGGTGCGGCTCGATCTCGGCCTCGAGCAGGCCGGCGCGCCGGGCGAGGTCGAGGCTCATCGCGCGAAGCGCCGTGTCGGTGTCCGAGGTGACGGCGTAGATCTCGATGCGGTTGCAGGTGCTGAGCAGCGCCACCTCGCGCACGCCGGGGAGGGTCTTGAGCTCGACCAAGGTCGCGTCGAGCTGCTCGGCCGGCACGGTCAGCTTCTCGCGCAGGGCGACGTCCGCCGTGTGGTGCGAGACGCCGAGGACGACGACGTCGATGCTGGGTGGCGCCTTCCCCGTCGACATCGCCTACGCCGCGTGCCTCAGGAAGTAGACGACCAGCACCAGCACCGTCCCCCCGAAGCCGCCCAACGTCAGCCACGCCGCGCGCCGCCCTCCCCACCCCGCGCCGAACCGCGCCACGAGCAGCACGGCGAAGGCCACCCAGGTCACGAAGGCCAGCAGGTACTCGGGCCGCAGCGTCCCCAGGCCGTGCACGACGCCGAGGCGCGCGATCCACATGGCGCCCGTGACGATCGCGACCGTGAAGATCGGGAAGCCGATCGACACGCAGCGCGACGCGAGGCGATCGAGCGTGTCGAGCGGCGTGCCGCGGCTCGACACGCGATCGAACTGCCGGTGCCGCAGCTGGCGATCCTGGAAGAGGTAGATGGCGGCCAGCACGGCCGCGATGAAGAACACGGCCACGCCCACGGTGGCGAGCAGGATGTGCGTGTAGCCGAGCGTGCCCATCGCGGGCGTGCCCTCCTCGGCCGGCACGACGCGCGCGAGCAGCAGCAGCACGAGCGACGCGGGCGCCGCGAAGGCCCCGGCCGTCGCGAGCCCGTAGCGCAGCGAGCCGATGAGGTAGCCGGCCGCGAGCAGGAACGAGATGAACGACATGGCCTCGGGCGTCGAGGAGAGGGGGTTCGTGCCGTGAACGCAGCGCGCGCCGATGTCCCACAGGTGCAGCGCCACGGCCACGGCGAGCACGACCCGGCCCGGCTTGTCGCGCAGGCCCACGAGGAAGCCGAGGTAGAGGACCGAGGCGAGGGCGTACGCCCCGATCTGAAGCGCCGTCAGGCTCGACACGATTCAAACCTACCACGCCGGCCTCGAGCGGGCGCTTTCCGCGCGGCGCCGCTTGGAGCGGGAGGCCCGGCGTGCTAAACGAATGCTCCATGGCCAGCGAGAACCTCGTCGAGGTCACCGACACCAACTTCAAGACCGAGATCCTGGGCTCGAAGCTCCCCGTGCTCGTGGACTTCTGGGCCGCCTGGTGCGCGCCGTGCCGCGCCATCGCGCCCCACGTCGAGGCGCTCGCCAAGGACTACGAGGGCCGCGTGCGGGTCGGCAAGTGCGACATCGACGCCAACCCCGACTTCTCGGCGCAGTACGACATCCGCAGCATCCCGACGCTGCTCGTCTTCAAGGACGGCAAGGTCGTCGGCCAGGTCGTCGGCGCCGTCCCCAAGACGAAGATCGAGGACCTCATCAAGAAGGCGCTCTAGCGCCCCCCGGGCGCCCGCCGGGCTTCGCTCCTCAGGGCGCGCAGGCGGCGCACGCGCCGGCCTCGCACACGCCGCTCGCGCACTCGTTGGGATCGTCGCAGGCGCTGCCCGTGCCGCGGTTCACGACGCAGACGGAGTCGCCCGCGGCCGTCGGTGAGCAGCTGCCCTCGTAGCAGAAGCCGTTCATGCCGCAGGGCTGGCCGTCGTTGCCGGCGGGCACGCAGCGCCGCGTCGCCTGGTCGCAAGTCGCGAGCGCCAGGCAGCCCTGCGGGCTCGCCGCGCACGAGGCGCCCATGGCGAGGCGCGGCTTGCACGTGCCGTCGCAGAGGTCCTCGACCGGGCACTCGAGATCGTCCTGGCAGGCGAGCCCGGTCCGCGACTCGACGCACGCGCCGGCTCCCGAGGCGTTGGGCCGGCAGGCGAAGCCCCAGTCGCACGGCGCCACGGCCGTGAGGTCGCAGCCGGCGCCCAGCGTCCCCGTGTCGACGACGCAGACGTCGGAGCCGTCGGTCGCGCAGGTGAGCCCCGGCGCGCAGCCGATGCCGCACGGCTCCCCGAGCTGGCTGTCCGGCGTGCACACGGCCTGCTGGCAGGTGGAGCGATCGGGGCGCACGCAGAAGGAGGTGGCCGCGCACTCGGCCGAGCTCTCGCACGGCGCGCCGTCGGGCAGGAGGCCCGCGACGACCTCGTCGGCGCACGGGATGGTGTCGAACCGGCAGCTCTCGGCCAGCGAGGCTCCGGCCTGCGAGAGACACGCGGCGGCGCCCGCGCGGTCGTAGGTGATGCGGCCGGCCGCCAGGGCGCCGTCGAGGGGAGCGCAGATCTGCGCGTCGATCGTCGCGACGACGTCGGCGGGGACCTCGCTGCCGTAGCAGCGCTTGGTGGCCGCGTAGGAGCTGGCCTCGAACGCGCGGCAGAAGCCCGTGGGCGTCGAGAGCGACGAGTCGTCGGGCGCGCCGGCGGCGCCCGACGGCCCGGCCGACGGCGCCAGCGGGTAGCGGCCGCAGCCGGCGCCGGCGGCGACGACGACGAGCGCGAGGAGCGCGTCGCGCCCGGGCGCCGCGCTACTGGACCTGCAGCGCGCCCGAGGCGACCGGCGATCCGCCCACGGCATCCGACGCCTCTCCCTCGAACGTCACGTCCGCGGCCGGCTTGCTGTTGAGGACCACGAAGGCGGGCGGCGGCACGACCACCGTCGTGCGCCGCGGCAGCAGGCGCGCGAACGCGCCCCGCGCGGCCAGGCCGATCCCGCCCTGCCACAGCGACACCCAGCCGACGTAGCCGAAGCCCGCGAGGAAGAGCGCGAGGAACGGGATCGACATGTAGTGCCCGTGGTCGAGGGCGACGCCGATGGCGACGACGAAGTAGGCCGCCATGCCGAGCTCGATGAAGGGCGTGATGGACTTCGCGGCGCGGTACTTCTTGCTCGACCAGCTCTCGAGCTTGCCGCGGATGCCGTGCTTGGGCGTGCGCACGAACTCCGTCTCGCGGCCCGCGAGGGCCTCGAGCACGGCGCGCGTCTGGTTGATGCAGAGGCCGATGCCGATCGACATGACGAGCGGCAGGCGCTTGAGCGCGCTCCACTGGAACCTCGGCCGCGCGCTCGGGTCGCGCATGAGCGCGATCTCGCGCTCGGACGCCAGGTAGAAGGACGCCACCGACAGCGTCGTCCCGAAGAACAGCGGCAGGTCGATCATGAGCACCTCGCGCCAGCCGTGGTGGCTGCGCAGCGCCAGGTTCGGCAGGAGCAGCAGCGACAGCACGACGAGCAGCGGGTACGCGAGGTTGTTCGTCAGGTGGAAGAACGCCTCGGACTTCTGCGCGAAGGTGGCGTTCGAGCGGAGGATCGTCGGCAGGAGCTTGCGCGCCACTTGCACCGAGCCCTTCGCCCAGCGGAACTGCTGCGACTTGAACGACGACATCTCGACCGGCAGCTCGGCGGGCGCCGTGATCTCCGGGACGTAGACGAACTTCCAGCCGCGCAGCTGCGCCCGGTACGACAGGTCCATGTCCTCCGTGAGCGTGTCGTGCTGCCAGCCGCCCGCGTCGGCGATCGCCGAGCGGCGCCACATGCCGGCCGTGCCGTTGAAGTTGAAGAAGCGACCCGACCAGTTGCGGCCCGCGTGCTCCATGATGAAGTGCCCGTCGAGCATGAGGGCCTGCACCTCGGTGAGCGCCGAGAAGTCGCGGTTGACGTGCTCCCAGCGGCACTGCACGACGGCGACCTTCGGGTCGAGGAAGTAGTGGATGCTGCGCTCGAGCACGTCGGGCAGGGGCAGGAAGTCGGCGTCGAAGATGAGGATGAACTCGCCCTTGGCGGTCCTGAGCCCGTTCTCGAGCGCGCCCGCCTTGAAGCCCGAGCGGTCCACGCGGTGGACGTACTCGATGCTGAGCTCGGGGAAGCGCCGCTGGAGCTCGGCGATCTTCCGCTTGCAGATCTCCTGCGTCTCGTCGGTCGAGTCGTCGAGCACCTGGATCTGGAAGCGGTCGCGCGGATAGCGGATGCCCGCGACGGCGTCGAGCAGGCGCTCGACGACGTACATCTCGTTGAACAGCGGCAGCTGCACGGTGACGCCCGGCAGGTCGGAGAACATCCCGAGCGGCCGCGGCCGCTTGTCGCGGAACCGGTAGAACATCCAGACCAGCGAGCTGCGGTGGAAGCCGTAGGCCGCGAGCGCGAGCAGGATGACCAGGTAAGTCCCGATGACGAGAGACGAAATCTGCATGGCGCACACTGTACGCCTGCAATTGTCATCGGATTGTCAGCGGGTGTTTTTTGTTGTCCCGCGACCATTTCGAAATCGTTTCAGGCGCGCGCGTCGCTCGTTTCGAGATCGACCGCGCGTGGCGTTAGAGGAACATCCATCGCAGCCCGAACTCGAGGTTCGGCAGCCACCCGCCGTCCTTCTTGACGGTCACGAACCCGTCGCTGACCTCGATCTCGGGGACGTGCGCGATCCCGCCCCCGAGGAGGATCCCCAGCCCCTGGTCCCAGCGCCACTCGTACCCGAGGTTGGCGACGAAGCCCGAGACCGAGCGTGAGTCCGACGCCAGCGTGAGCGACTCGTGCAGAAAGCCGAGGCCCAGGTACGGCGTGGACGCCTGCCCGCCCTTGAGGCGGCCCTGCGCGGCCACGACGAAGCCCGTCCCCGAGGCGCCCGCGTCGCTCTGGTAGTTGAGCTGAGCGTCGACGGCGAGGTGCTCGACGGGAGCGATGATGACGTCCGCGCCGAGGAAGCCGAGGCCGTTGCCGATCTTGTAGCCGACGCCGAGCTTCTTCTCGGGCACGGGCGGCGCGGGCTGCGGCAGCGGCGGCGGGTACGCGTAAGCGCCCGGCGGGTAGGCCGCCGGCGGGTACGCGCCCGGCGGGTAGGCGGCCGGCGGGTACGCGCCCGGCGGGTACGCGGGCGGCGGCAAGGGGGGTGGCGGGGACGCTGTTTGCGCGAGCGCCTCGCTGACCGACGAGACAGTGAGGGCCGACGCCACGACCACACCGAGAGCGAGACGCATGCGCGCACTCTATCGAGGATCGCGGCGGCCCGCGCGCGGCGAGATGTCGCAGCGCTCGGACGAGCGTCACGCGAGCGGTGACACGGGCGGTCAGACGGGAATCGCGGCGCCGGTCGTCACCCGGTTGTCCGGGCTCGCGAGCCACAGGATCGCGGCGGCGATGTCCGCGGGCTTGCTCCAGCGCGCGGCCGCCTCGGGCGACGGGCTCATCGCCTTGCGGTTGGCGGGCGTGTCGATGATCGTCGGGACCACCGCGTTCACCAGGATGGAGGAGCCCTTCACCTCGTCGGCGAGCGCGCGCGTGAGCGCCACGACGCCCGCCTTCGCGATCGTGTAGGCGAGCGAGCCGCCCGTCGGCTCGATGGCGGCGCGCGAGGCGACGTTGACGACGCGGCCCGGGCCCCGGCCGAAGCGGCGCACCGCCTCGCGCGAGCAGAGGAAGGCCGAGACGAGGTTCTGATCGAGCTGGGCGCGCAGCGCCGCGAGCGGCGTCTCGGTGGCCGGCGCGGCCGCGAAGCCGCCGGCGGCGTTCACCGTGGCCCACAGCTCGGGCAGCTCGGCGTAGAAGCGCATGACGTGCGCCTCGTCGGCGAGCTCGACGGCGCCCACGAGCTTCAGCCGCTCCGAGCGCGGCATCTCCGCGGGCGCGGCGCCCCGGTGCGGGACCGTGCAGGTCGCGCCCGCGCCCAGGAGCGCCTCGACGACCGCCCGACCGAGGGCCCCCGTCCCGCCCGTCACCACCACGTGCTTCCCCGAAAAGTCCGGCGTCATGCCCCAAAGCTAGCACCGTGCGCGCGCGGGGGCCGCCGTTGCGCAACCGCCGCGCGCGCCGTGGCGCAACCGAGCCGCGCGTCAGAAACTGGATGTAGGTCTGCAAGAAAGGTTTGCGAGCTCCCGCGGCACCCACTACCGTGGAGGTCGAGTCGAGCCTGCGGCGCGTCCCCCTGACGCCGCGACGGGAGGTCTGATGGGAGACCCGACCAGCTTGAGGATGACGACGGTCGCGTGGGTGCTGGCGTGCGCGCTCCTCGGCGCGTGCCGGGGCCAGGTCACCGGCGCGGGCGCCACGGGCGCGACCGCGGGCGCGGCGGGGGGCGGCGGCGCCGCCTCGGGCGCCGGGGGCTCGGCCGTCGCGCCGATGCAGCTCACCGTGGGCGCGACGGGCATCCACCGCCTCTCGCGCATCGAGTACGACAACACGCTCCGCGATCTGCTCGGCGACACGACGCGGCCCGGGTTCGCGAAGCTGCCCGAGGACGTCGTCGATCCCTTCGACAACGACTACACGACGCAGCTCGTGTCAGGGGCGCTCGTCGGCGACGTCGAGGCGCTCGCCACCGACGTCTCGGCGCGCGCCCTCGCCGATCCGGCGCGCAAGGCGGCGCTCGTCGGCTGCGCGCCCAGCGGCCCCGCCGACCAGGCGTGCATGACCTCGTTCGTCAAGAGCTTCGGGCGGCGCGCCTTCCGCCGGCCGCTCGCCGACGACGAGGTCGCCGCGTACGTCGCCCTGCAGTCGTTCGCCGTCGAGGCGGGCGACTTCTACGCGGGCGTCGACCTCGTCGTGCGCGCCATGCTCCAGGACCCGAGCTTCCTCTACCGCGTCGAGATCGGCGCGCCCGTCGCGGGCCGGCCGGGGCTCTACCAGCTCGGCGACTACGAGATCGGCGCGCGCCTCTCCTACTTCCTGTGGGGCACGATGCCGAGCGATCAGCTGCTCGACCTGGCGGCCGCCGGCATGCTGCACACGCCCGAGGGCCGCCGCGCCGCCGCGACGATGATGCTGGCCGACGGGCGCGGCGCCGATCGCGCGCGCGCCTTCCACGGCTTCTGGCTCGGCTACCACCAGCTCGCCGTCGACCCGACGCTCGCGTCCGAGCTGACGGCGGAGAGCGACGCGCTCGTGACGCGCGTCGTGTTCGAGAAGAAGGCCGACTACCTCGAGCTCTTCCGCTGGCCGGAGACCTTCGTCACCGACGATCTGGCGATGCACTACGGGCTCCCCCCTCCCGGCTCGACGACGGGCGCCTGGGTCAACTACCAGGCGGCGGGCTCGCCGCGGCGCGGGATCCTGTCGCACGGGTCCGTGCTCGCCGCGGGCGCGAAGTTCGACGACACGAGCCCCACGCTGCGCGGCGTGTTCGTGCGCAACCGCCTCCTCTGCCAGACCATCCCGCCGCCCCCGCCGAACGTCATGGTCGACCAGCCGCCCGCGGCGACGCCCACGGGCTGCAAGGTCGATCGCTACGCCGCCCACCGCGGCACGGGCGGCTGCGCGGCCTGCCACAACCTCACCGACCTCATCGGCTTCGGCCTCGAGAACTACGACCGCACGGGCGTTTACCGCGCGACGGACAAGGACGCCCCCCAGTGCGCGATCTCCGGCGACGGCCAGGTCGTCGGCAGCACGGCGGGCCCCACGGGCGACGGCAGGTTCAACGGGCCCGCGGGCCTCGGCGAGATGCTGATCGACGGCGGCGATCTCGAGGCCTGCGTCGTCACGCAGCTGTTCAGGATGGCCTACGGGCGGAGAGAAACACCGGACGACGCCGCGAACATATCGGCGCTCACCAAGGCGTTCGAGCAGAAGGGACGGGCCTTCGACCAGCTCATGATCGACGTCGCGTCCGACCCGGCCTTCATCTACCGCCGGCTGGAGCAGCTCTGATGGCCCTGCGCATCTCGAGGCGAGCGGCCATCAAGGGGCTGGGCGGCGTGGCGATCACGCTGCCCGCGCTGGAGGTGATGTTCGACCGCCACGGCGAGGCCTACGCCCAGGGCCAGCCCATCCCCAAGCGGTACATCGTCGCGTTCGGCGGGCAGTCGCTCGGCGGCGACGACGATCCGCTCCACAACGACTACGTCCCGAACACGATCGGACCGAACTACGACCTCAAGTCGGCCCTCGCGCCGCTCGCCGACGTGCAGTCGGAGGTGAGCGTCGTCTCCGGCCTCGCCATCCCGACGGCCAACGGCGGCGCCGTGCCGACGGCGGGGCGCCGCGACGACTTCCACGTCTCGTCGCTGTCGCCGCTGCTCGCGGGCGTGCGCTCGCCCGACGACACCTCGGCCGCGGGCCCGACCTCCGACCAGATCGTCGCGGCGGCCATCGCCGGCAGCACGCCCTTCAAGTCGCTCGTCTACCGCGTGCAGGTCGACTGGTACCTCGGCGTCTCGGCGCCCTATGGCCGGGACATGATCTCGTACAAGGCGGGCGCGACGGCCGGCGCCAGGCCCGTCCCCATCGTCCCCGTCGTGAGCCCGCACGACGCGTTCAACGCGCTCTTCTCGAACTTCACGCCGCCCACGACGACGGCGGACCAGATGCGCCAGGACTTCCTGCTGCGCTCGCGCAAGAGCGTGCTCGACCTCGTGGGCGGCAGGCTGCAGAAGCTCGCCTCGAACGCCCAGCTCGGGAAGGCCGACCAGCTCCGCCTGCAGCAGCACGCCGACGAGATCCGCGCCCTCGAGACCCAGATCTCCGCGCTGCCCCCGGCCATGACCGCCACCTGCCAGGCGCCCGCCGACCCCGGCGCCGACCCGCCCGCCGGCGGCCCGCAGGGCGTCGACTCGGGCGGCACGAGCACCTACGGCACGAACCTCGGCTACAGCGACGAGGACACGCGCGCGCGGGTCTTCTGCGATCTCATCCACATGGCGCTCGCCTGCGACCTGTCCCGCGTCGTCTCGCTGCAGTTCACCATGTTCCAGTCGCACATGAACGTGTTCGCGCTCTGCGGCGCGCACTGCGACCTGCACGAGCTCGGCCACAACGGCGACCCCGTCATCCGCGGGACGCTCGCCGTCAGCAAGATGATCGCCTGGCACATGAAGCACTTCGGCTACCTCATCGGCAAGCTGCGCGACACGCCCGAGGGCGCGGGCTCGCTCATCGACAACGTCGCGGCGCTCATGCTCCACGAGGGCGGCCACGGCCTCGACACGGCCACCGGCAAGCAGAACAGCACGCACTCGACGGAGAACATGGCCTGCCTCATCGCGGGGCGGGCGGGCGGCCTCAAGCCGGGCCAGCACGTGGCCGCCACGGGCAAGTACCCGGCGAACGTCGTCATCTCCGCCATGAAGGCCGTCGGCCTGCCCGAGACGCTCGGCGAGGTCTCGGGGGCGATCCCGGGGCTGTTCGCCTAGCCCTCGCCTTGGCCGTCGCCTTAGCCCGCTTGGCCGCGCTCGGCGAGCCAGCGGTCGAGCTCGGCGAGGTCGCGCTCGAGGAGCGGCGTGCGACACGCCTGCTCGTACTCGTGGCGCGCCTGCCGCGCCAGCGCCAGCGCGCGCACGCGGTCGCCCGTCTCGTAGAGGGCCTGCGCGTAGGGGAAGTGCACGTCGGCGAGCCGGAGGGGCGCCTTCATCGTGGCCTCCCGGATCGCGACGGCCCGCTCGAGCGTGGCGCGCGCCGCCTCGTAGCGCCCCTTCGCCAGGTGACAGAGCCCGAGCGTCCGCAGCGGGAACGTCACGAACACGCCGCGCGGATCGGTCTCGCGCTCGAGGGCGACGAGCGCGCGCGTCGCCGCCTCCTCGGCCTCGTCGACGCGGCCCGAGCGGACGAGGAACTGCCCCAGGTTCCCGAGGCGCAGCGCCGTCCACGGGTGATCGACGCCCACGGTCTCCTCGAGGATGGCCAGGGCGCGCGCGCCCGCCTCGATGGCGCCGGCGAAGTCGCCGCCGTACGCGAGGTGGTTCGCGAGGTTGCCGATGCTGAGCGCGACGTCGAAGGCGCGGGGGCCGAGGGCGCGCGTCTTGGCCTCGATGGCCCGCTTCGTGTCGTCGACGGCGTCGGCGAGGCGGCCCTGCAGCTCGCGCACGTTCGAGCGGTTGTTGAGGTACCACCCCCACAGGAGATCGTGGGACCCCATGCGGCGCAGGAGCGTCTCGGCGTAGCGGCCCCACACCTCGGCCAGCTCGAAGCGCGCGTGGTGATATCCCTCGAGCGCCATCATGAGGCTCGCGGCGTCCGCGGCGACCTCGTCGTGCCTGGCCAGCCCGGCGACGGAGAAGGCCTCCTCGAGCGACTCGCGGGCGGCGTCGAGGCGAGAGGCGTCGTACTCCGCCCTCCCGCGCACCAGGAGCGCCTCGGCGAGGAGCGGATCGTAGGCGGCGCGACGCGCGTCGTCGACGAGCAGCACGGCCGCCGCGTGCGCCTCGGTGATCCGGCCGACGCTCCACAGCGCGCGCACCTCGGCGAGCCGCGCGCGCAGGCTCTCGACGAGCACCCGGCTCTGGAAATCCTGGGGCGGACGGACGGCGTTGCGCACGAAGGCGACGTCGGTGCAGCGCTCGAGGTTCGCCAGCGTCGCGGCGGCCTTGTCGGCGTTGGACACGACCTCGGGCGTCGCCTCCCGGAACAGGCGGCAGAGCGCCTTGAGGTCATCGAGCCCCTCCGTGAGGAAGGCCATGCGCAGGTCGAGGATCTCGGCCGACTGCTCGCCGCGCACGTGCGTCGCCTCGCAGACCTCGACGTAGAGCTCGGACCAGCGCTGCGTGTACCGATCGAGCGTCGCGCTCGCGCTCGCGAAGGACGACGTCGCGTAGGACTTGCCCGTCGCCAGGAAGGCCTGACGGACGAGCTCCTTCGCCGGCGTGCTCGCCGCGTCGGCGCCCGCGGGCGCCTCCCAGACGCCGGCGAGCTTCGCGGCGGCGTGCGCGGCGAAGCCGCCGCGACCGGCGCCCGCCGCCTTCTCGATCTCGGCGAGCAGGGCGTTCATGCTCGGGAAGCGGGCCCGCGGGTCCGCGCGCAGGCCCCGCTCGAGCGCCCGGCGAACGGCGGTCGGCACGCGACGCGACGCCGGCGGCTCGACGACGGCGCCCGCGACGACGTTGCGCGCCAGCTCCTCGAGCGTGCGGCCGAAGAAGGGGCGCGCGCCGTAGAGGGCCTCGAAGAGCGCGACGCAGAAGCTGAACTGATCGGAGCGCGCGTCCGCGAGCGCGCCCTGGAACTGCTCGGCGGCCATGTACGCGGGCGTGCCGAGCATCGCCCCCGTGGCCGTGATCTTGTCGCGGAAGGCGAGCGTCGCGGTGCCCGTCGCGACGGCGTCGTCGACCGGCGGCCCGCCCCCGGCGAGGAGGGGCGTGGCCTCGAGATC
>DASZWW010000324.1:0-2638 GCA_035546175.1 Polyangia bacterium
TGCGAGCGCGTAAGGTTCCCGCCGCCGTGGGCCGAGAAGAGCATATAGAGTTTCAGGGACGCGTCGTCGAGGTGTTGCCGGCGGGCAACTTCCGCATCGAGCTCGAGAACGGACACCAGGTCCTCGCGCACCTCGGCGGCAAGCTCCGCAAGCACCGCATCCGCGTCGTCCTCGGCGACAAGGTCACGGTGGCGCTCACCCCGTATGATCCGACGCGCGGGATTGTTGTTTATCGCGGCTAGACGCGTCGGGGTCGCGCTCCTCGCCGCGGCCCTCGCCGCCGCAGCGCCCGCGGTCGCGGCCCCGCCGCCGGGCGCCGTGGCCACGGAGTCGGGCTCGGTCGCGCCGCTCGTCGATCGCGTCAAGGGCGCGGTCGTCACCATCAAGAGCACGAAGTTCATCCGGCGCGTCGCCGTCGAGGACCCGTGGACGCAGATGCTGCGCCAGCAGTTCGGGATGCCGGCGCCGCAGGCGCGCCCCGAGAGGCAGGAGGCCCTGGGCTCGGGCTTCGTCGTCGACAAGAGCGGCATCATCCTCACGAACAACCACGTCGTCGCGGGCGCCGACGAGGTCGTCGTCAAGCTCGCCGACAACCGCGAGCTGCGCGCGCGCGTGCTCGGCAGCGACCCGCCCACGGACGTCGCCGTCGTCCGCCTCGACAAATCGCCGGGCGACCTGCAGGCGGTCACGCTCGGCGACTCCGACCACGTCCGCGTCGGCGACTACGTGCTCGCCATCGGCAACCCGCTCGGCCTCGGGCAGACCGTCACGATGGGCATCGTGAGCGCGAAGAACCGCGTGCTCGACGAGAAGCTGGGCGAGGTCGACCCGCGCTACGAGGACTTCATCCAGACCGACGCCGCCATCAACCAGGGCAACTCGGGCGGGCCGCTCTTCAACTTCAAGGGCGAGGTCATCGGCATCAACTCGGCGATCATCAACCCGGGCGTCGCCATGAACGTCGGCTTCGCCATCCCCATCAACCTCGCGCGCCAGATCAGCGAGCAGATCAGGCGCGCGGGCAAGGTCGCGCGCGGGTACCTCGGCGTGGGCGGCGAGGACTTCACCTCGAGCCGCGCGGACGAGCTGCACGTGCCGTTCGCGCCGGGCGCGCTCGTCAACGTCGTGGGACGCGGCTCGCCCGCGGAGGCGGCCGGCCTGCGCCCCAACGACGTGATCATCGAGCTCGGCGGCCACGCCGTCGAGAGCTACCGCCGCCTCCCGACCCTCGTGACCCTGCTGCGCCCGGGCGAGAAGGCGAAGGTCGTGTTCCTGCGCCAGGGCAAGCGCCAGGAGACCACGGTGACGATCGGCGCCCAGGGGGGGAGCGCTCAGCCCGGCGAGGTCGAGTTCTTCGGCGCCCGCCTGCGGACCCTCGACCGCCAGGAGTCGGCCGCGCTCGGCCTCCACGCGGGGGAGGGGCTCGCCGTCATCGCCGTCGATCCGCGCGGGCCCGCCAGCGGCGCGCTCGACGAGGGCGACGTGCTGGTCGCGCTCGACGGCCAGCCCGTGACCGCGGCGCGCCTCGGCGCGTTCGAGAAGAAGGTGGCCGGCGGCAAGCGGCGATCGCCTTCGGCGCTCGTCATCCAGCGCGGCCCCGAGCGCTTCGTCCTCCGGATCTGACCTCGGCGGTCACATCCGGCCGTCGATGTGATCGAGGGAGCCGGGGATGACGGTCCTGGGGCGGGTCAGGAAGAACGCGGCGACGACGCCGCCCGCGACGACGGCGCCCACGCCCGTCCAGAACCACCAGCGCTTCCAGACGGGCCGCGCGGCCCCCTCGGCCCGCGGGGCGGCCGTGACGAGCGTGGGGGGCGACGCGGAGGCCGCCTCGGCCGGCGCGGCGGGCAGGGGCTCGGCGGGCTTGACCTCCGGCGTGGGCTCGGCCGCCGCCTCGGCGGGCCTGACCTCGGCGGGCGGAGGCGACGTCGAAGGAGGCGCCGGCGGCGCCGAGGTCGCCGAGGGAGCCGCCGCCGCCGCGGCCGCCTGCGCGTCGATCTGCCTCGACATCTCGTTGATGAGCTCCTCGACGCGCCGGTGGTTCGGCGCCTTCGGCTCGATGGAGAGGTAGCGGCGGAAGAAGAACCGCGCCCGCTCGTAGTTGCCCATGTTTCGGTAGCACTGCGCGATGTTGAAGAGGAAGCCGGGCAAGGGCTTGGCCTCGTACGCCGCCTGGTAGTCGGCGAGCGCCTCGGCGAACTTGCCCACGTTGAAGCTCTTCTCGGCGCTCTCGTAGAGCGCGCGCGCCTGCTTCTCGTCGCCCCCCGCCGGTCCGGCCGCGCGCGCCGCCCCCGAGCCGACGGTCACGATGACCGCGAGCGCCGCCGCGACGCTCCGGACGGAGCGGATGAACCCTCGGACGAAGCTCATCGTCCCACTATCCCTCGACTCGCTCAGCGGTGGAAGAAGGGATCGATCGTGCGCTCGCTGCCGAGGTGGCCGCCGCGCCGGCGGCGGTCGACCCGCGTCGGCGGCGGCCGCGTCCGCGACGGCCGAAGCCTCGAGAGGGTCGCGCTCACCGTCCGAGGTGCGGTCGCGGGGACCTCGAGGCGCACGGGGGCATAGCCGGCGTGCGCCAGCTCGACGGCGATGGGCGCCGACGAGCGCGGGAAGGAGTGGCGGAAGGGTGTGACGCCGA
>DASZWW010000325.1:0-2529 GCA_035546175.1 Polyangia bacterium
GGCGACACCGACGGCGGCGCGGGGACCGGGGGCAGCGCGGGCGCGTCGGGCGGCGCCTCGGGCGCCGACGCCGCGGTCGACGGTCCGCCCGATCCGTTCCCGCCGCCGCCCATCCCCGACGCGATCGCCGTCCCGACGGGCGCGACGCTCAAGTTCCGCGCGCACGGCCGAGGCTCGCAGGTCTACACCTGCACGGCCACGACGGCGGCGGCCGACGGGGGAACGGACGCCGGCGCGACGACGTACGGGTGGGTCCTCAAGGCGCCCGACGCCAAGCTCTACGACCAGAACGACGCCCTCATCGGCACGCACTTCGCCGGGCCGACGTGGATGTCCACGGTCGACGAGAGCGACGCCGTGGGCAGCAAGGTGCAGCAGGCGAACGGCGCGACCGCGAACGACATCCCCGTCCTCCTGCTGAAGGTCGTCTCGCACATGGGCACGGGTGTCTTCACCGACGTGACCTACGTACAGCGGCTCCTCACGATGGGGGGCGTGGCGCCGGCGACGGGCTGCGACGCGACGACCGTCGGCACGGACCAGCCCGTCGCCTACTCGGCCGACTACTACTTCTACACGGGCGGCGTGGCGGCGGCCGACGGCGGGACCGCGGCGCAGTGGCCGTTCGTGACCATCGCGAGCGTCCCGGACGCCATCGCCGCGCCCGCGGGCACGACGCTCAAGCTGCGCCTCCACGGCTGGGGCGACCAGGTCTACACGTGCACGCCGAGCGGCGGCGCGGACGCGGGCGCCGACGCGGGCGCGACGACGTACGCGTGGGTGCTCAAGGCGCCGGCCGCGAACCTCTACGACGACACTGACACGAAGCAGGGCACCCACTCGGCGGGGCCGACGTGGACCGCGAACGACACGAGCTCGATCGTCGGGATGAAGCTCTTCCAGGCGAGCGGCGCGACGGCGAACGACGTCCCGTGGCTCCTGCTCAAGGTCGCCTCGCACGCCGGCGCCACGGGCACCTTCACGGACGTGACCTACGTGCAGCGGCTCAACACGTCGAAGGGCGTGGCGCCCGCGACGGGCTGCGACGCCGCCCACGCCAACACCGACCTGCCGGTTTCTTACTCGGCGGACTACTACTTCTACACGGGGACGCCGGCCGACGGCGGCGCCGACTGACGGAGGGGTGACGCGGCCAGGCGGGATCGGAGCTTGCACTCCGGTCCCGCATGCCCATTCGCTATCACTCCCAGACTGTCAGAAAAGAGACACTGCACACCGTCTCCCTCGTCGCCCCCCACCTCGATCGCGGCATGACCGTGCTCGACGTGGGGTGCGGCGAGGGCTACGTCGGTGAGGAGCTCGCAGGGCGGGGCGTGCGGGAGGTGTGGGGCGTCGACATCCTCGACCTGCGGCGCAACGGACAGGGCGGCTTCCGGCTCTACGACGGCGTGACGCTGCCGTTCCCCGACGACGCCTTCGACCTCGTCATGCTGAACTTCGTGCTGCACCACGTCCCCGACGAGAGGAAGATCGCGCTCGTGCGCGAGGCGCTGCGGGTGACGCGCGCCAAGCTCTTCATCCTCGAGGACACGCCCACGACGGCGTTCGACCGCTTCGTCAGCAACCGCCACGGCGACTCCTACCGCCGCAAGATCGACAGCGACGCGCCGTTCGGCTTCCTCACGCCCGCCGAGTGGCGGTGGCTCTTCCGCGGCATGGGGCTCGAGCCCGAGAGCCACGAGCTCTCGCGCTTCTGTCGCTCCGTGCTGCAACCCTTCGCGCGCACCGCCTTCACGCTGCGCAAGCCGCGCGCCGTCGGACCTTCACCAGCGGCCGGGGAGGTTTCATCAGCGGCCTGACGGCCGTTCTCTCTAGCGCGTGCCGTCGAGGGCCAGCGTGACCTGGTGCCGGGCGCCGTCGCAGTCGGCGCGCGTCCCCAGGGCGACGCCGCCGCGCAGGCGGATGGGGCCCGTCATGAGGAACGCGGAGGTGTTCTTCTCGTCGTCGTGGCGCGTCTCGGTCGGCGTCCAGCCGGCGGCGGTGAGCGCGTTGATGGCGCGCGAGGCCCCGGTGATCGGGTCGGCCCCGTCGAGGCAGTACATGGCGCGCACGTCGTCGGCGTACGTCGCCGGCTCCCAGGGCGAGATGACGCGCGCGCCCGGGATGGCGGGCATGCTCGCGGCGACCTGCTCGACGAGCGAGACGCGGCGGCCGGCCGTGCGCTCGATGGCGAAGAACGAGTAGATCCCCAGCCCGAAGGCGAGGACGAGGGTCCCGATGACGGCGTTGCGGCCGGCCACGCGCGGAGACTAGCAGACTCAGGCGGGCGCCAAGCGCGCGTCGATGCGGGCGGCCAGGCCCGAGGCGCGCGCGAGGGGCCGCTCGACGGCGAGGGTCAGCAGCTCGGCGCGCCCGACGACCACGGCCGAGTGGCGCGCCCGCGTGAGGGCGGTGTAGAGGAGCTCGCGGCAGAGGAGCGGGACGTCGCGCTCGGGGAGCACGAGGGCGACGTGGTCGACCTCGGCGCCCTGCGCCTTGTGAACCGTCGTCGCGTAGGCGACGCGCAGG
>DASZWW010000326.1:0-15814 GCA_035546175.1 Polyangia bacterium
GAACGACAGCGTCGGCTTGCACGCGCCCGCGCCGAGCACCGAGAGGAGCACGAGGCGGCGCGCCGGCGACATGCCCGCGAGTTTACGCCCGGGGACGGCGCGCGGGACCCGGCGGCGCGGGCGCGGTATGAACCGATCATCATGAGCGCACCGCCTCCGACCGCAGCGCCCAAACAGTCGTCGCTCGTGCGCACGTGTTGGGGGTTCATCGTGTTCGTGCTCGCGGCGGGCGGCGCGGCGCTCGCGGCTTACACGTTCATGTTGCTGCGTCAGGAGCAGGACGCGCGCGAGGCGCTCGAGCGGCGCGTGGCCGCGTTCGACCCGAAGTTCGAGGCGTTCAAGGGCGCCGTGCGCGACGTCGGCCGCGAGATGAAGGGCGTCGTCTACCAAGAGATCGCGCTGCCGGGCTCGGGCTGGCAGCCGATCGTCGGCGGCTTCTACGTGATCGATCTCGACGTCATGGCGGCGGGGTCCGACGTCAAGATCGCCGGCAAGATCATCAACCCGACGACGGTCACGCACGAGGGCGCGCACTTCTCGATCCGCATCGGCGAGCACAAGGGCGAGTTCCTGCTGCCGAAGGTGCCGCCCGCCGTCGCGCAGCCCTTCGAGGTCACGGTCGCGGGCGTCGCGGCGAGCGCCGCGCAGCACGCCTACCTGTCGCTCGACAGCTCGACGATCTCGTTCGCGAGCTCGACGACGCGCAAGGGCGCCGCCAGCGGCCCGCTCGACACCGACAAGCTGCTCAAGTAGCGGGCGCTTCGGCGTAGGTGATGTCGAACGGCTTGTTGGTGATGAACACCACCGTGACGTCGCCTTCGGCGGACGCGCCGTGCTGCATGAGCGCGCCCTCGGGGAACCACACGAACGTGCCGGGCCCGAAGCGGCCCGCGCTCGTGACGAGCGTGCCCTCGAGGACGTACATGCCGTGCGCGCAGGGGTGCGTGTGCCACGGGTTGATGACGCCCGCCGGGTAGCGCGTGAGGCGCACGCCCATGCCCGTCTCGGGATCGTCGACGAGGAACTTCCGGTAGAGCGGCCGCCCGATCCTCTCGTTGGGCCGCTCCTCCCACGGCATGGCGTTGGTGTCGACGACGATCGGGGCGACGGGGCTCGGCATCCCCCGAAGATAGTGCGCCTGGCGCGGGCGCTGGCGCAGTTCGTGCGCGATTTCGCGCCAAAGCTGCGCCCGTCCCGGGCGCACTCGCCGGTACGCCGCCTGCATTGGGAGGCGGTCGCAAGGACTCTCCGTGCTGCCCGTTCCCATCATCATCGCCCTCGCCGTCGGCGTCGCCGTGTCGGTGATGGCGTACTTCGGCGGCCCGGCGCTCGCCAAGGCCCGCGCGGGCCGGCTCGCGCTGCTCGTCGGCCTCGTCGCGCTGCCGCTCCTCCTGTCGATCGGGAACTTGTCCTACGGCTTCCACGAGTCGAGCCAGACGACGTTCTGCCTGTCGTGCCACGAGATGCGGCGACATGGCGAGAGCCTGTTCGTCGACGACGAGCACGCCCTCGCCGCGACGCACTACCAGAACCGGTTCATCGAGCGCGACACGGTCTGCTACTCGTGCCACAAGGACTACGCGCTCTTCGGCGACGCGCGCGCGAAGCTCAACGGCCTGCGCCACGTGTGGGCCCACTACGTCACGGGCGTGCCCGCCAAGCTCGCGCTCTACGCGCCGTACTCGAGCGCGAACTGCCTGCACTGCCACGACGACGCTCGCCGCTTCCGCGAGCAGCCGGCGCACCAGCCCGTCCTCGACGAGCTCACGTCGGGGAGCCGGTCCTGCCTCTCGTGTCATCAGGTGGCCCACGACATGGCCAAGGTCGAGGCGCGCCAACTGTGGCAGGCGCGATGAGCGACGCCGCCTACCGACGCGCGTCGGTCGTCACCGGCCTCGGGCTCTCGGTCGAGCTCGTGGCGGCGGTTCATTGGACGCCGGCGACGTTCATCCTCGCGGCCGCCGTCGGCGCGCCGCTCGTCGTCCTCGGCGGCGCGATGTTCCTGCGGGCCGTGTGGCGCGTCCTGAAGGACCGGGGGGCCGCGTGAGCCGCTTCGGGCCTCGTCGCGCGCGCGGGCTCGCGCGCGGCCTCGTCGTCGCCGCGCTCCTCACGGCGGCCGCCGCGCTCGGCGCCGCGTTCCCCGCGACGCTCCGGATCCCGCGCCGCGATCCGAAGGCGGCGCCAGCCCTGCCCGCGGCCCTCTTCTCCCACCGCGCTCACGCGAGCATGGGCTGCCAGGTGTGCCACCCGTCGGTGTTCCCGCAGGCGCCGACGGCGTTCGCGCACGACGACATGAAGGCCGGCCGCTACTGCGGCGCCTGCCACGACGGCGGCGTCGCGTTCGCGATCGCGGGCGCCGCCTGCGGGGGGTGCCATGCGCCTCGGCGCTGACCCGCGCGCGGTGACGGCCCTCTTCGCGACGCTCGCCGTCGCCACGGTCGCGCGCGCCGAGCCGCCGCCGGTCAAGAAGCAGACGCCGCAAGAGCGCAAGCGCCAGCAGCTCCTCGACGAGCTCGGGCTCGAGAGGGTGGAGCCGTCGCCCGCGCCGTCGGCCTCGCCGCCGCCCGCAGCGTTGGAGCCCGCGGCGCCGCCCGACGGTACGCCCGCGGTCCGCGGCGCGCCGCCGGGACCCTCGTTTCGTCACGCCATCCACCCGATGCTCGCGCAGGCGTGCGCCGTGTGCCACCGCGCGGGCGGCCCGGCCCAGGCGTCGCGCCTCGTGCTCACGGGCGACGTCGCCGCCGACTATGCGTCCGTTCGCCCGCTCGTCACGACGTCGGCGCCGGCGTCGAGCCCGCTGCTGCTCAAGTCGTCGGGGCAGATGCACGGGGGCGGCGCGCCGTGGCCCGCCGACGGCGACGCGCACGCGCGCGTGCTGGCGTGGATCGCGAAGGGCGCGCGCCTCGACGGCGGGGCCATCGCGAGCGCGGCGCCGGCCGGCCCAAAGGAGACGCCCGCGCGGCCGGCGGCGACGCACCCCCCGGTCAAATCAGCGGCTGACGACGTCGGCGTGCCCGCGCCCGACGAGGCTCCCGCTCCGAACGTGCCGGCGCCTCCCCTCGAAGCGCCGCCGAGCACGACCGGGGCGCCGGCGCCGGACGTTCACGAGCTCCTCATGGACGCGTGCGCCGGATGCCACAACCCGCGCGGTCCGGCCGCCCCGACGCGCTTCCTCTTGTCGGGCGACGCCGCGGGCGACGACGCGGCCGCGCGGCGCCTGGTCGATCCCGCCGCGCCCGCGCGGAGCCCCCTCCTGCGCAAGGCCGAGGGCGAGCTTCACGGCGGCGGCGTCGTCCTCGGTCCCGACGACCCGCGCCGCGCGCGCCTCGAGGCGTGGGTGGCCGCCGTCGCGGCGCCGGCCGTCGCGCCCGCGCCGGCTTCGCCGCTGCCCGCGTCCGTCGCGCCCACGCCCGTCGCGGTCGCGGTGGCAGCGCCTCCTCTTCTTCAACCCGCGCCGCACGCCACGCCGGGCCTTCCGCTCGCGGCGGGGTTCTTCCTCGACGGCCGGTTCGACCTGAACTACGAGCGCCAGCGGTTCAACGGCGATCCGTGGGCCACCGGCTCGACGGCGGCGCTGCGCAGCTACCACCACTTCCTTTTCCTGTCGCGCGAGTCGGCGAGCGATCCGTTCGGCCTCTCGATCGAGATGCTGACGCTCCAGTTCTGGGAGGCCCACGCGCGCTTCGGCGGCCACGGCCGGCCGTGGCGGCTCGTCGTCGGCGGCGGCAAGATCGTCGTGCCCTTCGGCGCCGAGCCGCTCACGCACCAGAGCTACGGCGGTCTCGCCGGCTTCGACCAGCGCCTCTTGCCCGCGATCTGGGCCGTCGAGGGCGCGGCCGCGCGCTTCACGTGGGAGCGCGGGCGCTTCGTCGTCACCGACGACGCGTTCGTCGTGCGCGGCTACGCTCTGTCGCGCGCCGACGCCGTGCTCAACCTCCAGAACGACTTCTCGTCGCCGGACGACGCGCGCCTCGGCGTCGGCAACCGCGTCGGCGTCGCGTGGGCGTGCGCGTCGGCCTGGTACTCGACGTACCTCAACGGGCTCGGCTTCGGGCGCCGGCTCTTCCTGCAGGCCGCCGACGTCACGATCGCGCGGCCTCGCGGCGTCCCCGTGCTCGGCCACTTCAGCGCGGGCGCGGGCGCGCTGCGCGCCGACGTCTCGGGCGGCGGGCCGGGCCTCGACTACTACCACTTCGGCAGCTACTTCCAGCTGCGCTACCACCCGACGGATTGGCTCACGGTCCAGTACCGCCAGGGCTTGAAGACCTTCGACAACCGGCGCGGGCTCATCGTCGACGACACGCGCCTCGGGCCCGACGACATGTCGACGCACAACTTCGCGGTGATGGCGCGGGTCCGTGGCTTCACGTTCACGCTCGCCTACTTCCTGCTCTTCGAGAAGGCGGGCGAGATCCCCGACGACTTCGCGCGAGCGAGCGTGGCCTATGACTTCTAGAGCGCTCGCGACCTTCCTCGGGGCGACCCTCGCGCTCGCCTCGTGCGCCGACCTCGAGCGCGGCCCCGCGCAGCTCGTGCCCGACGCCGCGGCCGGCGACGCCGCCGCGACGGACGGCGGCGCGGCGCTGTCGTTCGCGAGCGACATCGTCCCGCTGCTCGCGCCATGCAAGCGCTGCCACGTCCCCGGGCAAGAGGCGGGCGACACGAAGCTGCTCTTGTCGGGCGACACCACGGCCGACGCCGCGACCGTCGTCAGGTTCGTCGACACGACGGCGCCCGCGTCGAGCCGCCTGCTCGCGAAGGTGAGCGGCCAGGGCCACGAGGGCGGCGAGATCTACGCCGTCGGCTCTCCCGAGTACGAGACCATCTTGCATTGGATCCAGCAAGGAGCGCACCCATGAGCCGCACGCGTCGTTTCCCAGCCACCTGCGTCGTCGCGCTCGTCGCGACCGCCGCGTGCGCCCAGCTCGAGAAGGAGCAGCCGGCGACGGTGACGACCGCGGGCGACCACGCCGTCGTCGCCGGCCAGACGATCCACCTCACGGCCTCGACGGCCAACGCGACCGACGTCGGCTACACGTGGGCCAGCGCCGACCCGACGATCGCGACGGTCGACGTCGCGGGCGTCGTCACCGGCCTGCGGCCGGGAGAGACGACGATCTCGGCGACGGGCACGACCTCGGGCGTCGTCGGAACGCACGCCCTCGTCGTCGTCTCGCCCGACGACAAGGCGCAGATCCCGTTCTACTCGAAGTGGGCGGGCTCGGCGCACGCCGACGCGACGGCGCTGCCCTTCAACAACTGGAACAAGCAGGGCTCGGTGCCCGTCGAGTGCGCGCGCTGCCACAGCTCGGAGGGCTTCCTCGACTACCTCGGCGCCGACGGCAGCACGCCGTTCGTCGTCGACAAGCCCGCGCCGACGCGGTCGGTGATTCGCTGCACGACCTGCCACGACCCCGCGGCGAACGCGCTCAGCCAGGTGACGTTCCCCTCGGGCGTCACCGTGACCGGCCTCGGCGGCGAGGCGCGCTGCATGACGTGCCACCAGGGCCGCGCCTCGGGCCTCGACGTCGACAAGGCGATCACGGCCGCCGCCGTCAAGAGCGACGACGAGGTGAGCTCGACGCTGACCTTCCAGAACGTCCACTACTACCCGGCGGCGGCCACGCTCTTCGCGGGCGTCGCCAAGGGCGGCTACCAGTACGCTGGACAGGTCTACGACGTGCGCTTCCGCCACGTCGACGGCGCGAACACCTGCATCGGCTGCCACGACCCGCATTCGTTGCAGGTGCAGTTCGACAAGTGCCAGACGTGCCACACCGGCGTCACCGACGTCGCGGGCGCCCACGAGATCCGCATGATGTCGTCGATCGGCCGCGACTACGACGGCGACGGCGACACGTCGGGCGGCATCTACGACGAGCTCGTGGGCCTGCGCACGAAGGCGCTCGCGGCCGTCCAGCAGTACGGCAACGAGCACCACACGCCGATCTGCTACAGCGCCGACGCCTATCCGTACTGGTTCGTCGACACCGACGGCGACAAGGCCTGCTCGGCCACCGAGGCCGTCGCGGCCAACGCCTTCAAGAGCTGGACGGCGCGCCTCGTGCGCGCGACGTACAATTTTCAGCTCGCGACCAAAGACCCCGGCGCCTTCGCCCACAACGCGAAGTACGTCTTCGAGCTGCTCTACGACTCGATCACGGACGTGAACAAGGCGCTCGTCGTCCAGGTCGACATGTCGAAGGCCGAGCGCACCGACTTCGGCCACTTCGACGGCGCGAGCCAGGCCGCGCGCCACTGGGACTCGAACGAGATGGTCGACGCGAGCTGCTCGTCGTGCCACGGCGGCCAGGACGGCTTCCGCTTCTACGTGCAGTACGGCGTCGGCAAGGTCGTGAGCGAGACCGCCAACGGCCTCGAGTGCGGCACGTGCCACGACAAGCTGAACGGCAACTTCGACGTGGCGACGATCCCGTCGGTGACGTTCCCGTCGGGCATCGTGCGCAAGGAGCCCGGGCACGACAACCTCTGCGAGACCTGTCACCGCGGGCGCGCCGCCAAGAGCACCGTCGACGCGACCATCGCGTCCGGCAAGCTCGCCTTCGTCAACGTCCACTACCTGCCCGCGGGCGCGACGAAGCTCGGCACGGCCGTTCAGGTCGGCTACGAGTACACGGGCCAGACGTACGCCGGCCCGCTCGCGCACATGGGCGGCACGCAGTGCACGTCGTGCCACGACCCGAAGGGCAGCAACCACACCTTCACGATCGCCGACTCGTGGGAGGGCACGTGCAAGAGCTGTCACGCCGACGCCGACGGCGATCCCACGAACATCCGCCTGGTCCACCTCGCCGACTACGACGGCGACGGGAACGCCAAGGAGACGCTCTCCGCCGAGATCGACGGGCTCGCCGCGCGCGTCCTCGCCGCCATGCAGGGCGCCGTGCCCGCGCCCGCACCGTGCTACGCGCCCGGCGCGTACCCCTACTTCTTCAAGGACACCGATGGCGACGGGTCGTGCTCGGCCGCCGAGGCCGTCGCGGCCAACGCCTTCACGGCGTGGACGCCCGCCCTCGTGAAGGCCTCCTACAACTATCAGCTCTCGCGCACCGACCCGGGCGCGTGGGCCCACAACTTCGCCTACATGGGCGAGCTCCTCTACGACAGCGTCGCCGACCTGGGCGGCGACGTCTCGAAGCTCACCCGGCCCTAGCGAGGGAGGTCCTCATGCCGATCACGACCGTCCGGGAGATCATGAGCGCCGTCGTCGAGACGCTGAGCGTCGGCGACACGCTGGCCACCGCCCGCCGCCAGATCGAGCGCGGCCGCATTCGCCACCTGCCGGTCGTCGACGGGGACGAGCGCGTCATCGGCCTCCTCACGCACCGCAAGATCCTCGAGGCCTGGGTCAGCCACGGTCATCCGAACGAGGAGAGGCCGCGCGAGGTCGCCCGGGACGTGCCGATCGAGATGCTCATGGAGAAGGACGTCCTCACCGTGGGGCCCGACACGCCCGCCGCCGAGGCCGCGGCGCTGCTCGAGGGGCACAAGTTCGGGTGCCTGCCCGTCGTCGCGGGCGGCAAGCTCGTCGGCATCGTCACCGAGGCGGACTTCGTGCGCTTCGCGCGCCGCTACTTCGAGTGGGAGATGCACGGCCCGGTGCGCCGGCGCGCGCTGCCGGGCTGAAGCGGCGCTCGAGTCACCTCCCGCTAGGTGCGCTCGACGTGGAGGAGCGGCGCGGCCATGGCCTCGAGGGCCAGGCAGCCCGCCTCCTCCTCGTCCATGTCGCGCAGCATGTCCTCGGAGAGGACGCGCAGCGCCGCGCCGAGCTGGTCGAGGTCGGCCGCGAAGTCGAACGTCATCCAGAGCGCGCCCAGGGTCCGCCGCTGTCGCGCGTGCTCGTCGTGGAGCGCGCGCACGCGCTCGGGGCCCCACGAGTCGAGCACGGCGAGGACGGGCACGAGCTCCTCGTCCTCGTAGAGCAGGTGCTCGTGGAAGCGCGCGCAGAGCTCGCGGCCCATGGCCCGCAGCCGGGCCTGAGCCTCCGCGCCCGACTCCGCCGGCCGGGCCAGCTCGTCCGCCGTGGCCCGCAGGAGCTCGCGCAGCTCCGCGTGCTGCTGCAACACCGCGTCCCGCACGTTCGAAGGAAAAACCAGAGTGGGCATGGGCAACCTCCGGTCCTTCGACCTTGCATAAGCCCCGCCAGGCGGTCCCGCCCTCAGGATGGAAACTCCTTCGTCCCGAGGTCGTGGCGGCCGCCCACGAACACGGGCTCGGTCACGCGCTCCGACTCGGGCCGCTCCGCCGAGAGCGGGTCGTCCTTGAGCAAGCGCTGGCCGGGCGCCGCTCCGCCCCGGGGCCCGAGCGCCTCGCGCCAGAGCAGGGACTTGAGGGTGGCCAGGGTCTCGCGGCCCGGCGCGCGCTCGACGAGATCGACCACGCTGAGGACGCCGGCGATCGTCCCGTCATCGTTCGTGAGGACGAGGCGCGAGCGGCGCTCTCGCGCCATGAGCTCCTCTGCGGCGCGCAGGTCCGCGTCGGCGAGGCAGGTGACCGCGGGCGCCGTCATGATCATCGCCGCCGACGTCGTCCTCGCTTCGAGCGCGCTGGCCAGCCCGCGCGTGACGAGATCGCGATCCGTGACGACGCCGATGACCTTGCGGTCGGCCCCGCAGATCGGCAGGAACCCGACCTGCGCCTCCTTCATGACGATCGCCGCGCGCGCGATCGTGTCCGTCTCCGACAGCGTCTCGAGCCTCTTGCTCATGATGTCTCGGCATTTCATGGTGGCACCTCCGTTTGGGGTGCGCCCCGGATTTGCATCGGGCGTGCCGCCGCACGAAAGCGGCGTTCCTGGCACGACCCTCGCAGCACAAGCGGAGCATGAAGCCGCCTCTTGCCCGCCGCCGTCCCGCCGACGGCCCACGCCGCGCGCGCAAGAACGACGCGCGGACGGTGCGACGGCGCAGGACTTTCGCGGCCGCTGGCGCGGCGCTCGCGCTCTTCGCAGCGGCGCCCCGCTCCGGGGGCGCGTACGGCGACGACGTCGGACGGTTCGTCGAGGTCTGGGTCCGTGGCGCGTCCCCGGCGCCTGACGAGCCGCCCCGCCACGAGCGATCGCGCCGCATCGACCTCGACCGGGCGGCCGCCGCGCGCGCGGTCGAGCGGTACGACGCGCAGTACGACCGCGTCGCGCGCTATCGGGGCGTCCCGCTGCGCGTCCTGTTCGACGGGCTCGGCGACGACGCGGCCCTCGACCTCGCCATCCTGCACTTCGCGAACGGCATGGCCATCCCGCTGGCCTTCCGGGATCGCGAGACCATGCTGCGCCTCGAGCCGTTCATCGCCCGCGCCTACGCGCCGGAGGGGCGGTCGCCGCTCGCCCCTCGATTCCCGCCCATCCGCCGCGACGGCGCCGTCCCCGATCCCCGGCCGACACAGTTCGCCGGCAACAAGCTGGTCGTCGCGGAGCGATGGCACCCGGAGGTCGCGCCCGGGACCGCGGCGGCGTTCTCGCCGTGGACGCGCGCCGACACGCTCGTCGGCGTCGAGCTGGTGGCCTCGACGCCCTACTACGCGCAGTTCGAGGTCGCCGTCGAGCCGGCCGCGCGGCGGGGGCTCGCGCTCTACCGCGGGAGCTGCCAGTTCTGTCACGGCGCGCGCCACGTCGGCGCGAGCTTCGGGTGGGACTTCGTCGACTCCCCGACGGTCTATGACGCCCAGAGCTCGGCGGAGAACCTCTATCACAACATCGCCTACCGGCCCCGAAACGCGACCGAGCTCGGCCTGCTCATGCCCGCGCTCGGCGCGATCACGGAGGAGGACGCGAGCGCGCTGCAGCGCTGGCTCCAGGCCATCGCGACGCGGCCCATGCCGGCGTACGCCCCGCCCGCGCGGTCCGAGCGGCGACGCTGAGCGACCCGGCGCCGCCCGCGCGGCCCTCGAGCCATGCGCTACGAAAAGATCGCCGGCACCGCGCTCGGCGATGGCCCTCCCGAGCGCGGGCGCGGGCTCAGCCGCGCCGCGCGCGGCGCCACAGCCAGGCGACGCCGAGCCCGACCGCCGCGGCGACGACGAGGAACAGGACGCCGACCAGCGCGCCTCCGAGCAAATACTCACTCATCGTTGACCTCCACCTCCCGTGTTCGTCCCCACGATCACGAGGGCGATCCCGGCGCAGAGCGCGAGCACCGCCCGCGCGCGCCGGCGTCCGCGGGCGCGGCCCGCGAGGAACGTCGGGACGAGGTCGACCTCGGCGATGTGAAGGAAGGTCCCGCCCGCGACGGCGAGCGCGAAGGAGCTCACGAGCGGCGAGGCGGCGGAGCCCACGAGCGTCGCGATCGCGCCGACGGCGGCCGTGAGCTGGACCCCCGTCATCGCCGCCAGCGCGCGACCGCGCGACAGGCCGGCCTGCCGGAGGAGCACGTAGTCGGCGACCTCCTCGGGGACCTCGTGGACGATGACCGCGCCGGCCGTGATGAGGCCGACGCGCGGGGACGCGAGGAACGCCGCCGCGATGGCCGCGCCGTCGGCGACGTTGTGAAACGCGTCCGCGCCGAGCAGGATCGCCGCGAGGCGCCGCGCGCCCGCGCCGCTCGTCGCGCGGTGGCCGATGGTCCACTCGAGGACGATCATGACGGCCAGCGTGCCGAGGACGATGGCGAGCGCGGCCTGGGGCGGCAGCGCGCGGAGCGTCTCGGGCAGGACGTCGAGGAAGGTCGTGGCGAGCAGCACCCCCGCGGCGAAGCCGACCAGCGGGTCGCGCGCGGCCTCGAGCCAACCCTCGGGGACGAGGCCGGCGACGAGCGCCGCGCCGCCATCCAGGACAACGGCGGCCATCACCCAGATCCAGATCGTGGCGGTGGGGCCGGCCGGCACAGGGACCTCCGCGATGGAGTGGAGCAAGCGCCGTACCGGACGAGGCAGCCGCCCTCCGCCCAGGTACGGGTGCTCCACCGCGGGAGCGACCCGCGCGGACGCGCGGCGCGCGGGCGCGCGGCGCCGGCGCTGATCCGGCCGGTCGGGAAAGCGCAGCGGCCTCGCACGCCGCCAGCCGCAATTCCCGCGGTCTCGACCCAGCGCCGCGCAACGTTTGCGCGAGGGCGCCGACGCGAGGCTCGCCGGCGGGCGCGCAGCGGGCGCCGCGGCCCAGGCTCGGCCGCCCGCAGCTCGCGCTCGCGCTGGCACGTCGGCTGCAATCCCTCCCGCCATGTCGCACCTTCGGTCCGTCCCCGGGAAGTCCGTCTCCATCGGCGTCGTCCTCGTCGGGCTGCTGACGGGGCTGGCGGGCCTTTCGCGCGCGGTGACTGCGCAGCGCGCTCCCCTCACCCACCTCTTGCCCCCGGAGAACGTCGCGGCGACGACGCGCGCCCAGCTCCGCGAGCGCATGAGCCGACACGGCAACACGATGTCGACGCTCGTCAAGGCGGTCGTGCTCATCGACCGCCCGACGATCACGACGATGGCCCAGAGAATCGCCGACGAGGAGCTGCTGGCCCGCGGCGAGTCGAAGGGCTTCGATCCCTGGCGGCCGCTGCTGCCGAAGGCGTTCTTCATCGAGCAGGACGCGCTGCGCATGGCCGCGCGGTCGCTCGCACAGGCGGCCGCTCACGGAGAGTCCGACTCCGCCGTCGCCGAGCGCTTCGCGGCGCTCACGACGACGTGCGTCCGCTGCCACGCCTCTTACCTCCACGACCTCCCGGCGGGCACCGCGGATCAGTGACGGTGGGCCCCGCGGCGCCGCCGCGCTCACACGCCGAGCTGCTGCTCCTCGATCTGCTCGGAGAGCCCCGGCCGCAGCTGCCAGGCGTTGCACCCGTTCGACCCGAAGACCGTCAGCGCGAACCTCTCGAGGTCCGGCTGCGCGCAGCGCGCCTCCTCGCTCCCGAGCGGCACGCGCGCCGGGCTCCCGAAGTGCTTGCAGCTCCGACAGTGACCCCACTTGCCATCTTCCATGACGCCCTCGCTTCCCTTTGCTCAGCGCAACGTGAAGGAAGATGGGTACGCGCGCCCTCGATGCAAGCCGCAGCACCTCGGCACGGACCGTGCCGTGATGTCCGGCATTTCCCGGGGTACGGGGTGAAACACCGCGCCTCCGCGAAGAATCTTTGAAGCGCCGTCCCCCCACGGGGCATTACCCCGCATGGCTCGGACGCCCTGGGCGGCGCTCATCGCGCTGGCGGCGCTGCTGCCGGCTTGCAGGGGCCTGATCACCGGGCCGCCGCGCGCGTCGCCCGCGCCCGCGGCGGCCGGCCCCGGGACCGTCCCCGCGGGGACGGCGGGGAGCCCCGCGGCCGCGACGTTCGATCCCAAGGACCCCGACGCCCCCGCGCCGCCGCTGTTCGCCTGCGACGCCTCGGCCGCGCCGCCCGAGCTGCCGCTGCCGCGGCTCTCGCGCGTCCAGCTCGGCAACACGCTGCGGTTCGCGATCCGGCTGGCCGTTCCGGCGGAGGCGGACGCCATCTGGGCCGCGGTCAGCCCGCGCTTCGATCGTTATCCGGTCGACGTGCGCGCGCCGGCGCCCGGCGACCTCAAGGGGGGTTACTCGCGCTTCGACCAGTCGATCCAGCAGTCGCAGATCGCGGCCGTGTACGACACGGCGGGCGCGATCGCGCAGCAGCTGACGTCGACGCCCGCGCGGCTCGCCGCGATGATGGGCGCCTGCGCCACGGACGCCTCGGCGGCGAACGACCGCGCCTGCCTCGAGGCCTTCGTCTCGAGGTGGGCCTCGCGCGTGACGCGGCAGGCGCTCTCGGCCGACGACGTCGCGTACTACGCCGACATCGCCGGGGCCACGCCCGTGGCCGCCGACGCCGTGGCCGACGTCGTGGCCACCGTGCTCAACAGCGCGGAGACGCTCTACCGCGTCGAGCACGGCACGGACGACGGCGCGCCCTCGAGCCCGCTCGCGGCCTTCGAGCTCGCGGCGCGGCTGTCTTACAACCTCTGGCAGGAGCCGCCCGACGACGCGCTGTGGGCGGCGGCGCAGGACGGCTCGCTCCTGTCCGACGCCGGGTACGAAGCCCAGCTCGCGCGGCTGCTGGCGAGCCCCAAGCTGCGTCAGTCGATCGACGAGTGGGTCACCGAGTGGCTCCGCCTCGACGAGCTGCCGCCGCTCGACACGCTGAACGCCGATCCCGCCTTCCGCGCCTTCGCGGGGGCCGACCTCCCGCCGGCGTCGGCGCGCGACGCGATGATCGCCGACGTGCTGGGGTCCGCGTGGGCCGCCGTCGCGTCGGGCGGCACGCCGAGCTCGTTCCTCGGCGATCGTCACTCCTACGCGACCGACCCGTACCTGGCCGGCCTCTACGGCGTCGCGCCCTGGGACGGCGCCGCGGCGCCGCCCACGTTCGCCTCCGCGCGGCGCGCTGGCCTGCTGACGCGGGCAGCGTTCCTGGCCACCGGGACGGGCGGCACGCGGCCCATCCACAAGGGCTACCTCGTGCGCAACGCGGTGCTCTGCCAGCAGGTGGGCTCGCCGCCCGCCGACGCCAACACGAAGACGCCGGTCGCGAGCGGCCAGGAGACGACGCGCCAGGCGGTGACGGAGCGGACCTCGGGCGGCGTGTGCGGCGCGTGCCACACGACGATCATCAACCCGCCCGGCTTCATCACCGAGAGCTTCGACGCCCTCGGGCGCGAGCGCGCCCAGGAGGACCTCTACGACGCCGAGGGCAACCTGCTCGCGTCGCTGCCCATCGACACCTCGGCCGCGCCGGCCGTGGAGCCCGGCGACGCCCGCGTGATGAGCACCGCCGCCGAGCTCACGCACGCCATCGACACGAGCGGCCTCTTCCACTCCTGCCTCGGCCGCCACTACTTCCGCTTCGCCGAGAGCCGCGTCGAGGATCCCGCGCTCGACGGGTGCCTGCTCTCGAAGCTCGAGGCCGCCGCGCGGAGCAACGCCGCGCTCTCGGAGGTGCTGGGCGTGGTCGCGCGGGACGCGACGTTCAAGGCCAAGAGGTTCGAGTGAGAGACCACCCCCATCTGCGTGTCGTCGATCGGCGGCTCTTCCTGCGCGGCGCGGGCGGCGCGCTGCTCGCGCTGCCGCTCCTGCCCTCGCTGTTCCGCTCGCGGCGCGCGCTCGCGCAGGCGGCCGCGGCGAGCAAGGGCTTCGTCCACTTCCGCACGCCTCACGGCGCGATCTCGACGGCCAACATGTGGCCCGGCGACGCCGCGCTCACGGACAAGCTCACGTACACCCACGAGGTCCGGCGGGGCGCGCTCGCCGCGACCTCGGACGGCGCCGGCAACAGCGTCATCAGCCCCGTGCTCACGGCGAGCGCGTCGGCCCTGACGCCCGGGCTCGTCGCGAAGATGAACATCCTGCGGGGGCTCGACATCCCGATCGCGATGGCCCACAACTTCGGCGCGCCGCTCGGCTACTACGACGTCGACCACCAGCGGCCGGCCGATCCGCGGGCGACGGTCGATCAGGTGCTCGCCTACTCGCCGGCGTTCTACCCGAGCCTCGGCGCCGTCAAGAAGCGCAGCGTGGCCATCGGCGCGCCCGGCGCGAGCAGCGGCTCGTACGGCTACCTCACGCCCGGCGTGCGAGCCTCGGGCGTCTCCTCGAGCGCGAACGCCGCCACCGAGAGCGCCCAGGGACTCTTCGATTCCCTGCTCGCGGGCGCGGCGCCCGCCGGCCCCACGGCCGAGCCCCGCACGCCCGTCGTCGATCGCGTCCTCGACAGCTACAAGCGCCTGCGCAACGGGACGAAGCGGCTCTCGACGGCCGACAAGCTGCGGCTCGACGAGCACATCGCCGCCGTGGCCGAGCTGCAGCGGAGCCTCGAGGCCAACCTGGCGAGCGGCTGCATGGTCCCGCCGCGGCCGAGCCCCGACAACCTGAGCCTGCGCCCGATGGACGGCGTGCCCGAGAAGAACGTGCAGTTCTTCCAGATGATGAACCAGATCGTCGCCGTGGCCATGAGCTGCGGCGCGACGCGCGTCGTGACCTTCTCGATCGACGAGAACAACCAGGCGCTGACGTTCACGCCCCGGCCCGCGCAGGGCGAGGACTGGCACAACAACGTCGCGCACACCGCCGCGAAGGCCGCGGCGGGACAGGACCTCATCAGGCAGTTCAACCAGGTCTTCTTCTCGCGCGTGTACCTCGACCTCGTGGGGCGCCTCGACGCCATGAGCGACGGGATGGGCGGCACGGCCCTCGACCACTCGCTCGTCGCGTGGGGGCAGGAGTGCGGGCAGGTCACGCACTGGGCCTTCTCGATGCCCGTCGTGATGGCGGGCTCGGCGGGCGGCGCCCTCAAGACGGGGAGCTACTGCGACTACCGCAACCTCGCCTACCGCTGGGGCGGCGACTCGGGCACGGGCAACGAGAGCGACCTCATCTGGACGGGCCTCGTCTACAACCAGTGGCTCACGACGATCATGCTGGCCCTGGGCGTGCCGCAGGCCGAGTGGGCCGAGACGACGCACCCCGGGTACGGCGCGCGGGTGGCGCTCCCGCCGGACTTCTTCGCGTACTCGCCGGGCACGCCCAAGACCTCGGACGTCTATACGGACGCCATGTGGCAGAAGACGGGCGAGATCCTCCCGTTCCTCTCGCCCTAGGCGCTAGGGCCCGCCGAGGCGCAGCTCGACGGCGGCGCGGGCGACGCCCGCGACGGCGCTCTGGCGGAAGAGCGCGCCGCCGCCCTCGACGGTGAAGCGGTAGCGCGTGACGGGGACGACGCCGTCGGCGCCGAGGCGGAGCGCCCACGAGCGGCCGAGCGCGACGGCGGCGTCGAGCCCCAGCGCGGCGGCGAGCCAGGCGCGCTCCCCCGGTTGAGCGCGGTCCCCCGCGAGCAGCGAGGCGCTCGCGACGCCCAGCCCCGGCCCCGCGCAGGCG
>DASZWW010000327.1:0-7591 GCA_035546175.1 Polyangia bacterium
CCGCCCGATCTGGCCGGCGAGGATGGCCGCGGCGCCGCGGCCGCCCGGCCCCTCGCCGCCGCCGGCCTCCGCGACGGCGTCCGGGGCGAGGGCGACGCGAAACGCGCTCGCGACCGCCTCGGCGACGGCCGCGTCGACGAGCTTCTGCAGCTGCGCGCGCTGCTCGGGCCGGTCGAGCACGGAGATGGCGCCCTCGACGGCGCGCTGGCTCGCGACGTAGGCGATCTGCTGTTCGTGCGGCGTGCTCTCCTGCGACTGGCGCACGCTCGCGGCGATGCCCTCCGCCGCGCTCTTGGCGTGGTGGGCGCAGCCCGCGGCGCCGGCCAGGGCCGCCAGGACGAGGGCGAGGACGAGGACGGGAAATGGCGCCGGGCCGGCCGCGCGCGTCGCGCGAGGCCGGCCGGCGCTCGGGCCGCCTCTCAGATGCACGCGGGCAACGTCGCGCCCGAGCCGTCGATCGTCGATTCGCCGCAAGCGGGTCCGAAGCTCCACACGTGGCTCCCCGGCCCCGTCGGGCCCACCTGGGTGAGGCTGATCGTGCCTCCCACGGGGCGGCAGCAGGTGGTGACGCGCTTGAGGCCGGTGACGGTGACCGTCGAGCCCGAGCCGGCGGCGCGGTTGTCCATGACCGTGACGCCGCCGTCGACCTGGTAGCCCGTGTTGGCCCCGCCGAACGTGAACGTCAGGTTCCCGGTGTAGTTGTGGTCCGAGGTGATGTTGCTCCCGGCGCTCGCGAACGTCTGCAGCTGCCCCGTGAAGCCGAGGGCCACCGTCGGCGGCGTCTGCCCGAACGTGTACGTCGTCGTGCCCATCCCCGTCTGCGAGGGGATGATGAGCCGCTGGCCGGCGGCGTTCGTGTAGCTCAGGTTCGTGATCGTCGTGGTGTGCGACAGGGTGATGGTCGTCCCGGCGTTGCAGTCCGGCGACGAGGCCGTGCGCGTCGACGAGACGTCGACCATGCCGTCGAGCGTGGCGCCGCCGGGCGTCTGACAGCCGTCGAAGACGATCGTCACGCCGGCGCGCGACGTGCCGCCCGTGCAGGCGGGGGGCGCCGTCTTGGGCGCCACCGTGATCGCTCCCGGGCAGACCGACTCGCCGCGCGCGAGCGCTCGGATCGCGTCGCCGGCCGTCGTGAGGACGCCGCCCGTCGTCGCGCCGCCCGTCCCGCCCGCGCCGCCGCCGCCGTTGCCGCCCGTGGCGACGGTGCTGCCGCCGGCGCCGCCCGTGGCGACGACGCCGCCCGTCCCGCCCGTCGAGACCACCGATCCCGCTCCGCCGCTCGTGACGGGCGCGGGCGCCGTGGGACCGTAGATCGCGTAGAGGCTCGGGTAGTACCAGTCGTCCGTCCAGTAGACCGTCGAGTACGCGACGTCGGCCGGGTAGTAGACGGTGTAGAGGTAAGGATCGGTCGTCGCGTAAGTCGTGGTCGTTCCGCAACCGACGAAGTTGGTCACCGCGCCCGTCGTACCGACGACGACGGCCACCGCGAAGACGAGTTTGATGCGCGTCCAGCTCGACTCGAGGCTCATGGCGAATCCTCCCGGGGCTTTCGGTTTCCGATGCCTCCGAAAGCTGGAGCCCGCGTCACGACGCGCCAACGGCGGCGCGACCTGATTCCCCCCGCGCGCTCCGCCGAGCGCGCGCGTCGTCGCGTCAGTCGTCGTCGTCAGTAATGAAGGACGTTGAGGTCGTACATCGACCACCAGCTGCCCGGCGTCGCGCTCGTCTGCACGACGCGCACGAAGCGCGCCGTCTGCGTCGCCGCGAGGCTCACGGTGACGACGGGGCCCGACGGCGCTCCGGTCGCGACGGCCGCGCCCCAGCTCGCGCCGTCGTTCGAGACGAAGACCTGGTAGCCGTGCGCGTAGTCGTTGTTGCTGCCCGTCGAGTCCATGACGAGCTCGACGAACGGCTGCGCGACGCCCATGTCGATCTGGAACCACTGGCCCGGCGCCTGGCCGGCGCCCGAGCTCCACCGCGTCCCCGCGGCGGTGTCGATGGCCTTCGAGGGCGTGTCGGTGCCGCCCGTGCTCGAGGCGCTCGCTTGCCAGCTCGTACGCGCGTAGGCCACGGGCGGCGGGTTGCCGTGGTTGTTCCAGACGTTGAGGTCGTAGATCGACCACCAGCTCGCGGGCGTCGAGCTCGTCTGCACGACGCGCACGAAGCGGCTCGTCTGCGGCGCGAAGGTGATCGACGCCGTCGCGCCCGCGCCCCTGCCCGTCGCCACGGCCGCGCCCCAGGCGGCGCCGTCGTTCGAGACGAACACCTGGTAGCTGCGCGCGTAGTCGGCGTTCGAGAGGACGACGAGCTGGTCGAACGTCTGCGCCGCCTGCATGTCGACCTGCCACCACTGCCCGCT
Source organism: Polyangia bacterium (assembly GCA_035546175.1). Classification (GTDB taxonomy): domain Bacteria; phylum Myxococcota_A; class Polyangia; order Fen-1088; family Fen-1088; genus DASZFV01. The sequence goes on from DASZWW010000327.1 coordinate 2,360, forward strand.
CGCCTGGCCCACGCCGGTGCTCCAGCGCGTCGCCGTGCTCGCGTCGATGGCCTGGGCGGCGACGTCGGTGCCGCCCGTGACCGACGCCGACGCGACCCAGCCCGCCCGCGGGAGGAGCTGCGGTCCGCCGCCCGTCGTCTGCGTCGTCGCGCCGGCCTGGTTCGACGAGGCCGACGTGCCGGTCGAGCCCACGGCTTGCGCGAGGTAGTAGTAAGTCGTCGAGGCGGCGAGGCCGCTGTTCGCGTACGTGAGCGCGGAGATCCCGGCGGCGATCTGGTTGGCGGCGGAGGCGGTGAAGCCGCTCGTGGTCGAGCGGAAGAGGGAGTAGGTCACGCCGCTCGTCGTCGAGGCGGTCCACGACAGGTTGACGGCCGAGCTCGAGGCGGCCGCCGCCGCCAGCGCCGTGGGCGGGCTCGGCGAGGGAGGCGGGGCCTGCGTCGTGGCGGTGGCCTGATTGGACGAGGCCGAGGCGCCGCCGGCGCCGCTCGCCTGCGCGAGGTAGTAGTAGGTCGTCGAGGCGGCGAGGCCGCCGTCCGCGTACGTGAGCGCGGAGATCCCGGCGGCGATCTGGTTGGCGGCGGAGGCGGTGAAGCCGCTCGTGGTCGAGCGGAAGAGGGAGTAGGTCACGCCGCTCGTCGTCGAGGCGGCCCACGACAGGTCGACGGCCGAGCTCGAAACGGCGGTCGCCGCCAGCGCCGTCGGCGGGCTGGGCGCGGGCGGCGGCGCCGTGCCCGAGCCGTAGACGTTGAGCTCGTGGATCGACCACCAGCTCGCGGGCGTGTTGCTCGTCTGCACGACGCGGATGAAGCGCGCCGTCTGCGCCGCGAAGTTCACGGTGATGACGGCGCCCGTGCCCGTGCCGGTCACGATGGGGTTGCCCCAGGCGGCGCCGTCGTTCGACAGGAACACCTGATACGCGTGGGCGTAGTCGTTCGGGCTCGCCGTCGAGTCCATCACGATGCGGCTGAACGACTGGGCCTCGGCCATGTCCACCTGGAACCACTGCCCGCTCGCCTGCGCCGCGCCCGTCGAGAAGCGCGTGCTCGCGAGGCCGTCGATGGCCTTGGCGGGCGTGTCGGTCGCGCTCGCCGGCTGCGCCGAGGCCACCCAGGTCGCGCGCGGCAGCGCCGTGAGGGTCTGGCTCGCCTGCGTCGTCGCGCTCGCCTGGTTCGAGGGCCCCGACGCGCCGTTCGCGTCGACCGCCTCGACGACGTAGAAATAGGCCGTCGAGCCGGCGAGGTTCGTGTCCGTGTACGAGAGGCCCGCCAGGCCCGAGGCGACCTGGTTGCCCGCGCCCGGCGTGAAGCCCGACGCCGTCCCGCGGAACACGCTGTACGTCACGCCCGACGTCGCCGACGCCGTCCACGCGAGGTCGACGGTCGCGCTCGTCGCGTTGCCGGCCGTCAAGCCCGCCGGCGCCGCCGGCGGGGGCGGGGGCGTGCCGCCCGGCGTGCCGTAGATGTTGAGCTCCGCGATCGACCACCAGTTCGGCGTCACCGCCTGCGTGTTCACGACGCGCACGAAGCGCGTCACGAGCGGCGCGAAGGTGGCGGTCACGACCTGGCCCGTGCCCGAGCCCGACGCCACGGGGGCGCTGAAGCTCACGCCGTCCATCGAGACGACGATCTGGTAGCCGTGCGCGTAGTCGCCCGCGCTCCCGGCCGAGTCCATGGAGACGATGCCGATCGTCTGCGGTCCGCCCATGTCGACCTGGAACCACATGCCGGGCGTCATCGCCGCGCCCGTGCTCCAGCGCGTCCCCAGGTTGCCGTCGAGCGCGTTCGCGGGGAGGTCGCCGCTCGACTGCGAGGCGCTCGCCGCCCAGCCGGCCCGCGGCAGCGCCGCCACGGCCGTGGCCGCGAAGGCGACGTTCTGCGTGCCCGACCCGTCGTTGCCCGAGATGACCCAGACGTCGTCGAAGGTCCCGGCCGTGGCCGAGTTGAACGTGACGCTCTCCGTGACCGTCGCGCCCGCGGTGATGAGCGAGCCCTCGGACAGGGTCGTCGTCGAGACGAACGGTCCGAGCGCGGGCGGCTTCGACTTCGTGATCGTGAGGTCGGTGCCGCCGGCGTTCTTGATTTGGAAGGTGAGGACGGCCGCCGTGCCCGTCGCGACCTGGCCGTAGTCGAGCGACAGCGGGGTGATCTGCATCAGCGGAGGCGCGCCCGAGGTGGCCGTGAGCGTGACGGCGACGGTCCCGCCGTCGCTGCTCACGCCGAGCGAGCTCGTCCAGGTGCCGTCGGTGGTCGGCGCGAAGGTCACCGACACCGTCACGGACGCGCCCGCGGCGAGCGTCGTGCCCGCGCCCGGAACGCCCGTGGCCGAGAACGGCGCCGCCGGCGGCGTCGAGCTCGAGAACGTCAGCGCCTGGTCGCCGGTGTTCTGCAGCACGACCGACATCGACTTCGACGCGCCCGTGGCGACGCCGCCGAAGCTCAACGTCGGGGGCGCCGCCCCGAGCTGCGGGCCGCTCACCTGCCCGACGCCCGTGAGCGTCAGGAGCGCCGTGCCCGTCGACGTCGTCACCGTGAGGTTCGCGGAGACGTTGCCCGGAGCCGCGGGCGTGAACGTCACCGGGAGGGTCATGGTCTGGCCCGACGTCATGGCGTTCGGAAGCGCCGGCGTGCTCGCGCCCGCCGCGTAGACGGCGCTCGTCGTCGAGACGCCCTGCACGGTCGTGTTCTGGTTCGCCGTGAGCGTGACGTTCACCGTCGAGCTCTGGCCGACGACGACCGTCCCGAAGTCGACCGGACCGCCCGAGACCGGCGGCAGCGACGTCGAGCCGTACCCGATGACGTTGCCGTCGCCCGAGCCCACGTACACGCGCCCCGCGCCGACGCCGACGGTGGTGAACTTCGCCTCGTTCCCGTACGCGTCGTGGAAGCGCAGCGTGAGCGCGCCGTTCGCGGGGACGGCGTCGTAGGCGCGCAGCTCGCTCGTGTTGTTGACCGCCCACACGAGCGCCGAGCCCGAGGCCGTGCCGTTCGAGGTGACGATGGGCGAGCCGGAGTAGGAGCCGAAATTCTCGGCCGACTTCGCGACGTACGTCGCCGTCGGCGCGCCGTTCACGTCCGTGCCGAACTGGAGGGCCTGGAGGCTGAACTGGTTGCCCGTCCCGCCGCCGTTGGTCATGACGTACATGTACCCGCCGTCGCCGGGCCACGCGGCCGGGCGCTGCCAGGTCGAGCCGCCGAGCGCGACGCGCGCGAGGTAGGCGTCGCCGCCCGCGGGACCTTGCTTGTAGCCGCCGAGGTGATCGCGGTTGAGCAGGTAGAAGTAGCCCTCCTTGCCCGAGACCATGGCCAGGCGCGGGACGCTCGCCGTGCCGAACTGCGGGGGCAGCGAGACGACGCCCCCCGAGCCGAGGTCCGAGTCGCCGAGCGAGCCCGCGTTGAAGGGCGCGAAGAAGTCGGTCGTCTTGAGGGTGCCGTCGGCCTGCACCGTGAGGCGCACGATCGACTCGTCGAGCGGGCCGGGATCGGTGTTCGTGGGGACGGGGCTCGGGTAGACGTTGGCGTTGTAACCGTTGCCGGTCGAGAAGAGGATGCTGCCCGCGCCGTCGGAGGCGAGCCCGCCGCCCGACATCCAGACGCCGGCGCCGCGGCCCGCCGCGCCCGTCCCCTTCTCCGTCGAGAACATGGCCGTGATGTGGCCGCTCGTCGACACGCCGACGATCCAGCCCTGGTACGGGCCGATGTCGCAGTGGGCGCCGAAGCCGCCGTAGACGACGCCGTTCATGAGCAGCAGCCCCGGGCGCTGGTGCTGGTAGGCGCCGTTGAAGGTCTGCGACGGCTCGTTCTGGGCCGCGCCCGCGATCGTCACGGGGAAGCCGCTGCGCTCGGCCAGCGTCGTCGCGTCGACGCCGTGGAGCGTCCACACGCCGGCGCTCGACTTGGAGAAGAAGTACGCGGTGGCGGTGCTCGTGTCGATGACGGGCGTGCCCGTGATGCCCACGGTCGGCGTGATGTCGCCGCAGCTCATACCGTTCGGCAGGTGGGTCGCGTCGAAGGCGGCGCCCAGCGCGCGGGAGCTGGTGATGGCGCCCGTGACGGGATCGAGCAGATAGAGGTCGTTCGCCTCCGTCGCGACGAACACTCTGCCGTTGTAGACGAGCGGCTGCGCGAGCACCTGCTCGCCGGGGGTCAGCGTGAGCGCCGTCTTGAACAGGCGCCCGAAGCTCGCGCCGCCCACGATCGCCGGATCGAGGCCGGGCTGGTCGGGGTACCAGCCCGTGCGGGCCTCGTCGCCGGCCTGCGTGACGGCGCCGTTGGGGCTGACGAGGCTCCGCTCTTCCAGCGTGACGCCCGGCCAGGCGTTGCAACCGGCGGCGGCGAGCGCCGCGGCCGCCAGCGCGACGGCGCGCGCGCGGACGGAGCTCACGAACGGGAACGTGTCTGCCCGGCCCTTGCGCATGCGCCTCTCCTGGTGCCGATTGCGACTCGCGATGCACGAGCAGCAAAAACGGCTCACATTTAAATTTTGGTGAGGCGCACCCTACACGGACGCGCGGGGAGACGTAAACACCTCCGGTAGGCCGGCGCCCATTTCATGACGTGTGGCATCGGCCCGGGCGCGTCGATCGCCGCGGAAGGACCGGTCCCTCGAGCCCCCGATCCCCGCGCCGATGCGCGGGTTGCACCGTTGCTTGCCAGTCAACTGTTGTTCCACCTGCGACAACGATCACGGGCCTCGAGCAAATCGGCAAGCGCGATTCTGCTAGCAATTTGTGTGGGCACGATTACTGCTTTGATGCTGGCCAGGTCGGTTACCTCAACTCTCGAAAAAGCAAAACTCGGGCGACCGGGTGACGCAAAGCCAACGGGACTCTCCGAGTCGGCCGGGCTACCGAAGGAGCAGTCGATGGACAAAATGACGTTGCGCAGGATCGGGTGGATCGGGGCGTCGCTGGGATTGACGTCGGTGCTCGTGGGCTGCCAGAGCCTCCCGCAGGGCGGAGAGCCCGGCGGCGAGGAAGGGCCTGCGACGCAGAGCGCCGACCTCGACACGGACAACGGCCTGCCGACCCTGAACGGCCTGGGCAGCATCAACGGGCTGAACTCGACGAACGGCCTGAACGCCACGAACGGGCTGAACTCGACGAACGGCCTGAACGCCACGAACGGGCTGAACTCGACGAACGGCCTCGGGTCGATCAACGGGCTCAACTCGATCAACGGGTTCAACTCGACGAACGGGTTCAACTCGACGAACGGGTTCAACGCCTCGAACGGG
>DASZWW010000328.1:0-6122 GCA_035546175.1 Polyangia bacterium
GCTCGCGTCGGCAGGCGCGCCCGCGTCGGCGGAGCCGTTCTGCGCCGAGTCCTCGGGGACCGCGCCGTCGAGCCCCGGGCCCTCGGGCTGGCGGACCTCGGCGCCCGCGTCGCCGCGCTCGCCGCCATCGCGCGCGCCGCCGTCGTCGGTCGGCGTGGGCGGCAGCTGCTCGATCCACGCCTCGACGAGCGGGATGTCCGCCTCGTCGACGACGCTGGTCGCGATGGGCGGCATCTGGTTCCCCGTCCCGCGGTGGGAGATGAGCTGGTAGAGCAGGCTCCGCGCCGGATCGCGCGGGACGATCCTCGTGCGGCCCGGCCAGCTCGGCGAGGTGACGGCGACCCCGATCGTCGTCGTCAGCGTGTCGAACCCCTTGACCGAACGCCCGTCGAGCATCGTCGGATCGAGGCGCAGGAACATCCCGGTCGACCAGGCCGTCGCGTTCGAGTTGCGATTGTGGCAGGTGGTGCCGCAGTTGACGTGCAGCCACGCGAGCGCGGGCGCCGCCAGGGCCGTCCCGTCGTCGCCGATGACCAGCGTCGTCGTCTTCGGCGGAGACGTCAGGCGCCCCTCGGCGACGAGCCGACCGAGCGTCATCCCCTGCGCGCCCGCCATCCCGAGCAGCGCCTGATCGAAGCCGAGGATGTGATCGGTGCGGCCGCGGTGGCACTTCTGGCACTCGTCGTTGGTCGGGATGTGGTACGTGCCGCCGTCCCACGGGATGTCGCCGCCGTCGGAGCGCGTCGCCGCCGACTCGTCGGCGTTCCACGCGTACGTCGCGTTCACCCAGTACGCGGCGCTGACCTTCTGCCAGAGCCGGGTCTCGACGCGCTTGCCGTCCTTGGAGAACTCCTTCCACACCTTCGTCCCCACCGGGAAGATCCACTCGTCGGCGTTCGTGTTGTCGATCTTCGTCCCGGGCGGCAGCGCGATCCATCGCTGCTTCGAGGCGCCGTCGGACCACAGCGGCACGGCGGGCGCATAGGCCTCGACGCCCGGCGCCAGCGCCTTGCTCTCGATGTCGGCGTAGAGCGCCGTGCAGACGAGCGACACGGGCGGCGTCGTGGCGCCGTCGCAGGACGCCGGCAGGCGGAGCGCCCCGTCGGCGCCGGCCGCCGGGGCGGCATCGGCGGCGTCCGACGAGGAGCGCGACGTGGCGCCGTCGAGCTCCTCCGGCGCCGCGGCGTCCGGGGTCTCGCCTTTGAGGCGGCCGCACGCGGCGACCGCCAGCACGAGCGCCAGGACCCAAGCGCGCCGGTTCATGGACCGAGATCGAGGTCGTCCGTGCGCTACTGCCCGACCGCCGCGTCGCGCCTGCCGCCGCCCATCCCGCCGCGGCCGCCGCCGTCGCGCACGCCGCCGTCGAAGCGCCCGCCGAAGTTCGCGGCGCCCGTCTGCGCGGCCGGCGTGAGCGAGCGCAGGTAGACGACGAGGCCCTTGGCCGAGTCGCCGACGTCCCACTTGTGAAAGGTCTGCCAGACCTGGTACGAGACGATCGACGTGTCGAAGTAGCCGCCCTTCGGCACCACGCCGTTCTGGAAGATGTTGACGAGGTCGTCGTCGCTGAAGCCGCCCGTCTGCTCGGGCGTGTGCTGGACGGTCTTGAAGGGCCCCGACGCCGTGTCGCCGTGGCAATCGGTGCACTTGGCTTGGATGCCGCCGTCGGCGCCGGCGTCCATGGCCTGGCGCATCCCGCCCCCGATGGGCAGCCGGGTGAGCACGACGCCGTTGTTGTAGCGATCGCTGCCCGCCATCCAGTCGTCGGGCGTCGCCGCGGTGATCGACAGCGGCGCGATCCCGCAGAGGCTGCCGGCCGACGCGATGATGTTCGTGTTGCCGGCCTTCTGCATCGTGATCATCACGCCGCCGGTCGTCGGATCGGTCTCGAGCGCCACCATCGACGGGTCCGACGCGCTCCACTCGATGTCCACCTGGCTGGGATCGATGCCGTTGACCACCGCGGGGAGCTGGAACATGTGGACGCCGTCGTAGGCCGAGTACATCGGGTTGAAGAGGATCGTGAGCGCGCTCTTGGGGCATCCGGTGGCGCCCGTGCTCCCGCCGGTGCTGGAGGTGGCGCCGCCCGCGGCGCCCGCGGTGCCCGTGGCTCCCGTGTCGCCGGAGGCGCCCGAGGAGCCGGCGCCGCCGTTCTTCGAGGCGGGCGACGAGGATCCGCAAGCCCCTCCCCCCCACGCGACGACGAGCGAGACGAGGGTCGCGAGCGCGTTCGAACGAGTCCAGGCGATGTTCATGGCGAGGCCTTTGGCTGGGGCGGCCGACGGCGCGATGACGCGCGCGATCCATCCGCGACGTGGAGCGGTCCTACCTTTGGTCGAGAACACGTACATCCGTGTTCCCCAATTCGGGGCTCGACGGCCGTGCGTTCGTCAGAGCGCCCGTGCACCTCGCCGTTCGTCATTTTTGCCTTGCGCGTTCGACCACTTGAGGTGTGTTTGCGCGCGGCCGGCCCCCTAGGCCGTGCGCCCTAGGTCCTCAACCCCAGGAGCCGGAGTGGATGCGGCCGAGAGAGCCGCTGCGCGAGTGGCCGAACACGCCGGTCCTCCAGCCGCCCGAGTGCGCCGCCGCGGCGAACGTCGGACGCGCGAGCGGGTGGAAGTGGCAGCGCGCGTAGAGCGGCGGCGGTAGCCCCGCGCGCGGGAACGAGGCCACGACCTCGCCCGGCGCCGGCAGCCGCCAGCCGTACCAGAACGAGAAGCAGGCGTGCGCGCCGGCCGACCCGCCGAAGTAGAGCCCCGCGACGGGGGCCGCGGCGGCGCCGGGGCACGACGGATCGACGGGCCACCCCGGCAGCGGCGTCTCCGAGAAGTCCGACAGCGCGAGCATGCGCACGTCCACGCCGCCGTCGGCGAGGGTGACGAGGTCGTCGTTGAGATCGTCGGACTCCAGCGTGACGGTCGCGTCGGGGGTGACGTAGAGGACGTGACGGATCCCCGCGGCCTGGAGCGCCTCTCGCGGGGGCAGCGACGCGAAGTAACGGTTGTCGAAGCGCGTGGGATCGTCGCCGTAGGGCGTGAGCCGCCGCCGGTCGAGCACGAACATCGGCGGCGCCTCGCGCGCGGCGCGCACGCGGTCGCCGCGGTCGCGCTCGAACGACGGCAAGAAGTACAGCGCCGCGCCGAGCGTCGACTGCGCGGGCACGACGCCGCGCGGGTGCGGCCAGTTGTCGAAGACGAAGACCGGGTCGAGGCACGGCGCGAGCGCCGCCGCCACGGCGACGGACTCCGGCCCCGGCAGATCGAGGACGATCGCGACGTCCGAGCGGCACCCGTTCGCGTCGAGGAGCAGCGACAGCAACGCCTCCCCGCGCCGGTGGGCGAGCGCCATGTCGGGCGTGAAGACCGGGTACATCTCGAAGCGCAGGCCGGCGCTCCGCGGCGCCTCGAGCGACTGGAACAACGCCGGCGCGTAGTACGGCCACCACCGGGCCCCGGCGGGCGCGAGGCTCGTCGCCAGGTTGGGCATGGCCTCGCGCCAGCGCGCGCTCGCCGCGACGTCGAAGGCCTGCGCGCCGTCGAGCACGAGGGGCTCGTTCTCGGCGCCGACGTCCCAGCCGAGGTTGCGCTGATCGTCGAGCGCGGCGCCCGGCTCCGTGGGCTCTTGAGAGAGGACGTCGCCGCAGCCGCTCAGGATCAGCCCCGCGCTGGCGACGGGGACGACCGGCGAGAACCCGCGCAGCACGTCGAGCAGCGAGCGCGCGCGCAGCGACGCGCGCCACCAGCCACCGAGCGCGGACGGACGCCCAGGCCCGCTCATGAACGCCTCGCGCGGGCGAGCGTCACGCCGCCATCGACGATGGTCGGCGCCGTGACCGCGCGGCGATCCGTCGCGCCGATCTGCAGGCGCGTGAACAGCCCCGCGGCGCGCCCCCCCACGACGTAGACGCCGTGGTTCGCGACCTCGCCGGCGGCGTTCCGCAGCGGAACGAACCGACGCTGCGCGATCCAGCGGCGCGGGATGGCGTCGTCGATCGCGCGCGCCCACGCCGCGGCGCTCGTCTCGGCGCCGATGACGACCTCCTCGCCCTCGCAGCCGTAGTCGGACTTGAGGACCCACTGGGCGCGCTCGGCGCGGAGGCGGGCGCGCTCGAGCGTCTCGAGCCGCGCCGTGGGGGGCAGGTAACGCCTCACGAGCCGGCGCGCCCAGCGGGGGAGCCGCGGCAGCTCCTCCCAGAGGAGCGCCATCATGCGCTTGTTCTGCGTGAGCACGGCGCCGAACGGATTCACGACGGCGACGCGCCCGCGCGCGACGCCGGCCGCGAGCCACTCGAGCGGCTCGCTGAGCGGCGCCGCGTCGGCGTACTCGTCCTCGGACCGCCACACCGTGCGTCGCTCGCCCCACCAGTCGGTCTTGTAGTGCCGCCAGACGACGGTGCAGGACACGCCGAACATCGCCACGCCGCCCCGCCCGTCCGGCCGGAGGTTGAAGGGCGAGCCGAGCACGACGCGCGCGCCGCGCGCCTCGAACCAGCGCGCGTAGAGCTCGATGACGGACAGGTCCTCGGTGATCTCCGTGGGGTAGACGAGGCCGATCGTCAGCGGGCCGGGCGGCGCGACGGCCCGCACCATCTCGAACACGGCGTCGCCGAGGCGGCAGTTGGGATCGTCGAAGGCGCACGCGCCCGCGCCGTCGACGAGGCGGTTGAGCGTCACGGCCTCCGGCTCGCCGCTGGGCGTGTCGGAGTTCAGCTCGCAGACCCGCGGCCCGTCCTCCGTGAGGAACACGTCCGCGCGGGCGATCCCGTGCCACGCGGGCGCGCTGGCCCGCCACATGCGCTCGTAGCTGGGGGGCAGGTCGAAGTGGCGCGCCACGAGCGCGGGCTCCCGCGCGCAGAGCTCGGCGCCCGCGGCGTGGACGGCCGCGACCGCCTCGGCCGCGGCGTAGAGCGACGCCTGGGTGGGACGATCGAGCAGCACCGGCGTCATTCGAAACCGAGGCTCGCCGTCGACCCACGGATCCTTGACGATGCCCTCCGCCACGAGCGCGGCCGCGAAGTCGTCGTACGAGGCGAGCACGGTTCCCGAAGAACGCATCGAAACGTCGAACAGCAATCGGCGCGCCAGGTATTCATTCGAAAGACACGGCCGCGGCGGCTCCTCGGGCCAGGAAAGGCGCGGGACCGTGGCGTTTTGCACCCACCGCGGCCGGCCCACCGGGCCGCGGCGTTCCAGGGGCGCCCTCCCCGGCCCGTTTTTCCCGTCACCTTTGCCGCCCCGCTCCCTCGACCTCGAGGAAGCGACGGCGAGCTCCACCCGTCTTCGGCCCCCGAGCGGTCGCGTCGACGCTCACGACCCCCGCTGAGCGCGTCAGTCGCAGCCGATCCGCGCGCTGCTCACGCGGATGTCGTCCACCCACACGTCGGTGAGGATCGGCGTCTGGTGGTACTGCAGGACGCCGATCGACATGAGCGAGAACTGCGGCGGCTTGCGGTCCGAGAAGTCGCTCACCTGCTCGGGCAGCTCCTTGCCGTCGACCCAGACGCGCCGGTGAGTCGTCGTCGCGTCGCCGCCCTGCATGAGCTCGAGGCAGATCCACTGCTGCGGGACGATCATCGTGGGCGAGTCAGGGCCGAACTCGGTGAACGTCGGCCCGTGCTGATGGACGTCGGGCCCGTCGCCGTAATACTCCGAGTAGCCGAGGTATTGCTTGTTCCCCGCGGAGCCGAGCCCGGCCTCGACGAAGCCGAGGTCGTTGTTCCCCGTGGCGAGCAAGTAGGCCATGTGGTACCCGCCCATGTGGTCGGCCGGCAGGTCGGGGCTGAAGTAGATCCAGGCCCGCGTGTAGAACGTGTTGTTCTTCGCGGGGAACGTCACGGCGTCGGCGATCTGCGCCGTCCCCTGCCCGCCCGCGACCATCTTGACGTGCAGCGCGTGCGTGCCCCCGTGGACGTGCATACCGTCGACGGAGAGCGACGTGCCCGTCGTCGCGTGCTGCGTCCAGATCTTCGGATCGATGACGCCCCGCTCGAAGTCCTCGCAGAGCTCCGTGCCCTGCGTCGTGCACGCGGCGGGCGCGTCGCCCGCGGAGGCCTCGCCCGGCGCGTCGGGCATCACGTCGCCGCCGGCATCGAGCGCCATGCCCGCCGCGCCGCCGCCGCCGCTGCT
>DASZWW010000329.1:0-3892 GCA_035546175.1 Polyangia bacterium
CGGGCTCCCCGCCGGCCGCGATGGACGGCGGCGCCGGTTCGGGCGCCGCGGGCTCGAGCCACGACGCCGCGACGACCTCGCCCGTGGACGCCCACGCCGACTCGGGCGCGGCGTGCACGGCGGCCGCCGATCCCCTGAAGACGAACAGCACGCGCAACGACGCCTACGACTGCACGCTCCTCGAGGTCTCCGCGCGGTACGGCCACCCCGACCCGATGATGGTCAAGGCGCAGGTCGCGCAGGAGTCGAGCTTCCAGGTCTTCTCCATCAGCCCCGACAGCCCGTGCGGCACGCACGCCGGCTGGACGGACGCCGAGTCGAAGTCGTTCGGCCTCATCCAGGTGACGCCCGCCTGCGGCGAGGCGACGGCGGCCCTGCTGCCCGACGGCCACCCCAACCTGACGATGGACATGACGTCGGCGATGTGGGCGACGTCAGTCTTCAACCCGACGCTCAACCTCGGCGAGGGTGTCAAGAGCATCACCGGCAGCCTCAAGCAGCTCCGCGCGAAGTACCCCGGCTGCACCGACACCCAGTACGTGCTCATGTCCGCGGGCGCGTTCAACTCGGGCGACGACGCCGTCACCGGGTGCGCGACGTTCAACGCGCGCGCGCAGGGCTACGTGAACGCCGTCCTCGGGCACTACGGCGCCTTCGCCAAGGCCGCCGGCTGGCCCGACCCGTACTGACGGGCGCCCGCGCCGACGGACGGCGCGCGAGTCAGTCGCCGAGCCGCCGGCGCGCGTTGACGTAGAGCCAGAGGAGGCCGACCATCACGGCGGCCCACTCGAGGGCCCGCTCGAACGGGCCGGGAACGTTTCGCCTCTGGCGCACCTCCGCCTCCATCGGGCAAAACCGCCCGCCGGCCGGCTGTATTCCGGCGCCGCGTCCTCGACGGCGAGGAGGCGCTCACGCGGGCACGCGGGCCGCCCGGCCGCTCGTGACCGGCTCGCCGCTGCGGGCGCGGTCGCTCAGCTACGCGCTCTCGGGCTGGCTCGCGGCGTCGGCGGGCTTGCCGCGGCGCAGGCGCGCGCTGGCGCTCATGTCGGCCTCGGCCGAGACCTCGCCGCCGCCCGCCGCCTCGGGCGCGGGCGCCGCCTTGGCGTCCTTGGCCTCCTTCGGCTTCGCCGTCGCCTCGCGCACGGCCCTGGCCTTGTCCGGGGCCTCGCCCACGGCGAGCTCGCAGTCGCCGAAGACCATCTCGATGCGGCCGCCCTCGCGCGACAGGCTCACCTCGAGCGACTGCGCGCGGATGACGCTCTTGTCGCGCACGCGGCCCGAGAGCTCGACGACGTCGGCGTCGAACTCGCCCGCGAGCTCACCGCGCGAGCGCAGCTCCGTGACCTTGGCCTTGCCCGACAGCACGCCCGTCTCCGTGACCTCGACCGAGGGGCCCTTCATGTCGCCCTCGACGCGGCCCATGACGACGATGGGGCAGCTCGACGTGAGCGTCCCCTTGAACTCGGTCCCTTCCTCGATGAGGGTCTTCTTGGTCTCGCTCATGTCTCATCCGCCTTTCTGAACCGAGGTGTCACGGTTGCCGCCCTTGCCCTTCCCGATCTTCACGCGCAGCCGGCTGCCGCGCTCGAACCGGAAGCGCGTCGTCTCCGCGCTCTGCTCGATCGACGAGACGAGCGCGCCCTCGCGGCTGACGATGAGCTCGCGCGGCCCCACGATGCCGGGGCTCTGCCGCTCGAAGAACTGCCCGTTGATGGTGATCGAGCCGCCGCCCGCGATGTTGCAGTCGGCGAGCACGCCCGCCTGGCCCACGACGAGCTCCGTGCCCTCGCCGAGCTGGATGGTGCAGTTCTCGAAGAGGCTGTCGATCTCCACGCGCGCGTCGGGCTCGAAGGTCAGCGTCGCGTTGCGCAGGACGTCCCCGCGCCCGAAGTAGCGCCGCGCCGCGGGCGCCGTGGCGTTCGGCCTGGCGCCCAGGCCCGAGAGGCGCGAGGGGATCTCGCCGTTGCTGATGCGCCCCGTGCCGTCGCCCGCCTCGCTCGTGTCGAGCCAGGCCACCTGCACGTCGGCCACGGGCGCGCCCGTGCCCACGAGGCCCGCGACCTTGGCGCCCGTGAGCTTGGCCCCCGCCAGCTTCGCCTCGGCCATGTTCGCGTGGCGCGCGTCGACGTCGCTGAGATCGGCCTGGCGCAGATCGGCGCGCGCGAGGTCGGCCTTCGTGAGCACGGCCCCCGCGAGCCTGGCGCGCGCGCCCTTGCACTCGACGAGGCTCGCGTCGACGAAGCTCGCGCGCGAGAAGTCGCCCTCGGTGAGCATGGCGCCGCGGAGGTTCGCGCTGCGGAAGTCGGCCTCCGCCGCCTTGACGCCGCCGAGCGACGCCTCCTCGAAGAGCGCGTGCGCGAGGACGGCGCCGCGCAGGTCGGCGCCCGTGAGGTTCGCCGAGCCGAGCTGGGCGTTGGGCAGGCGCGCGCCCGCCAGGTTCGCGCCCGCCAGGCTCGCGCCCTCGAGGTTGGCGCGCGCGAGGTTCGCGCCCGCCAGGTTGGCGCGATCGAGCTTCGCGCCCTCGAGGTCGGCGTTCTCGAGGTTCGCCTCCTGGAGGTCGGCGCCCGCCAGGTAGGCCTCGCGCAGGCTCGCGTTCTTGAAGGCCGCCTTGCGCAGGACGGCGCTCTCGAGGTTGGCGCCGTCGAGGTCGGCGCGCGAGAACGCTGCCCCGGCCAGCGCAGCCTTCGAGAGGTCGACGCCCTTGAGGTCGGCGCGCTCGAGCTTCTCGCCCCGCTTCGCTTTTTGGAGGACCTGATCCCTTGTCAGCTCGGCCATGTTCGTTCCTCTCGTCAGGGCGCCGCGTGCGCGCCGGACTGGACTTCCCTCTCGGACTTTCGAGCCTGCGTGTCGGCCGCCGCGGCGGCGCGCGGCAGGCGGGTGAGGAGCCGCCCGAGCTCCTCGAGCCGCCGCGCGAAGGAGCACCGCTCGAGCGCGAGGGCGAGGTCGACCTCGCCGAGGCGCGCCAGCACGATCGTGATCTGCGAGGAGGTCGTCTCGCGCTCGCGCCGCAGCCGCCGCTTGGCCTGGCGGTCGCCCTCCGACCAGCCGCGCGAGGCCTCCTCGAAGGCGGCGTGCTGGGCCTCGAGGGCCTCGACGAGGGCGCCGAGCTCGCGCGCCGTCGCCGCCCGGTCGGGCGTCGCGAGCGCCGCGGGCGTGGCGCGCTTCCACGCCTGCACGCGCGCGACGATCGCCGACGCGACCTCGCCGGGGAGGCCGCTCACGGCGGCGAGCTCGTCGGCGCGCGCCTGGAACAGCGCCTCGAGGCGCGTGAGCCCCGCGGCCATGAGCTTGTCGACCATGAGCGGCTCGAGGCCCGGGACCTGCGCGAGCAGCGCGCGCACCACGATCGGCTCGCGCCGGTCGCGCTCGCCCTGGAGCTCGAAGGCGGCGGGCAGCGCCGTCACGAGCGGCGCGTAGGCGGCGAGCAGCTTGTCACGGTGCGCGGGCCCGAGCGTGGGCGGCGCGCCCGGGCGCAGCAGCTCGTCGATCGCGGCGCCGAAGCCGTCGAGGGCGGCCGTGAGCGCGTCGTGTCCGACCTGCCCCGACATCGCCCGCAGCGACTTGAGCGCCGGGCGCGCGAGCTCGAACCAGCTCGTCTGCGCCTCTCCCCAGCGGACCTCCATCATGAGGCTGCGCACCTCGGCCGAGTGGCCCACGGCGAGGGCCTCGAAGGTGGCCATCACGGCGCGCAGATCGCTCTCCGTCGAGACGCCGCCCGTCGCGGCGGCCGGCGCGGGCTGACCGAGCAGCTGATCGAACGCCTGGTCGATCGAGCCCACGGCGGGCAGGGCCTCCATCTCGATCGTGCCCGTGCCGTCGACGGACGGCCGCTCCTTCGGGATGGCGCTCGCGGCAGGGGCGGGGGCGCGCGGGGAGGCGGCGGGCGCAGGCC
>DASZWW010000330.1:0-2846 GCA_035546175.1 Polyangia bacterium
TGCCGCCGAGGTGCGCGAGGACCTGGTGTCCGTTCTCGAGCTCGATGCGGAAGTTGCCCGCCGGCAACACCTCGACGACGCGTCCCTGAAACTCTATATGCTCTTCTCGGCCCACGGCGGCGGGAACCTTACGCGCTCGCAAGGGCTCGGTCAATGATCCCCGGACCACGCTACATCGAGGACCCCGAGACGCTCGTCGGAGGAAACTCCGTACGGCTGCTCCGCAACGGCCGCGAGGCCTTCCCCGCCTGGCTCGACGCCATCGAGGCCGCCCGCGCCCGGGTCTCGCTCGAGATGTACATCTTCAGCGACGACACGATCGGGCGGCGCTTCGCCGCCGCCCTCGTCGGGGCCTCCGCGCGCGGCGTGGCCGTGCGGCTGCTCTACGACTACGTCGGCTGCCGGGACACGCCGGCCGCGTTCTTCGAGGCGCTCCGCGCCGGGGGCGTGCACACGATCGCCTATCACCGCCCGCGCTTCGGCAGCACGCGCTTCTGGAACCTGTGGCGGCGCAACCACCGCAAGGTGCTGGTGTGCGACGGCGCCGTCGCCTTCACGGGCGGCCTCAACATCTCGGACGAGTGGCTCGAGGCCGAGGCGGGCGGCGGCGGGTGGCACGACGCGGCCGTGCGCCTCGAGGGGCCGGTCGTCGCGACGATCGAGGCGACCTTCCTCGCCACCTGGAACCGCCGCGCGCGGCGGCGGGCCCGCCTCGCCCCCGAGGGCCTCGGCAAGCTGCCGGCGGCGGGCGACGCGCGCGTGGCCGTCGTCCACAACAGCGAGCTGCGCGACCGCTTCGCGATCCGCCGCGCCGGCCTGCACGCGGCGCGCGAGAGCCGCACGCGCATCGTGCTCGCCAACCCGTACTTCGTCCCGGATCGCGGGATCCTGAGGGCGCTCGCGGCCAGCGTCGCGCGCGGGCTCGACGTCCGCTTGCTCGTGCCCCGGGTCTCCGACTCGCGCGTCATCGACCTCGCCGCGCGCGCCGTCTTCGAGCGGCTGCTGCGCGCGGGCGTGCGCATCTGGCGGAGCCCGGCGTTCATCCACACGAAGCTCCTCGCCGTCGACGACGCCTTCGTGTCGATCGGCAGCTACAACCTCGACCACCGGTCCCTCGCCTACAACCTCGAGCTGGTCGTCAACATCCTCGACGCGGAGACCAACGCCGCCGCGGTGGCCATGCTCGAGGAGGACATGGCCGCGAGCACCGAGCTCAAGCTCGACGCGTTCGTGAAGCGCTCCTGGTTCGTGCGCCTGCTCGAGCGCGCGGCCTACGCCTTGCGCCGCTGGCTGTGAGGGTCGCGCGCGCGGGGCGCGGCGCTACTTGCGCTTGGCGGGCTTGGCGGGCTTGCGCTCGGCCGTCTTGGGCGCGGGCTTGGCCGGCTTGGCGGGGGCGGCCTTGGGCGCCGCCTTGACCTCGAGCCTGGGCTCCGGCTTGGCCTCGGCCTTGCCCTCGGGCCTCTTGCGCATCCAGAGGCCGAGGACGTTGCCGTCGGGGTCGGCGACCAGGCCGACCTCGCCGCCGCCCGCGAAGGGCATGCGGCGGGCGATGATGCGGCCGCCGGCCCGCTCGACCTTGTCGATCGTCCCCTGGAGATCGGACACGACGAGGTACGGGATGGGCCCGGGGCTCTGCACCATGTCGGCGCGCACCCAGCCGCCGCTGGGGCCGTCGGCGCCGTCGAACTTCATGTAGCTCGCCGTCGCGTTCTGCTGCGTCTGCCAGCCGAAGAGCTCGCCGTAGAAGGCCGCGGTGCGCCCGAAGTCGGAGCTCGCGAATTCGATGTGGACGATGGGTTCGGCCATGCAGGTGCCCGACGGTAACGCCCGTTCGCGAGGGCGTCAATCCGCGCTCGCGCGAAGCGCGCGAGCGCGGATTGTGCGGCTCGTCCCCTCTCAGCGGAGCGTGCCCATGATCGTGAGCGCGACGAGCTCCGCGATCTCGATCGACGCGCCGTAAACGTCGCCCGTGAGCCCGCCCAGGCGCCGGCGCAGCCAGAGGGCGAAGAGGGTGGCCGCGGCCAGCGCGCCCGCCGCCGGCACGAAGAGCCGCGGGCCGACGGCGGCCAGCGCCAGGGCCAGGAGCGCCGTCGCGACGATCACCTCTCGCGGCCTCGCCTCGCCGTTGAAGGCGCGGCCCGTGCCCTCATCGCGCGCGTAGGGGTGGAAGACGATCGCCGGCGTCACGGACCAGCGCGCGATCGCCGGGAAGACGAGCAGGCCCGCGAGGTCGCGGCGCGCGACGAGCTCGGCGGCGGCGGCCACCTTCGCGAGCAGCACGAGGACGAGCGCGGCGGCGCCGTGCGCGCCGATGCGGCTGTCCTTCATGATGTCGAGCATCCGTTGCCGGTCGCCTCGGCCGCCGCCCAGGGCGTCGAACACGTCGGCGACGCCGTCGAGGTGCAGGCCGCCCGTGAGGGCCGCGAGCAAGGCCACGAGCAGCACGGCCGCGAGCGTCGGCGGCAGCACGCCGGCGAGCAGCGAGGCCAGCCCCGTGAGCCCGAGCCCGAGCACGAGCCCGACGACGGGGAAGAAGCTCACCGAGCGGCCGAGGTCCTCGTCGCGCAGCGGCCCCGACCACACGGGGACCCGCGTGAGGAAGGCGAAGGCCGCCACGAGGGGGCGGACGACGGGCCTCACGACGTGCCGGGCGACGGAGAGAGCCACGCCGGCGTCAGGGCGCGCGGGGCGCGCCGCCCTGCAGGTCGAGGAAGAGGATGCCGGAGTCGGGCGGCGGCCGGTACGGCTTGACGACGGCGGCGCCCGATTCGCCGGCGGCGCCGCCGGCGGCGAGCGCGCCGCTCGAGCCCGCGCCGCCCGAGGGCGATGGGGACGCCGGCGTCGAC
>DASZWW010000331.1:0-1561 GCA_035546175.1 Polyangia bacterium
CCCCGTCGCGCCCGCCATCCCCGTCGAGCCGCCGGCGCCGGTCGAGCCCGCCGTCCCGGCGGTGTTTCCAGCGCCACCAGCGCCCGACGACGTCGAGCCCGCCGTCCCCGTCGAGCCGGCCGTGCCCGAGCCCGGCACGCCGCCGGTTCCCGTGCCGCCGCTGCCGCTCGAGCACCCGAGCGGCGCCGCGAGCGCGGCGCCCGCACAGGCGAGGTAACCAGCGAATCGAACTAGGTTTCTCGAGCCCATGGCGGGCAGCATATACGAATTCGTAGGCTTCGACATGGCGGCGGATTCTAGGGACGGCCGGCCCTGAAGCGCCGCACGGACCGTTCGACGAATGCAACGATCCGAGCGGCCGCGCGCGCGACCGGCTAGTGAGCCGCGAGCGCGAGCGGCGCCATCCAGAAGACGTTGCCGCTCATGTCGTCGGCGATGAACATGCGCCCGTCCTTCGAGAAGGCGACGTCGCTCGGGCGATCGAGGATCGTCCCCTGCGGCGCCCACCCGCCCTGGAACGGCGTCCAGTCCTGCACGGGCATGTGCGTGGTCGGATCGGTCGGCGCGTAGACGATCGCCGCGCCCTGCCAGGGCGGGCTCGAGTACGCGCTGCCGTGCAGCGCCACGAACACGGCGTTGGTGAACGGCGCGCCCCACTGCCCCGGCTCCCAGTCGAACCCGAACGGCGTGTCCGAGAGCGGGAACGACGCGTCCTCTTTCGCGACGTCGGCGCACGACATCATGAGCGTCGTGCTCGTCGACTGCCGCCCCTTCGACTGGCAGCACGGGAAGCCGTAGTCCGTGCTCGGCCGCAGCGCGAGCATCTTCTCGACGGCGCCCGACTCCAGATCCTCGCCCAGCTCCATCGCGGCGCAGACCTCGGCGGTGCGGTGGCAGCGCAGGTACATCGGGTTGCGGAAGCCCGTGGCCACCATGGTGAGCGCGCCGTCCGCGCCGATCGAGCCGATGTCGCCGGGGGGCGTGGCGCTGCCGCAGGTCGCGTAGCCGCCCCGCGAGGTGTAGAGGGTCCCGCCCGCCGAGCGCGCGAGCCCGTGCGTCCAGCGGCCCCCCGTGCCGTAGGTCGCCGGAAGGCGGAGGTCCTCGGGGTAGCCGTTGGCCGTGCGCTGGCCGTCGGCGTACGGGATGCGCCAGACCGTCGCCTTCGTCGTGAAATAGAGGTAGCCACCCCCGAGGGCGAGCCCGTGCACCTCCGTGGGCCGCGTGCCCGCGGCGTCGAGCGCCTCGAGGAAGGGGTGCAGCTCGGCGACGCCGTCGTGGTCGTCGTCGGTGAGCAGGAAGATCGCCGCCGCGCCGCCGCTGGCGCCGCCGGGCGCCGGCTCGGAGGGCGACGCCACGAACAGGTCGCCGTTGGGCGCGAAGGCGAGGCCGCGCGCCTCGGGGACGAGCGCGTACTGCTTGAGGCAGAAGCCGTCCGCCGGCTTGGCGCCCGCGACGTCGAGGCCGCGCCCGCACCACGTGGTGGCGATCGCGCCCGCCGCGCCCAGCGACCCGCCCGCGCCGGGCGCGCCGCCCGCGCCGGGCGCGCCACCCGTGGCGGGCG
>DASZWW010000332.1:0-11997 GCA_035546175.1 Polyangia bacterium
TGGCGGCGCCGCTCGTGCCGGGCCGGTCGCCGCTGCGGCGGCTCACGCGCACGGAGTACGACAACACGGTCCGCGATCTGCTGGGGGACACGACGCAGCCGGCGCTCGGGTTCGAGCCCGACGTCCTCGCCGAGGGCTTCACGAACAACGCCGACACGCAGAACGTGGGCACGAACCTCGCCCAGCAGTACCTCGTGGCGGCGGAGGCGCTGGCGGCGAACGCCACGAAGGACCTGGTCGGGCTCATGGGCTGCGATCCCGCGGCGGCCGGCGACGCCTGCGTGCGCGCCTTCCTGGCGCGCTTCGGTCAGCGGGCGTGGCGGCGGCCCCTCACGGGCGCCGAGGTCGACGCCCTCGACGCGATCTACGCGAAGGCCCGGGGCGACTTCGACGTGCCGACCAGCGTGCAGACGGTCCTCGAGGCGATGCTGACGTCCCCGCACTTCCTCTACCGCGTCGAGCACGGCGCGCCGGCGGCGGGCGGGGCGGTCGTCCCCCTGACGTCGTGGGAGATCGCCTCGCGGCTGTCGTACTTCCTGCTCGGCTCGATGCCCGACGACGCGCTCTTCGCCGCGGCCGCGGCCGACCAGCTGCGCGCGCCCGCCGCGCTCGAGGCGCAGGCGCGGCGGCTGCTCGCCTCGACGAACGGCGCCGTCACGGATCGCATCGCCCAGTTCTTCACCGAGTGGCTGCACCTCGTGAACCTGGCCAGCCTGCAGAAGGACAAGACCGCCTTCCCGGACTTCACGCCGACGCTGGGCGCGGCGATGCTGCTCGAGACGCAGTCGTTCGTGGTGCGGACGATCTTCGCGGGGCCGGGCGATCTCCGCACGCTGCTGACGGCGCCGTACACGTACGTGCCCGCCGAGGTGGCGCCCCTCTACGGCGCGGGCGCGCCCGCGGCCGACGGCAAGCTGATGCTCGACCCCAAGCAGCGCGCCGGGCTGCTCACGCAGCCGGCCGTGCTCGCGACCTTCGCCAAGGCCGACTCCACCGATCCCGTCCACCGCGGCAAGTTCGTCTTCGAGGACATCCTGTGCGGCAGCGTGCCGCCGCCGCCGGCGAACGTGAACATCACGCCGCCCGTCATCACGCCGAACACGACGGCGCGGCAGCGCTTCGCCGAGCACGACTCGTCGGCGGTGTGCGCCGCCTGCCACACGTTCATGGATCCCATCGGCCTCTCCTTCGAGAACTACGACGGCATCGGGCGCTGGCGCGACACCGAGGGCGGGCAGGCGATCGACGCCTCGGGCGTGCTCAAGGGCACGGACGTCGACGGGCCGTTCGTCGGCGCCGTGGCCCTGGCCCAGAAGCTCGCCTCGAGCCCGCAGGTCGCGGCGTGCGCCGTCAAGCAGCTCTTCCGCTTCGGCTTCGGCCGCTTCGAGACCCCCGAGGACCAGCCGACGCTCGACCACCTCGCGGCCGGCTTCCAGACCAGCAAGCAGAACATCATCGAGCTGCTCGTCGCCGCGACGCAGGTGCCGGCGTTCACCGAGCTGGAGGTGACGCCGTGAAGGCGCTCAGCCGGCGGACGCTCCTGCGCGGCGCGGGCGGCATCGCCGTCGCGCTCCCGTTCCTCGACGCCATGACCGTCAAGCGGCGCGCGCGCGCCGCGGGCGTGGCCAAGCGCTTCATCGTGTTCTTCAGCGCCAACGGCACGATCATGGACAGCTGGGCGCCCACGGGCACGGACGCGAGCTTCACGCTCTCGCCGATCCTCGCGCCCCTCGAGCCCCACCGCGACCAGCTCCTCGTACTGCGCGGGCTCTCGAACGAGGTCTCCTACAACTCGCCGGGCAGCAACGCCCACGACCTCTCGATGGGCACGATGCTCACGGCCATGCCCATGATCATCGGGCCCTCGGGCCTGGGGCGCGCCGACCACATCATCGACGGGACCGCGGGCGGGCCGTCGATCGACCAGGTCATCGCCAAGTCGATCGGCGCGGGGCAGCGGTTCACCTCGCTGTCGCTCGGCGTCCAGTCGACGAGCACGATCCTCGAGCCGATGGTCACGAAGATGGCCTACCGCGCCTCGGGCGACCCGGTGATCCCCGAGGACGATCCCTCGCGGGCCTTCGCGGCGCTCTTCGGCGACACGCAGGCCTCGCAGGCGCAGATCCTCGCGACCCAGAAGCGGCGCGGGACGGTGCTCGACGCCGTGCTCGCCGATCTGACGGGCCTCTCGTCGACGCTCGGCGCGTCCGATCGGGCCAAGCTCGACGCGCACGCGACCTCCATCCGCGAGCTCGAGAAGCAGCTCCTCACGGCCGGCAGCACCACCGACGCCTGCCGCGGCGTCACGCCCACCGACCCCATGGTGAGCCTCAAGCCCTACGCGTGCCTCCAGGACGCGCGGCCCGCGACCTGCGTCGGCGACTTCCCGACGATCGGCGCCGCGCAGCTCGGCATCCTGCAGCTCGCCCTCGCCTGCGACCTCACGCGCGTCGCGACGGTCCAGTGGTCCACGGCGGAGAGCACGGTCGTGCACTCCGAGCTCATGATCACCGGCGAGCACCACAAGATGTCGCACGACGACGTCAACGACGCGCCC
The DNA here is from genome assembly GCA_035546175.1 of Polyangia bacterium. GTDB lineage: Bacteria > Myxococcota_A > Polyangia > Fen-1088 > Fen-1088 > DASZFV01. The sequence goes on from DASZWW010000332.1 coordinate 2,558, forward strand.
CAGCTCACCCAGATCAACACCTGGTACGCGCAGCGCTTCTCCGACCTGCTCGACAAGCTGGCCGCCGTGACCGACGCCGACGGCCAGACGCTGCTCGACGGGTCCGTCGTGTTTTGGGTGAACGAGCTGTCGGCGGGGCAGGTGCACAACCGGCGCGACCTCCCCTACGTCCTGGCGGGGAAGGGCAACGGCGCGCTCCGCCCCGGGCGCTACGTCGTCAACAAGGGCGACCCGCACAACGCGCTCTACGCCGCGTTCCTCAACATGTTCGGGATCGCGGCCACCGGGTTCGGCGATCCCCGATACCCCGGCGTGCTCACCGGGCTCACCTGAGCGCGGCGGCGCGCCCGCGCGCGCCTCGATAGGGTCTTCGCGCTTACGCGGGGCCCGCCCCGAACGATCTCGGGGCCCGCGGGCTCGTCGGGAGCGCCTGGTGTACGTTCCGCCCGCCTTGCGCACGGAGGGCATCGTCACCAAGTAGGGCACGCGCGGCGCCGCGCTTTCGGCGCATCGTTGTCGGAGTGTGGAGGGAGAGATCATGAAGCTCACGAGAGTGGTCATCGTTTGCGCGCTGTGGGTCGGGCTCGGCGTCGGTCGGGCCGCGGCGACCGACGGCAACCCAGGCATCGTCCCCATCGCCGGTCCCGTGGGACACGCGATCTACGGGACCCTGGCCGCCAAGTGGTGGCAGTGGGCGGCCGAGACGCCCGCGCCCGAGAGCGCCCTCCTCGACACGACGGGCGCGAACTGCGCGAGCCACCAGGGCCGTGAGGTCTGGTTCCTCGCGGGCACGCTCGACGGCTCGCCCGTCACGCGGTCGTGCGCGGTGCCGCGCGGAACCTACCTGTTCTTCCCGCTGGCGAACGACTTCTACGGCGCGTTCACCACCGACCCGGCGGCCCATAAAACGGTGCCCTACCTGCGCAGCCAGGTCACGTGCATCGCGGACGCCGTCGTCAGCGCGACGATCGACGGCGTGCCGGTCAACGATCCCCAGCAGTACCTGGAGCTGTCGATCCCCTTCGCGATCCACTTGCCGGAGGACAACATCTTCGGCGTCACCGCGGCCGACGTGCCCCACCTGCTCCTCGCGCCCGCCGTCGACGAGGGCTACTACCTCTACCTGAAGCCGCTCGCGCCCGGCGCGCACACGATCCACTTCACGGCCGAGTCGTGCGGGGGCCCCCAGGACGTGACGTACACGCTGACGGTCGACTGAGCCGTCGGTCGGGCCGGCGCGCCCGCACGAAGGCGAGCGCGCCGAGCGTCCGGCTGCCCCGGGGTGCCGTGAATTTCGTGTTCCAAGCCCGCCACACCCGGTATCGTTCGGGGCGAGGTGGGCCGGATGAAGCGGGAAGGATCGGCGGTTCGCGTGTTGATCGTCGAGGCGGAGGGCCTCGGCCGCGGCGCCGTGGAGAGCATCCTCGAGCCGGAGCCGGCGGCCGAGGTCGTGCGCGTCTCCGTCTCGCAGGCGCGCGAGCTCCTGCGCGGCGGCGACTTCGACGTCATCGTCGCCGACGAGACGCGCCTGCGCGGCGTCCTCGACGCGATCTTCGCGTTCGTCGGCCTCTTCTCGCTCGACGGCGTCGTCCTCGACTCGAACCAGTCGCCGCTCGCGGCGGGCGGCCTCGAGCGCGGGGAGGTCGTGGGGCACCGCTTCGTGTCGCTGCCCTGGTTCGCCCACTCGGAGCTCGAGCGGGCGCGCGTCTCGGAGGCCATCGCCAAGGCCGCGCGCGGCGAGACCTCGCGCTTCGAGACGAACATCCAGTCGCGCGCGGGGGGCGTCGTCTACATCGACGCGGCCTTCGCGCCGCTGCGCGGGCGCGACGGCGCGATCTCCCACGTCGTGGGGACCGGCGTCGACGTCACCGTGCGCCGCAAGGCCGAGCGCGAGCTGGCGCGCAGCCAGGCCCGCCTGTCCGAGGCCCAGCGCGTCGCGCACGTGGGCAGCTGGGAGTGGGACATCGCCCGGGATCGCGTGACCTGGTCCGAGGAGCTCTACAGGATCTACGGCGTCGACCCCGCCCGCCACGTGCCGACCTACGAGACCTTCCTCGCGGCCGTGCACCCGGAGGACCGCGCCCACACGCTGGCCGTGCTGGGGAAGGCGCGCGAGAACTGCACGCCGTTCGTCTACGATCACCGCATCCTGCGCTCCGATGACGGCGTCCGCATGCTGCACACGCGCGGCGACGTCGTCCGCGACGCGGAGGGCCGCGCGGCGCGCCTCGTGGGGAGCTGCTGGGACATCACGGACCGATGGGAGGCCATGCACCGCGAGGAGGCCATGCGCGCCAACCTCGAGAGCGTCCTCGAGCGCGTCTCGGACGGCGTCGTCGCCCTCAACACCCAGTGGCGCTACACGTACGTCAACGGCAGCGGTGGGCGCCTGCTGGGCCGCGAGGCGTCGACGCTGGTCGGCCAGCACATCTGGACCGAGCTCCCCGAGGGCCGCGGCCAGCGGTTCGCGCAGGCGTGCGAGCAGGCCATGGCCGAGCAGCGGCCCGTCCAGATCCGCGAGCACTACCCGCCGCGGGACCGCTGGTTCGAGAACCGGATCTACCCGTCCCCGGACGGCCTCTCGATCTTCTTCACCGACGTCACCGAGCAGCAGAAGGCCCAGGACGCGCTGCGGGCCTCGGCGGCCGAGCTGCGGGCGCTCTCCGCGCGGCTGTCGGACATCCGCGAGGAGGAGCGGCGCCTGATCGCGCGCGAGCTCCACGATCAGGTCGGCCAGGCGCTCACCGTCCTCAAGTTCGACGTCGCCTGGCTGCGCGGCCAGGTGAGCGGCGGGGAGGGCGCGCGCGACAAGGTGCTCGCGCGGCTCGAGCGCATGGACGAGGTGCTGCGCGACACGCTCGAGACGACGCGCCGGATCTCGGCCTCGCTGCGCCCGCCGATCCTCGACGAGCTCGGCCTGCCGGCCGCCATCGAAGGATGCGCGCGCGAGTTCGAGCAGCGCACGGCGATCGCCTGCGCCGTGCGGGTGCCGGCGGACGGCTCGCCGTTCGCGCCCGCGACGGCCCTCACCCTGTTCCGCATCCTGCAGGAGGCGCTCACGAACGTGGCGCGGCACGCCGAGGCGCGCCACGTCGTCGTCACGCTCGAGGTCCGGGGCGACGAGGCCGTCCTCACGGTGGCCGACGACGGCAAGGGCATCGACGCGGGCGCGCTCGGCCGCGCGACCTCCCTGGGCCTCGTGGGGATGCGGGAGCGGGCGCTCGCCATCGCGGGCAAGGTCGCGATCACGGGCGCCCCCGGACGCGGCACGACCGTCACGGTGACGGCGCCGCTCGCGCTCACGCCCGTCGAGCGCTGAGCCCTCGGTGGTTCCACCGAGCGATCCGCGGGTCCTCCCCGATGGGTGGGGCGCGCCCCCTATGCCACGGTCAGGGGTGGAGGTGGAGACATGGATGGTGCCATCAGGGTGCTCATCGCCGACGACAGTCCGCTGCTGCGCGAGGCCCTTCGGCGGTTCGTTTCGGAGCTGTCCGGCGTCGAGGTCGTGGGGCTCTCGCGCGACGGCGTGGACGCGGTCGCGCTCGCGTCGAAGGTGCGTCCCGACGTCGTCCTCATCGACTCGTCGATGCCCGGCGTCGACACGCTCGAGGCGACGCGGCAGCTGAAGTCGTGGACGCCCGCGCCCGCGGTCGTCGTCTGCGCGGTCGAGGATCCGGAGGACGTGCGCCAGGCCGCGCGCACGGCGGGCGCCGACGCGCTCGTCCGCAAGCGCGACCTCTGTCGCCAGCTCGAGGGCCTGCTCGTCGCGCTCGCGCCCCTCCGCCGGCGCGTCGGCCAGGGCTGACGCGGGCCTACCGGAAGAGCACGTCGGCGAGCGTCGCGGCGAAGAAGACCACGGAGACGTAGCCGTTGAGCGTGAAGAAGGCGGCGTCGAGGCGCGAGAGGTCGCTCGGGCGCACGATGGCGTGCTCGTAGACGAGGCGCGCCGCGACGACGACGACGCCCGCGAGGTAGGGCGCGCCGAGGTGGGCGAGGGGCGCGAGCGCCAGGAGCGCCCCGAGCGTCACGGCGTGGAGCGCCGCGGAGATCGCGAGCGCGCCCGTGACGCCGAAGCGCGCCGGGATGGAGTGCAGGCCCGCGCCGCGGTCGAAGTCCCGGTCGGCGAGGGCGTAGAGGACGTCGAAGCCGGCGATCCAGCAGGCCACGGCGAGCATGAGCAGGCCCGGCACGAGCCCGAAGTCGCCGCGCACGGCGATCCACGCGCCCGCCGGCCCCGACGCGATCGCGAGGCCGAGGAACAGGTGGCAGAGGAAGGTGAACCGCTTCGTGAACGAGTAGCCGAAGAGCAGCGCGAGCGCGACGGGCGAGAGGGCGAGGCAGAGGGGACCGAGGAGCGCGGCCGCCGCGACGAACGCCGCCGCGGCCGCCACCGTGAGGGTCCAGGCGGCGCGCAGCGTGACGGCGCCCGCGGGCAGCTCGCGGCGGGCCGTGCGCGGGTTCCGGGCGTCGATGTGGCGATCGGCGATGCGGTTGAAGCCCATGGCCGCCGTGCGCGCGGCCGCCATGGCCACGACGATGCCCGCCACGCGCGCGACGGAGAGGCCGTGGCCGCGCGCCGCGATCGCCGCGGCCGCGAGGGCGAAGGGCAGCGCGAAGATCGTGTGCTCGAACTTGATCATGCGCCCGAACGTCACGAGGGGCGCGAGCGGGCTGCGCTCGGGGGCCGTCTGCGTCGCGGTCTGCTCGGTCATGCGCGGGCCATCCAGCGAAGGGGAGGGAGGGGGTCTCGGACCAGGCTCTCGAGGGGGGCCGCGGGGTCGCCCACGGCGACGTCGACGACGCCGGGCCGCCGCCCGGAAGCGAGGGCCCCGCAGGCCTCGAGGCGCAGCGCGCGCGCGCCGCCCGAGGTCGCGGCCGCGAGCCAGGTCAGCGCGGGCACCGCGGGGAACGCGGCGCGCAGGGCGGCGACCTCGCCGAAGAGCGACAGGTCGGGCGTCGAGGCGAGGCTGTCGGTGCCGAGCGCGAGCGCGACGCCGTCGGCGAGCAGCGCGGGCACGTCGGGCAGCCGGCCGCCGATGTGGAGGTTCGACCGGGGGCAGAGGACCGCCGTCGCGCCGGCCTCCCGGGCGCGGCGGCGATCGTCGGCCGAGGCGTGGACCATGTGCACGAGCAGGGGCGGCGCCGGGCCCGCGAACGCGCCCTGCGCCGCGAGGTACGCGACGGGGGACTTGCGCGGGACGCGCCTCGTGAAGTCGATGCCCATCGCCGTCAGGACGTCGGGCCAGCGGCCCGTGCCGTCGGCGAGCAGCGCGACCTCGTCCTCGTCCTCGGCGACGTGGATCGACGTCGGCAGGCCCGTGCGCGCCGCCGCCGCGAAGATGCGCCGGAGCAGCTCCGGATCGGCGGAGTAGGGGGCGTGCGGCGCCGGGACGTACCCGAGCCCGAGCGGCCAGGGGTGGCCCTTGATCGCCAGCGCGCGCTCGCGCGCGGCGTCGGCGAGCGCGTCGCCCGTGCGCGCGTCGCGCGAGCCGAGCAGCTCGTGGAACATGGTGCCGCGCAGCCCCGCCGCGGCGATGCCGGGCATGGCGGCGAGCGACGCGCCGACGTCCCCGACGGCCGCCGTGCCGAAGCGCACCATGTCGGCGGCGCCGCGCAGGGCGGCGTCGCGGCGCGCCTCGGGCCCCTCCTCCTCGGCGGCGCCGAGGTACCCGCCCACCCAGGCGACGAACCCCGCGCCGCCGGGGGCGCGATCGAGCAGGCCCGACAGCTCGAGGTGCGCGTGCGCGTTGACCAGGCCGGGCAGGAGGGCGCCCTCGGCGCGGACCTCCGGCGCCTCGGCGAAGCGGCGGCGCAGCTCGGCGCGCGGGCCGACGGCGCGGACGGTGTCGTCGTCGTCCAGCGCCACGGCGCCCTCGGCGAGCCACGGCGCGCCGCCGGGCACCATGGGAACCACCGCCGGGGCGCTGACGATCCGCATGGCCGCCTGACGAGCCTCAGGCGGCGGCGAGCCGCTCGTAGCGCATGTTGCGGCGGCGCGGCTCGAAGCCCGCCTCGCGGATGTATCGCTCGATGTCCCCGGCCGAGAGCTTGAAGATCGCCCCCGCCTGCGACACCACGTTCTCCTCGATCATCGCCGAGCCGAAGTCGTTGCCGCCGAAGCGCAGCGCCACCTGCCCGACCTCGGGGCCCATCGTGGGCCAGGAGACCTGCAGCGAGGGGAAGTTGTCGAGGTAGAGGCGCGCGAGGGCGAACACGCGCAGGTAGCGCATGGCCGTCGTGTCGTCGTGGAGCTTGAGGCGCGTGCCCTCGGCCTGGAAGGGCCAGCAGATGAAGGCGGTGAAGCCCGAGGTCTGGTCCTGCAGCGCGCGCAGGCGCTCGAGGTGGTTGACGATGTGGCGCGGCTCCTCGCCGAAGCCGAAGACCATCGTGGCCGTCGTGCGCAGGCCGAGGGCGTGCCCCTGGCGCATGACCTCGAGCCACACGTCGGTCGTGCACTTGAGGGGCGAGATCGCGTAGCGGATCTCGTCGTCGAGGATCTCGGCGCCGCCGCCGGGGATCGAGTCGAGGCCGCTGGCGATGAGGCGCTCGATGACCGCCCGGATGGGCAGCCGCTCGAGCTCGGCGATGTAGCGGATCTCCTCGGGCGACAGGCCGTGGATGGCGAGCGGGAAGCTCGCCTTCATCCAGCGGAAGAGGTCCTCGTACCAGGCGAGCGGCAGGTTGGGGTTGAGCCCGCCCTGCAGGAGGATCTGCACGCCGCCGAGGTCGACGGTCTCCTGGAACTTCCGGGCCAGCTCCTCGCGCGAGAGCACGTAGCCCTCGGTCTTGTGCGTGGGCGGGCGGTAGAAGTTGCAGAACTTGCAGCGCGTGACGCAGACGTTCGTGTAGTTGACGTTGCGGTCGATGATGTACGTCACCTCGTTGCCCGCGTGGAGGGCGCGGCGGCGCGCGTCCGCGGCGGCGCCGAGCTCGAGCAGCGGCGCCTCGGCGTAGAGGCGGAGCCCGTCGGGGGGCGCGAGGCGCGCGCCCGCGGCGGCGTCGGCGAGGAGCGTGTCCACGGAGTGGGGACGGGCGGGGCGCACGGCGACGGGGGGGGCCGCCGCGGTCGCGTGGGCCTGCTCGTAGAGCCGCAGCCGCGCGCGCTCGCGGAAGAGGCCGGCGGCGTGGCCGCGCTCGAAGAACGCTGCCACGCCCGACAGCTCCTCGCTGCCGAGGCGGTAGCGGATGTTCTCCGTGAGATAGCGCTCGTAGAGCTCGGGCGCGTCCGGGCGATGCGGCCCGGCCTCGGCCCAGGCGCGCGCGATCTCGGCGCGGTGAATCATGCCCTCGGAGAGGCTCTGCTGGAGGATGCCGATCTCGTCGGCGCCGAGGACGTCGGGGCGGCCCGCCCACACGGCGTAGACGAAGGGCAGGCCCGTCGTGCCGCGCCAGGCCTCGCCCAGATCGACGACGTGCGGGTACTTCTCGGCCGCGGCGAAGCCCGCGTCGCCGATCACGAGCGCGCCCGCGCGGCCCCGCGCGGCGTCGAGGACCTCCTCGTGCGGCACCTCGCGGAAGCGCGGCGAGAGCCCGCGCTCGCGGCAGAGGAGCTTGAGCAGCGCCGCCGAGCTGCGGGAGGCGCCGTCGAGGGCGATCTCCTCGAGCTCGGTCCAGGGCGCGTCGCCGACGAGCAGCACGGTGCGCACGGCGCCGAGGCTGGCGATGGCGACGCCGGGGACGGCCCGCAGCGGGACCTCGGACTCGGCGTAGGCGGCCACCGGGATGAGGCCGACGTCGACCTCGCCCGACGCGAGCAGCTGCGCGCAGCGCGACGGCAGCTCGAACGACAGCTCGAAGCGGTCCTCGCCGAGCCCGCGCTCGAGCCCGTAGGTGATGGGCCGCGCGTTGAGGAACGAGACGGCGGCGACGCGGAGCTTGCGAGCGTCCTTCGGCCTCGTCACGGCACGACCTCGAGCGCGTGGCGGCGGACGTCGCGGCGGAAGGGCTTGTCGGAGGCGAGCGCGTCGCCCTCGGCGACGACGTTGTAGAGCGTGTCGCGCTCGACGGGCACCCGGCCGGCGTTGCGGATGATGCGCACGATCTCCGCCGGGCTCATGGCCTGCGGCGTCTCGGCGCCGGCCATGTGATAGATCCTCTCCTCCTGCACGGTGCCGTCGAGGTCGTCGGCGCCGAACCAGAGCGCCGTCTGGGCCGTCTTGACGCCCAGCATGATCCAGTAGGCCTTGAGGTGCGGGATGTTGTCGAGGACGAGGCGCGCGACGGCGTAGGTGCGGAGGTCCTCGACGCCCGTGGGCCCGGGCAGCTTCATGAGCGCGTTGTTGTCGGGGTGGAAGGCCAGCGGGATGAAGGTCTGGAAGCCGCCCGTCTCCGCCTGCAGCGCGCGCAGGCGCAGCATGTGGTCGACGCGCTCCTCGAGCGTCTCGATCGTCCCGTAGAGCATCGTGCAGTTGGAGCGCAGGCCGAGCCTGTGCGCCGTGCGGTGCACCTCGAGCCACTCGTCGGCCGTGCACTTGTCGTCGCAGATCTTCTTGCGCACGCGCGCCGCGAAGATCTCGGCGCCGCCGCCGGGGATCGAGTCCATGCCCGCGGCGCGCAGCCTGGTGAGGACCTCGGCGTAGGTCATGCCGTACTTCCGGGCGTAGTAGTGCAGCTCGACGGCCGTGAAGGCCTTGAGGTGGATCGTCGGCTGGAGGCGCTTCAAGCCCGCGAGCAGCTCGGTGTAGTACTCGAACGGCAGGCCGGGGTGCAGGCCGTTGACGATGTGGATCTCGGTGATGGGATCGTGAGCGTCGAGGCGCGCCTGCAGCTTCGACCAGGCCTCGGCGTGTGACATCGTGTAGGCGCCGGGCTTGCCCTCCTCGAGGCGCGCGAACGAGCAGAAGCGGCAGCTCGCCTCGCACACGTTCGTGGCGTTGATGTGCAGGTTGCGGTTGAAGTAGGTGCGGTCGCCGTGGAGGCGCTCGCGCACCTCGTTGGCCAGCGCGCCGACCTCGAGCAGGTTCTTGTGCTCGAAGAGCGCGACGCCGTCCTCGAGGGTGAGCGGCTCGCCGTCGCGGACCTTGTCGCGGATGCCTGAGAACGAAGCGTTTGCCATCTAGGTCACGTCCTCTAATACGTCGTTCGCCACTCTCTCCGCGGGCGTGAGCCCGGCGCCCCTGATCAGCGTCACCGCCTCCTTGCGCAGGAGGACCGTGCTCGCCGCGTTGTCGCCGAGGCGCAGCGCGCGCTCGCTCACGACCTGCGCGTGCAGCTCGTCGGCGCCGAAGCCCAGGCACATCTGCGCGAGGCGGGGGCCGAGCGCCTCGACGTCGGCGACGACGTGGGCGACGGCCGGGAGCTCGAGGCGGCAGAGCGCGGTGAAGCGCAGGGTGTCGAGGCCGTACGCCTCGCCCTCGGGCGTCGGGATGACGCCCCAGAGCGGCAGTGCCGCGGCGGCGAGCGCGCGCAGGCGCTCCGTGCGCTCGCCGTCGCTCTCGCCG
>DASZWW010000333.1:0-1606 GCA_035546175.1 Polyangia bacterium
ACGACGGGCGGCGGCACCGGCGTGGCGGGCGCCGGAACGACGACGGGCGGCGCCGGCGCGGCCGGCCACGTCGGCGCGGCGACCGGCGGCGCGGGATGCGCGTGCGCGCTCGCGACGGGTGACCATAATATCCCCGCGTGGCTCTCGCTCCTCTCGCTGGGACTGTTCGTCGCTCGCCGTCGCGCCCGTCGGTGACGCGCGGCGCGCGGGTCGTCGTCCCGCTCTTGGCGGCCGCGCTCCTCGCGGGCGTCGGGTGCAAGCACAAGGCGAAGGCCACGGGCGACACGGAGTGCCTGAGCAACGCCGGCTGCCCGGTCGACCAGTTCTGCACGTTCACGCCCGGCCTCTGCGGCCGCGGCCCGAGGCCGGGCGTGTGCCGCCCCCGGCCGCTCCAGTGGCCCCAGACGCACGCGCCCGTCTGCGGCTGCGACGGCAAGGTGTACGAGAACGAGACGCAGGCGCACATGGAGGGCGTCGATCTGGCCGTCACGGGCGGCTGCCAGCAGGTGATCGTCGACTGGGCGCCGTGCGGTCCGCGCTTCTGCGACGCGCGGACGAGCTACTGCGAGATCTACCTCTCCGACGTCTTCGAGATCCCGACGACCTACAACTGCCGCGCGCTGCCGCAGGCGTGCCTGCCCGGCCCCGACGGCTTCCCCGAGCGGACCTGCGACTGCTTCCCGGCGAGCACGCCGTGCAAGAGCTTCTGCGGCCCGCTGCCCACGGGCGGCATCCCCGGTTTCCACCTCACCTGTCAGGGCGTCAAGGAGCCGCGGCAAGCACCGCCCCGGCCATGAACGCCCGCGGGGGCGGCGCGGTGTGCATTTCCCTCGCGGGTCGTGCTGCCTGATACTCCGGCTTTCGACGTCTTGGGGGCATCATGCGCTTCACCGTCCACGCGGCCTTCGTGTCTCTCCTGATCGGCCTGCCGTCGCCCGCCGGCGCGGCGCCCATCAAGGTCGCGTGCGTCGGCGACAGCATCACGCAGAACTCGGGCTGGTCCGACAAGCTGGGCGCCCGGCTGGGCGCCGGGTACACGTCGACGAACTACGGCCTCTCGGGGACGACGCTCCTCAAGAACGGCGACCATCCTTACTGGACCTCGCAGCAGTTCACGGACAGCCACGCCGCGAACCCCGACATCGTCGTCATCATGCTGGGGACGAACGACAGCAAGCCCTTCAACTGGAACGCCCACAAGGGCGAGTTCGTGGGCGACTACGAGGCGCTCATCGACAGCTACGCGGCGCTGCCGAGCCACCCGAAGATCTACCTGAACCTGTGCCCGCCCGCGGGCACGAACGGCTATCAGATCGTCGGCACCGTCATCGAGAACGAGATCAACCCCGACATCAAGCAGGTCGCCGCCGCGAAGGGGCTGCCGACGATCGACGTCTTCGACGCCTTCGGCGGGCACGACCTCGATCCGTCTCTCTACGGGAGCTCCGCGGACCTCGTGCACCCGAACGCCAAGGGCGCGCAGGTCATCGCCGACACCGTCTACGCCGCGCTCACCGCGCCCGCGAGCGACGGCGGCGCGGGCTCGGGAGGGGCGAACAACGGCGGCGCGGGCGGCGCGAAGGGCGACGCCTCCGCCGACGGCGGG
>DASZWW010000334.1:0-5405 GCA_035546175.1 Polyangia bacterium
CGCCGCCAGCGCGGCGAGCGCGGCGAGCACCGCGCACGCGCCCCCCGGCGACGGCGGCGCCCCGGGGCGACCGGATTTCGGCCTCATCCGTCGGACGCTAGCCGCCGCCCGCCGTCCCGGCGGCGCGTTCGGTCGCGCGCCGACGCATCAGGTGGTCGGGCGGAGCAGCCTCTCGCCGACCCAGGCCTCGATCGAGGCCATCACCTCTTCCTGATGGCTGCAGAGCGTGAACGTGTGATCGGCGCGCTTCATGAACGCGTGACGGAGACGGCGGTGCCCGGCCAGCGAGGGGAAGGTCTCGGCGAGCTGGCGAGGATGGTTGTAGAACTCGGCCATCCCTCCGCCCGTGAAGATCAGGTAGAGCTCGACGTCCCGGGCCAGGATCTCCTTCATCTCCGCGAGGCAAGCCTCGCGCGGCGGGAACGGCCGCTCGTAGTCGAGGCCGCCCGGGTTGCGCTCCGGCGGCGTCGCCGCCGCGGCGCGGACCGCGCCGAACGTCCGGCCGACGGCGCGGGGGCTGGCGAGGAGGCGGCCCCAGCTGCGCCTGCTGAAGAGGTGGCGCGCGTACTCGCGGAGGTGGTAGCCCGCGGTGCGGTACGCGTAGCCGTCGATGAGCACGGCGCCCACGACGCGCTCGTCCTCGCGGGCGAGGCGCTGCGCGTTCTCGGCGCCCGCGCAGATCCCCATGGGCACGAAGCGATCGGCGACGCCCGACGTCTCGAGGAACTCCATGGCCTCCATGCCCTCGCGGAGCGCGCTCTGCTCGATCGCGAGCTCATCGCGCCGGGCCTCGCTCTCGCCGAGCCCCGAGTAGTCGAAGCGCAGCACCGGCAAGCCGGCCGCGGCGAGGCGTCGGGCGAGCGTGACGTGGAGCCGGTTGGGGCCGACCCGGTGGAGCAGCCCCGCGTTCAGCAGGAGGACCGCCGGGCCCGCCGCCCGCGGGGGCTCGGGCTCGGTGAGGATGCCCGACAGCGACCGCGTGGCGCCGAACCAGACGTGCCGCTCCTTCACGGCGCGCCCCCCGCGAGCCAGCGGGCGACGAGCTCGAGCGTCTCCCGCGCGCCCGCCACGGCCTCGCTCTCCTGCTGCTTCCAGATCTCGGGCTCGGCCTTGACGTGGTGGTCGACGCGCGCGCCCCGCGAGGCCAGCGTGACCGCGAGCCCGCCGCCCGCGTCGGGCGCCGCCCGCTCGACGACGAGCACGCGCCGCGCCGAGCGGGGGAGCGCCGCCAGGTCCACGGCCGCGATCGAGGCGCGCATGGCCTCCGGCACGCGGAAGCCCAGGATCTCGTCGCCGGCGTCGGAGAGCTCGGCGCCGCGCAGCCGCCGCCAGGCGGCGTACCGCTCCCGCCAGGCGCGATGATCGGCCGAGCTCGCGTCGAGGTACTCGGCGCCGCGGACCACGGGCTCCCAGAGCACGAGGCGCTCGACGTCCTCCCGGCGCGCGGCGGCGAGCGCCGCCAGGGTCGCGCCGAAGCGCAGCCCGAGCAGGGTCACGTGCGCGACGGCCCGCCGCCGCCGGGCCTCGTCGATCGCGGCGCCGACGTCCTCGAGCCACGCGTCGACGTCCCCGCGCTCGCTCTCGCCCGCCGAGTCGCCCGCGCCCGAGTAGTCGAAGCGCAGGACGGCGTGGCCGGCCTTGGCGAGACGCACGCCGAGCTGGCGCAGCACGCGGTGCGCGCGGATCCCCTCGCGCCAGAGGGGCGCGCACATCACGACCGCCCCGGCCTCGCCGCCGCCGGCCGGCTCGTGCAGCACGCCGAAGAGCGATCGCGCGGCGCCGCCGAAGTAGAACGCGTCCGGCATGCCTCACTGCCACGAGAGCTGGCGATACACCGGCGTCGCGTCGACGGCCCGGGGAGCGCCGCCGTGACCGATGACCGTGGCCCGCACGCCGTACGCCAGGCAGCCGCCGCTCGCGAAGGCGAGGGCGTGCGTGCCGGCCCGGGCGAGGTAGAGGTTGCCGAAGATCCGGTACCCCATCCGCGCCACCGACCGCAGCGACGCGAAGTTGTTGGAGGCCACGTACGAGACGAGGCCCTTCTTGCCCTCCTCCGTGAACGCACGGAGCGCGCGGCACATCCCGATCGCGTGCAGCCGCTGGCCCCGGTACGCGGGGAGCGTCCAGCCCTTGAACATGTAGGTGAAGGCCGAGTCGAAGTGCAGCATGTAGCGCTCGTCGATGGGCGTCGCCCGCTCGGCGTACCAGCCGTGCGAGGCGAGCGTGTCGCCGTCGAAGATGCCGTAGCAGCGATCCCCGCGCTGGCGCGCGCGCTCGAGGAACTCGAGCGAGAAGTCGTGCGTGCCCTCGCGCGCCTTCGCCTCGAGCTCGCCGGGCGAGAGGAACCGCGCCTCGAAGCCGGGCGCGTCGAACATGTCGGGGCTCGGCACGTCGGCCATCGACACGCGTATGGCCCGCAGGATGTCGACGGACAGGAGCCGATTGACGGCGCGGCAGCGCAGATCGTGGAGCGCCGCGCGCGCGCCGTAGCGAGAGGCCGTCTCCCGGAGCCTTCGGATGACTTGCTTCGGCTGCATGACTCCCTCCCTCGTCCCCGCCCTCGATAGTCATGTGCGAACCATCGCAAGGCTGCGCAAGCTGCGGTCCGCCCTGATGTCCGGCGCGCGCGCGGGCGCGCTCAGCGCGGATCCGGCAGCGGCGACGTCGCCCCTGGCCGCGCGCGGAACCTCCGGAGGGGGAGGCCCTTGAGCGACTCGTCGTCCGGGAGGCGCGCCTCGAGGTTCTGCGTCAGGAGTGACCGCACGATCCAGCGCATCGTGCGCGGCTCGCGGCCGCTCCGCACGAGCGCGGCCACGGCCTCGAGCAGCAGCAGCACGCGCTCGGCGTTGTGCTCGGGCGCGAAGACGCGCCAGCGATCGACGACGACCTCGACGAAGCCGGCCGTCAGGCAGGCCCGGCAGGTCACGTGCGTCCACGAGTCGACGTCGGGATCGCGCCGGTCGTCCTTGCGCCCGCACGCGGTCCGCCCGAAGGCGCGGTGGTGCACGGTGGGCGGGCGGAGCGGCATGGCGGCGCATGACTATACATCCGTTCAGGCCCGGGCCGTGGTAGAAACGGACGCGCAGGTCGGCGGTGAAGAAGATCGAAGCGGTGGTCCGGACGTCGCGGCTCGACGACATCGTCGAGCGGCTGCGCCTCATCGGGACGATCGGCCTCACGGTCAGCGAGGCGCACGGCATCAGCTCCAGCACGTCGAGCTCGACCGTCGTCCAGGGCCAGCGCCTCTGGAAGCCGTCGGCGCCGCGCTACGAGGTCATGGTCGTCGTTCGAGACGAGGACGTCGCGCACGTCGTCGCGGCCATCGTCCGGTGCGCGCGGACGGACGCGCCGGGCGACGGCATCATCACCGTCACCGACGTCGACGGCGCGATGCGCATCCGCACGGGCGAGCTCGACGCCGACGCGATCTGACCCGCCGCGGTAGGATCGCCGCATGTGCGCGCGCTTCACCCTGCGCCGGAAGAAGGTCCGCGAGCTCGCCGACGAGCTCGCGGCGGAGCTCGGCCCCGACGACGAGCCGCTCTACCGCGCGCGCTTCAACGTCGCGCCCACCGACCTCGCCTGGATCGTCGACGGCGGCGACCACGGCCGCGCGCTGCGCGCCGCGACCTGGAGCTACGTGGTCGGCGAGGGCGCGCGCCGGCTCATCAACGTGCGCGGCGAGTCCGTGGGCGCGGGCGCGGGCTTCCGCGAGGCGTTCGCCGGCCGCCGCTGCGCCGTCGTCACCGACGGCTTCTACGAGTGGCCCGCCACGAAGGGCCAGGCGCCGACCCTCTTCCACCGCGCCGACGACGGCCTCGTGCTGCTGGGCGGCCTGTGGCAGCGCGCGCGCCCCGGCGACGCGCACCCGCGCTTCACCGTGCTCACGACCCGGCCGAGCGCGGCCGTCGCGCGCGTGCACGACCGCATGCCCGTCGTCGTCCCCCTCGCCCACCTCGACCGCTGGCTGGCCGGCTCGCCCGCCGAGGCCGCGACGATGCTCGGGCCGGCGCCCGACGACGCGCTCGTCGCGACGCTCGTCTCGAAGCACGTCAACAACGTGCGCAACGACGACCCGGCCTGCGTCGCCCCCGCGGAGCCCGCGTGAGCGAGGCCTTCAGGAAGAAGGACGCCCGAGGCCGCGCCCCTCCCGGCGGCCGAGAGCGCGGCGCGACCCGCGCGCCTCTCGACGCGCGCATGGCGTGTCCCCGAAGCTCAGTACGTGAGCTTGTAGAGATGCACCGCGTACGACTGGAAGTCGTCCGCGAAGACGCCGTCCTTCACGGGCAGCGTGCGCGACTCGCCGAGGACCTCGGCCGTCGCCGTGGCGGGCAGGCGCGCGAGCGTGAACGTCGCCGTCGTCGCGCCGGCGCGCATCTCGGTCGCGAAGAGGTAGGTGGCCCCGCCCTGCCGCTTGAGCAGCACGTCGACCGGGATCGCGGCGGCAGAGGACCTCACCGTGACGCCGTTGCCGACGGGCGGGGTGTTGAGCACGGGCGCGAGCGACGTGAGCTGCGCGTCGATGCTCTTCATCGCCGCGGCCGTGGGCGCGTCGTCGAGGCAGTCGGTCTCGCTGAACGTCGGCGTGAAGCGGTGGCAGAAGTACTGCGTGCCCGCCGCGCCGTGCACGATCGCCATCCACACCTCGGACCGGATCTGCGCGGGCGAGGGGCGCGCCGTGTCGTTGAAGTTCGAGGCCTCGATGTCGGCGATGACCGGCTTCGTCCCCCCCGACCACTTGATGAGGTTGTCGACGCCCGCGGCGACCATCTCGAGCGGGACGCCCTCGTTCACCGGATAGATGTCGAAGGCGAGGATGTCGCCGCCCATGGCGTACATCGGGTACATGCTCGTCATGCCGGTGCAGGCGCCGCGGCCGCCCCAGCTCGTGTCGGCGACGCCGCGCCCGAGGCCGAGCATCACGGGCCGCGTGGCGTCGTTGCCGACCATCGTCTGGTAGCCGGCGACGATCGTCGCGGGCGCGATGCACGGATCGTAGCCCCCGTGGCCGTTGTCCTGCGCGTTGTCGGGCTCGTCGGGCTGGAGCCAGCCGGCGATCGTCGCGTCGCTCGCGTGGGCCTTCCAGACGCCGGCCTGATCGCAGATCGTCGGGACGCCCGCGGCGGCGAGCTGGGTGAGCTGCGCCTCGGTCGGCCCCTGGTAGAGGCCCGTGAAGAGGTTGATGCCGACGGCCTTGTACCTCGTCGCGTTGGGCGGGCTCTGCAGCCACACCATGATGGGATAGAAGGACGCGTCGGACGGCGGGCCGTGCGTCCACTTCTTGTAGTAGGCGGCGCCGCCGGCCCAGGGCAGGTAGGTGTCGCCCGCCGCGACGCCCGCGCCCGCCGCGCCGCTCGCATCGGCAGCGGCGCCTCCGTCGCCGGGCGGCCGCGCGTCCGGCGGGA
>DASZWW010000335.1:0-10332 GCA_035546175.1 Polyangia bacterium
GCCCGTGGTCGTCGCCGAGGCGGACCCGCCGCCGGCGGCGCGCCAGCCGCTCGCCTCGAGCGCGCCCGCGCCCCGGGCGCCCCGCGTCCTGGGACCCGAGCACGCGCCCCCGCCCGGCACGTTCCAGGTGCCGTGGGCGCCGCCCCCCGAAGACGACGGCGAGAGCGCCGTGGGCGGCGACGGCGCGGTCGAGCGGCGCTTCGCCAGCGCGGTGACGCTGTCGCAGGTGCTGGCGCGCGAGGGCTTCGCGGCGGACGGCCTCAAGGTCGTCGCCGCGCTCTCCAAGCTCGTCGATCCCAAGACGATCCAGGGCGGGCAGCGGTACTTCGTGCGCCTCGACGAGACGGGCGCGCCCGAGTCCTTCGAGTACCAGCCGACCCCCGCGCTCCGCTACATCGTCGAGCGGCAGGACGATGGCGCGTGGCTCGCGCGCAAGGCCGAGCAGCCCGTCGAGACGAAGACCATCGAGGTCGGGGGACTCGTCGAGTCGTCGCTCTACGAGTCGGTGCAGAAGGCGGGCGAGTCGACGTCGCTCGTGAGCCTGCTCGTCGAGCTCTTCGCGTGGGACGTGAACTTCTACACGGACACGCACCCCGGCGATCACTGGAAGGTCGTCGTCGAGAGGCAGCAGCTCGGCGGGAAGTTCTACAGGTACGGCAAGCTGCTGGCCGCCGAGTACGGCGGCAAGGTGGGCACGTTCCGCGCGTTCTACTTCGCGGGGCGGAGCGGCAAGCAGCCCGGCCACTACTTCGACGAGCACGGGCAAGCGATCAGCAAGACCATGCTCAAGACGCCGCTGCGCTACGTGCGCATCAGCTCGAAGTTCGACCGGAAGCGCTTCCACCCCATCCTGCACGTCGAGAAGGCGCACCTCGGCATCGACTACGCGGCGCCCACGGGCACGCCCGTGTGGGCGTCGGCGAGCGGACGCGTCGTCGAGGTGGGCCTCAAGCGCGGGTCGGGCAACACCGTCGTGCTCGCGCACGCGAACGGCATCTCGACGCGGTACTACCACCTGTCGCGCTACGCGCGCGGGCTCCACGTCGGCCAGCAGGTGCACCAGAAGGACGTCATCGGCTACGTGGGCATGACCGGCCTCGCGACGGGGCCGCACCTGCACTTCAGCGTCACGAAGAACGGCGCCTTCGTCGACCCCAGCAAATTGCAAGTCAGCCGCGACGCGCCCGTGGCCGACCGCGCGGCCTTCCTCGACGTCATCCGCCCGCGGCTCGCGGCCCTCAAGAACATCCAGCCGGGCGCCGTCGCGCGCAATTGAGTCGATGTGCGCTCGGGCCGGCACGAGGGCCCGCGCGCTGCTATAATTTTTGCATGCGGGTCGTCACCGGTTTGCTCAAGGGCGGCATCATCGGATTCTGTGTGGGCGCGCTCTCGTGGCGGATCGGGATGACAGGTCTGCCGGCCTTCGTGGACTACGGCATCGTCGGCGCGCTGGTCGGCATCCTGGGCGGCAAGCCGCCCTGGCGCCAGGAGACGATCTGGACCCCGCTGCTCAAGGGCATCTTCGGCGTCGTCGTCGGCATCGGCCTCTACTGGCTCGCGCACAAGTTCCTCTACGGCGCGCGGCTCGACCTGGCGGTCAAGCTGGGCGCGCCCGACAAGCCCATCCCCGACGTGCCGGTCGTGCTGGGCCCGATCATCGGCGCCGTGTGGGGCATCCTCGTCGAGCTCGACGACAGCGGCAGCGGCGGGAACAACTCCGACGCGATGATCTCCAGGAAGTACTAGCAGGAAGCGCGAGCAGGAAGCACGACGGAGAGGGACCAGGTCAGCGCTGCGGCTCGGTGTCGGGCGAGTCGAAGGCGCCGAGCTCGCGGAGCACGTCGTCGTCGGCCGGCGGCTCCTCGCCCGCGCCGTCGTCGGGCGGAGGCGACGCAGCCGCCGCGGCCGCGGCGGCCTGCGCGTGGCGCAGCCGCCGCTGGGCCGAGAAGTGGCGCTTGATGAGGATCATCGTCTCGGTGAAGCCGAGCAGGATGTAGGCCGTGATGAGGAACAGGAAGACGACGGCCTTGTCGATGCCCGCGCGCGCGACCACGACGCCCGAGCCGACGATGAGGAGGATGAGGCCCACGGTGCGCTTGTTGAGGCGCAGATCCTTGAAGGACCGGAAGTGCACGCGCGACACCATCAGGTACGAGAGCACGAGCACGACGACGGCGACGAACCCCTCAGTGACCCACGCGTAGAGGCCGACGTTGTGCGCGACGATCACCATGAGCACGAGCACGCTCGCCGAGGCGGGGATGGAGAGACCGAGCATGTACTTGCCGGGCGTCTTGGGCGCGCCGCCCTGCTGCGCCTCCTCGCGCCGCGACAGCACGTTGAAGCGCGCGAGGCGCATGGCCCCGGCGCAGACGTAGAGGCCGGCGATGAACATGCCCCAGCGCCCGAAGCTCGTGAGGCCCCACTTGTAGACGAGGAGCCCGGGCGCGACGCCGAAGGTCACGACGTCCGCCAGTGAGTCGAGGTCCCGCCCGAGATCGGTCTGGGTCTTCGTGAGGCGCGCCACGCGCCCGTCCGCCGTGTCGAAGAAGAACCCGAAGCAGATCGCCAGCGCCGCCTGGTAGAGGTCGGGGCCGCCCTGTCCCGACGCCGACAGAGAGATCGACACGAACCCGCAGAAGACGCTGGAGAGCGTGAAGAGATTCGGAAGGATGTAGTAAGTCTTCCGGAAGTCCACGGCGGGACGATAGCATGGGTCCCGGAAACCCAAGTGCTCCGGTCCCTGCTCGCGCTGCCCGTCTTCTTCCTCGCGACGCTCGTCGGCTCGCTCCTCGCGCTCCCGTGCGGGCTCGTCGACAGCTCGGGCGATCTCGTGCTCACGCTCGCGCGCGTGTGGTCGCGCGTCCTGCTCGGCAGCGCGGGCGTGCGGCTGCGCGTGAGCATGCGCGCGCCGCTCGACCCCAAGCGGCCCTACGTCGTCATGCCCAACCATCTGTCGATGGTGGACATCTGGGCGATCTTCGTGGCCGTGCCCGTCCCGCTGCGCTTCATCGCCAAGGATCAGCTCGGCCGCATCCCGCTCTTCGGTTGGGCGATGCGCGCGGGCCGGTTCATCTTCATCGATCGCCAGAACGCCGCCTCCGCGCGGCGCTCGATCGACGCCGCGGCCGAGCGCATCCGCAAGGGGTGCTCGGTCGTGATCTTCCCCGAGGGCACGCGCTCGCGCGACGGGAAGCTCGGCGCGTTCAAGAAGGGCGGCTTCCACCTGGCGATCAACTCGGGCGCCGAGGTCGTGCCCGTCGCGATCAAGGGCTCGCGCGCGATCATGCCGCGCGGCGCGGCCCTCATGCGCGCGGGGGTCGTCGAGATCGAGATCGGCGCGCCCATCGCCACCGCGGGCCTGGGCGCCGACGACCGCCAGCGGCTCCTCGAGGAGGTGCGGGCCAGGGTCGCCGACATGCTCGGCGAGGCCGCTCGCCCGCTTCCGGAGGGAGCGGGTCGGGGCGAGCGCGCCTAGTAGTTGACCCGGAGCAGGGTGAGCCCCTGCGGCGGCGCGGTCATGCCGCCCGCCGCGCGATCGCCCGTCTCGAGCATGCGCGCGACGGCGCCCGGCTCGAGGTGGCCGCGGCCGACGTCGACGAGCGTGCCCACGAGGATGCGGACCATGTTCTTGAGGAACGCCGTCGCCTCGACGTCGAAGGTCAGGATCGCGCCCTGGCGGTCCACGTCGAGCCGGCGGATGATCCGGCGCGTCGTGCGGCGCTCGCAGTCGGAGGCGCGGAAGGCGCGGAAGTCGTGCTCGCCGACGAGCAGGGCCGCGGCCTCGCGCACGGCGGCCATGTCGAGCGCGCGGCGCACGTGCCAGGCCGTGCGCGCGTGGCGCGGCGAGCGCACCATGTGGTTCCAGACGGTGTAGCGGTACACCTTGCCGCGGGCCGAGAAGCGCGCGTCGAAGTCCGGCGCCGCCTCGGCCACGTCGACGAGCGCGACGTCGAGGGGGAGGATCGAGTTGAGCCCGCGCAGGAGGCCGTGCGGCGGGATGCGCGAGCCGAGCGAGAAGCTCGCCACCTGGCCGTCGGCGTGGACGCCGGCGTCGGTGCGGCCCGCGCCGCGCACGAAGACCTCCTCGCCGAGGAGGGCGCGGAGGCCGTCCTCGAGGACGCCCTGGACGGTGCGCATGCCGGGCTGGCGCTGCCACCCCGAGAAGTCGGTGCCGTCATAGGCGACGACCGCGCGCAGGACGCGCGGCGCGAGGCCGTCGCGCGGCGCCGGCCGCTCCGCCTCGTCGCTCAAAACTCGAGCAGCAGGCCGAGGGCCCAGGTCGTGTCGCCGACGTGCAGGCGCCCGGACCGGCCCAGCCCGGAGATGTCGGCGTG
This sequence comes from Polyangia bacterium, assembly GCA_035546175.1. Lineage (GTDB taxonomy): Bacteria > Myxococcota_A > Polyangia > Fen-1088 > Fen-1088 > DASZFV01. The sequence goes on from DASZWW010000335.1 coordinate 4,338, forward strand.
CGTGTACTCGAAGGTGAGCGCCGTGTGGTTGACGCCGAGGTCGGCGTCGAAGTCGCGCGCCGCCTCCGGATCGAGCCAGTCGAGCACGAGCGCCAGGCCCCCCGAGGCGTGCCAGCCGAGCGTGCCGCCGCGCCCCGTGTTGCCCTGGGCGTCGTGGGCGATCTCGCCGTTGCCGTCGGTGATCTGCCAGTACGCCCAGTCGAGGCCGAGCTTTCCGAAGGGCACGAGCGGGATCTCGCGGGTCTCGAGGAAGTGATCGAAGCGGTAGACCGCCGAGACGGACAGCGGGATGACCTTGAAGTTCGAGGTGTCGCCCGAGGGCAGCCCCGTGCCGTTGCCGGCCGGGGCGGTCCCCGTCACCGAGAAGTATCCGACGCCCACGCCCATCGCGAGCGAGCCGAACTTGCGCAGGAGCTGCCAGTCGAACTCGACGGCCGAGTAGAGGTGGCCTCCGTCGCCGAAGTAATCCTTGTACGGCGTGCGCATGTTGGGGCCGCTCTGGGGGAACTCCGAGTCGACGTCGGGCCGGTACGGGCCGAACTTCACCTCGACGCCGAAGCGCTGCGGCGAGCGGAAGCGGTGGCCGGGCAGCTCCTCGGTCGGCTCGCGCTCGAGGATGTCGCTCTGCGCGCGCGCCGAGCCCCCGGCCGCGAGCATGACCGCCCCGAGGCTCAAGACAACGCAGGCCCGGTTCGTCCCCGGGCGGCGCGCGCCGCGCGGGCCCCTCACCGCCGTCTCCGGCGCGCGCGCACGAGGGTGGCGGCGAGCGCGGCGAAGGCGACGCTGCCCGCGCCGAACGCCGTGCGCCCGCCCCCGACGGCGCAGAGGCCGCCCGTCGCCTGCCCCGGCGTCGGCATCTGGCCCGGGGCGCCGTTCGTGATGTTGCCGTCGCGGTACACGTCGTAGAAGCTGAGCGTCTTCTGCGGGTCGGCGAAGTTCTCGCCCGCGAGCACGGGCGCGAGGGCGTTGCCGCTGTTGTCGATGGCCACGACCGCCGCGCCGTAGGGGATGCCGTTCTGGAGGATCTTCACGCGGTACGAGTCGACCGTGCGGTTGAGCAGCGGCGAGCACGCGAAGAGCGGGTCGAGGTCCATGACGCCGCCGTCGGGCGACGTGCAGGCCTTCACGGCGGAGCCGAAGGTGTTGTTCGGGAACACCTGCAGGCCGCCGCCTCGCTGGCAGAAGATCTGATAGCCCTGAAGGTCCATGTTCAAGCTGTAGTCGACGGGCGTCCACTTGATCGTGACCGCCTCGTTGCCGCCGGCGACGCTGATGTTCGTCGGGGCGGGCGGCGGCTGGAGATCGACGAACACGGCCGTCGAGGCCGCGTAGTCGAAGGAGCCGTCCGCGCCGTAGTCGAAGACGGCCCAGATCGTCTGGTTGAAGCCGTTCGACGGGCTCGTGCAGTCGGGGTTGGGCACGGTCCCGTTCGTGAAGGTCGTGCCGCCGTCGACGCCCGCGGCCGCCAGCGAGGAGTTGGCGCTGATGACGCGCGCCGAGGTCTTGATGGTCTCGCGTCCGAGTTGCATGAACGTCGCGATCTGGTCGCTCTGGAGGAACTGGCAGCTCGTCTTCTGGGTGAGCACGTCGGTGGCGCAGCCGGCGCCGACCCAGAAGGACACGGTGCCGGTCGGCACCAGGCCGCGCTTGGCGAAGCCGGTGTTCGTCAGCGTGAAGTACAGGAAGACCGGCGTGTCGCAGTCGCAGTTCGCCTTGTTGAAGAAGCGCTGGAGATCGAAGGCCGCGAGGTTGGCGCCCTCGGTCTGCTGGACGCCGATGAAGATGTCGCCGTCGGCGAGGCTGGCCGTGGTCGTCGTCGTCGTGCCCGTCGAGCCCGCCGTGCCGATCGCCTGGGCCGAGGCGGGGCGCGCGAGCAGCGTCGACAGGGCGGCGACGGCGAGGGCGCTCGCGAGGCGGTACCGGCGGGGAGAGGCGTTGGACATGGAAGGCCGCGGGCGGGAGGTGCAAGGCCGATGCCTCTCGAGGGCCCGCGCGGGTCGCGCGGTTTCGCGCACGACGTGTCTCGATGGCGGAGGAGGGGACGCAGGGGTGCCAATCTGGCAGAGCACGACGGGCATCCTAGCGCAAGCCAGCCAGCCGCGCGGCAGTGGGTCAGTTTGACTAGACGGACCTACGGAACGGGCGCGGGGCTTTCCGCAAGGCGCCTATGGCGTGAGCCGCGCCATTCCGACTAGCTCCTCGCAAAAGCTTGATAGGACGTCCCACAGCTCAGCGCTCTTAACCTCTTCTGCGTTCAGATAGCGCTTACCGGTAGCTTCGATCGCCGGACTGAGAATAAGTGCGTGCTCGCTCAGTAGCTCACCGAAACATCCGTGCGGGCGCTTATCGGACTCGACGAGGCCGACCGTGCGGACCGAACGGACGTCAAGGTAGGCCACGACTTTCTTCTCAGCTTCGGCCTTCGCCGGCGCATCACAGTACTTCGTTCGGTCCACCGAGATTTCGCATGGGTAGCTCTTTGTGTAGACAAATCCCATCCAATGGACCTTGCCCTTCTTAAGCTTAGTCCGACGGCCAAGTACCTCGTGGCTAGCTACGTGTTTAGGGACGTGGTCCCGGGCGGCCTGAAGAGACCTGGAGACCTCTCTCAGAAAACTCCGCTTCTTCGGAGGCGGCCCAGGCGGCGAGGGATCGGATGCCGAGGTCATCGAGTATGACTCCAGCCTTTCGAAAGTTGTTAGCGCGCGCGGTAAAGAATCGCATGGAGCCATCTTCTGGGATCACGACAGCGAGTTCCTTGGACGAATTCGGCCTTGAGAATTCGAGTCCGACACCGTGATCATCAGTGGCGAGTGCGAATTCTTCGAAAGGGCCAAATCGGCGAATCTCATCCAGCGCGCCAAAGGCGCGCTGGATGCCTGAGGGCTGCATCTCAGCCGATAGAATCTCGCAGGCACTCTCGTCGCCGTCGATGGACCTTACCGGGGCGCTGATAGTGCGGGCCGCCGCGGGCTCATCGCTTACGATGATCTCAGGGTTGGAATCATCGTCGCTCAGGAACCATCCGAGCGGGGCGGGGATGGCGGTAGACATCCCGGGCGCGCGCGTGCTCATGGCTGGCCCTTCCTCGTGGTGACGATAGTTTGGGTCTGAATCCTGAAGACCGGCATCCCCGGATTGTTCTGATTCACAGCCCCGACCACATGCTCAATCTCAGTCACGTGCGGACTGATGACCAATTCGTAGGGAACGTCCGAGAGCATCACTCGAAACACAAATGGACTCCCCCCGCGAATCTCGAACGGCACTCGCACGTGAGGATATGCTTCATAGGGTGAGGCCATCGGTCGTCCTTGAGGAGGTGGTTAGCTATAAGCCAACCTCAGTTCATAGTACAACACTAAGCGATCATTAGGTATTCCACCGGAACGGATGCGCAGTGAGACAGGACGCCTTACCCAATGAGATCGACGATTTCCTCGATCTCCCAGACCTGGACGTGCGAGGTGAGACGGCCGGTAAAAGATCCGTGACCAAGCGGCGCGCAGCCTCGGCAGAGCGGGCAGCAACGAGCCGGTAGTGGGTCAGTTTGGAACCTAGCCACTACCAGCCGCGCCGATCGCGTACGGCAGCCGAGCGGATCGATCGCAAGGGACGTATCGCTCTCGCACGAGAGGCGCGTGGCCCCGGCTGACGCCGCGCTCAGGCGGCGGGTGCGGCGGCGGGGCGGCCGAGCGCGGCGACCCCGCGGGAGAGGCGGTGAAGGGCCTCGCGGTCGACGGGGCGGCCGCCGAAGCGGGCGGCCGTGTAGAGCTCGGTGAGCTCGGCGAGCAGCGCGCCGGAGTCCAGGCCCGCGCCCGCCACCCGCGCCGCGTACTCGCGGGGCGTCTCGGCCGTCCGGCGCGGCACGCCGGCGCGGGCCAGCCGCTCGAGCGCGCGCGCGTAGAGGCGCTGCACGGGCGTCCCCTCGACGGACGCCTGGCGCCCGGACGTCCGCGCGGCGCGGCGCGAGGGCCAGACGCGGGAGGCGGCGGCCGCGACGACCAGCACGACGGCGACGACGATCAGCCAGCCCGGCACGCGGCCGCCGCTCGGCGCGTCCGGCCCGCGCAGGCCGAGGTGCCGCGCCACGCGGCGGCCGAGGTCGAGCTGGCGCGACAGGTCGTAGCCGACGATCCAGCGGGACCACTGGTAGTCGAGCGCGTCGAGCAGCTGGCCGAGGCGGCCCGTGCGCGCCGGCGCCGCGAGCGGCGGCGTCGCGTCGACGCGCACCCAGCCCGCGGCCGGGAGGTACGCCTCGACCCAGGAGTGGGCGCGGTTGTCGCGCACGGCGACGTAGTGGCCGACGTCGTTCCACTCGCCGCCGAGGTAGCCGTTGACGTAGCGGGTGGGCACGCCCGCGGCGCGCAGCAGGAGCGCGGTCGCCGTCGCGAAGTACTCGCAGTGGCCCTCGGGCGCGTCGAAGAGGAAGCTCTCGACCGGATCGACGCCCGGCGCGGGGCGGGGCAGCCGCAGCGTGTAGCGGTGCGTGGCGCGCAGCCAGCTCGCCACGGCCTGGACCCGCGCCGCCGGCTCGAGCGCGGCGCCGGCGACGCGCCCCGCGAGCTCGGTCACGCGAGGCGACAGCGCCGCGGGGAGCTGGAGGTAGGACGCGAGGGCCTCGCCCTCGAGCGGGCGCGCGGGCGCGGCGCCCGCCGCCTCGACGGCTCGAGAGTAGGCGACGTAGCGGACGGCGGGCGGCATGCGCCCGTCCCCCGAGCCGACGTGGCCGTCGTCGGCCGGATCTCCGACGGCGGGCGCGCCCGGGGGGACCATCCGCAGGCCGACCTCGCTCGACCAGCGGGGCAGGAGCTGCAGCGCGCTCGCGGCGCCCGCGGGCGGCGCCTCGATCTCGAAGAACACGGGGCGGTCGAGCGCGAAGGCCACGGGCGCCGCCAGGCCCACGGCGTCGATGACCTGGCGCTCGAGCGTCTCGCCGGGCGCGAGCCCGCCCGAGCCGTGCACGAAGGCGCGGCGGCCGTCCTCGCCCAGGACCGTGCGCAGCGCGGGGCGCCGGCTGCGCGTCCAGTGGCCGCCCTCGTAGCTGTCGTACACGGTGCCGCGCCAGTAGAGGGCGCTCGCGGCGCGGTCGCGCGCGTCGGCCGTCGGCAGCGCCGCGAGGCGGGGCACGGTCGCGCGCATCGTCACGGCCGCGCCGTCGCTCGAGAGCGTGCCGTAGTGGCCGAGCGTGACGTCGTCGGAGAACCCGATGCGGTTCGCCGAGGCGCGCGCGGCGCCGAAGACGAGGCCCTGGCCCATGCGCGGCACGAGCGCGAAGGTGGCGAAGGCGCCCGCGGCGACGCCCAGGGCCACGCCCGCCATCGCGAGCAGGAACGGCGCGCCCACGACGCGCCTCGAGGCGAGGATGCGCGCCACGCCGACCTTCTGGCTCGGCGCCTGCGCCGAGTGCTTGACGAGGTAGTTCTCCTCCATCTCCCGGCGCAGGTGGAACAGCACGAGCGCCCAGGTCGCCGCGAGGACGTACGCGCAGAAGGCGAGCGAGAAGAGGAAGTTCCCCCCGAGCGCCGCCGCCGCGAGCACGAGCAGGAACGACAGCACGACGACGTGCACGTCGTCGCGGTTGTTGCGCCGGTAGAAGAGCTTGGCGGCGAGCGCGACGAGCACGAAGTCGACCACGGGCACGAGGTCGGGCTCCGGGAGCTGGCGCGCCAGGATCCACGTGTTCGCCACGAGCACGGCGCCCACGATCAGGCGCGCCACGGTGAGGCGCCGGTCGAGGAGGGCGGCCCGCGGGCTGCCGGCGTCGGCGCGCCAGGAGAGGCCGACGAGCGAGAGGAAGAGGATCGCCATCGCGCCCGACACGGCCCCCGCGCTGGCGAGCGTCGCGAACGCGGCGAGCACGAGCAGGTAGGTCGCGAGCTTGTGCGTCGCCTGAAACCTCACGCCAGCCTCCGGGCCCCGCCGCGGGGCGCGCGCGCGAGCTCGGGCGCCGCGCCCGGCCGTACGCGGATCGTGGCGTGCTCGGGCGCGCGCG
>DASZWW010000336.1:0-1604 GCA_035546175.1 Polyangia bacterium
GGGCAGCGGCCGCGAAGCCGGCGGCGAAGGAGTGGCTCGCGCGCGGGGTCTCGCGCGTGCTCGCGGGCGCGGCGGCGGGCGAGGCGCGGCTCGACGCCATCCTCGACGCGGCGGCGCGCGGGAAGACGTTCACGCCCGCCGAGCTGCTCGCGATGCAGGCCACGGTCTTCCGGTATTCCCAGAACGTCGAGGTGCTCTCGCGCGCCACCGACCGGCTCGTCGGCGCCGTCAAGCAGACGCTCGGCACGCAGGTCTAGACGATGGGGCCCGCCTTCGGCTATCACACCGGACTGTCAGGCTCGGCTCCGGGGGGGAGAGGGGCGGGATCACGATGTCGAGGACCAAGCTGAAGGGCCGCGCGCGGCTCGTCGTGCTGGCGGCGCTGGCGCTGGCGGCGGGCGCCTGCACGACCAACATCCTGCACGGCATCGACGAGCGCGCCGCCAACGACGCCGCGCGCGCGCTCGAGCGCGCCGGGATCGGGGCCGAGAAGGTCCCCGACGAGGGCGGCGCCACGGGCGGGGCGCGCTTCACCGTCCGCGTCGCGCGCGGCGACGGCGCCAGGGCGCTCGACCTCCTGCGGGCGCTCGGCCTGCCGCGCGAGGCCCGCCACGGCTTCGCCGAGACCTACGGCCAGCCGAGCCTCATCCCCACGGCGTCCGAGGAGCGGGCCCGCTACGTCGACGCGCTCGCGGGCGAGATCGAGCGGACGCTCGAGAGCGTGGACGGGATCGTGAGCGCGCGCGTCCACCTCGTGCTCGAGGAGGCCGACCCGCTCGCCGTCGACGGCAAGCCCCGGTCGTCCGCGCGCGCGGCCGTCCTCCTCGCCGCGCGTCCGGGACGCACGCCCCTCGCGCGCGAGGATGTCCAGCGCCTCGTCGCCGGGAGCGTCGCCGGCCTCGACGCGGCGGCCGTCGCCGTCGTCGTCACCTCGCCGCCGGCGGCCGTCGAGGAGGAGCCGGTGCTCGCCGCCGTGGGCCCGCTGCGCGTCGCCTCCGGCAGCCGCGCCCTCCTCGTCGGCGCCCTGGCCGCCGCCATCGGCGTCCTGGCCCTCCTGGCCGCCCTCCTGCTCGTGACCGCCCGCCGGCTCGCCGCCCTCGAGCGATCCTCGAAGTAGGCCGCGGCGCTGGGAGCGGCGCTACCGCAGCTGGTACGACTGGCTCATCTTGAGCGGCGGACCCTTGAAGGTCGGCAGCTTCGCGTCGCTCACCACCAGCACGATGCAGTTGCCGGTCGGCGTGTCCTCGAAGTCGCCCGTGACGTCCACGGACTCGGCCTTGCCGGCCGGAGTGGCGACGAGCCGCACCCGCGCCGTGCCCCTGATCTGGTACTTCAGGTAGCACGCGCGCACGCGCGGCGCGAGCGCGTCTAGGGCCTTCTCCACGTCGTCCTGGCCGGGAGGCGACGAGTCGTCGTCGGAGTCGTCGCCCGGCGCGGCGGCCTTGGGCGCGGGCGCGGCGGCGCGCGCGATCCGCGCGGGCGCCTTCGCATCGTCGGCTCCGGCGCCGTCGTCCTCGGCGGCCGCGGGCGCCTCGCCCTCCTTGGGCTTGCCCTTCGTCGCGGCGCGCGGGCGCTTCGGCGCCCCCGTGTCGTCCGCCACCGGC
>DASZWW010000337.1:0-1957 GCA_035546175.1 Polyangia bacterium
TGGCCTCGGCCTTCTTTCGCAGGACCTCGGGGAGCTTGGCGCCGGCCGGGGTCGCCTCGAGGAGCGCCTCGAAGTGGCGCACGTCCTCGCGCTCGAGCGGCTCGAAGGGGAGGCGGGCGCCGCCCCCGGGCGCCGGCGCCCGCTCGAGGATGCGCCGCACGAGGGCCGTGCGCGCCAGGAGGCCGGCGTCGAGCGCGGCCTCCTCGACGCCGGCGTCCTCGAGCAGCGTCGCGCCGGGACCGAGGTCGGCGGGCGAGACGCCGAGGCCCAGCAGCAGCGCCTGCGTGGCGGCGGCGCGCTCGACGGCGGCGGTCGCCCGCGCGACGTCGGCGAGCGTGTGGAACGGGCGGTCGGCGTTCGACGGCGGGTCATCGAGGATGCCCGCGAAGAGCGGGCGGTGCCGCGAGACGGCGGCGAGCGCCAGCGCCTCGTCGGGCTCGACGAGCGGGTGGCGGCCCGTGGCGGCGAACGGGCCGCGCCGGCGGAGCGTCGTCGCCAGCAGCTTCACCTTGCCGACGAGGCTGACGCCGAGCCTGTGCAGGCGCACGAGCGGGATGGTGCGCAGCGCCTCGACCTCGCGGGCCGCGTCGCCGCGCGCCAGGAACTCGAGCGCGAGGTCGAGCGTCGCGAGCTGGCGCTCCAGCGTCGCCGCCACGGCCGGGTCGTCGCCGGGGGTGACGCGATCGGCGGCGAGCACGCGGTTCGTCAGGGCGACGAGCGCGAAGTGGAGCTCGGCGACCTCGTCGGCCGAGCGCAGCGCCTGCGCCGCGCGCGCGAAGGGCGAGGCGCCGCGCGTGAGCCGCTCGACCAGCGACGCCGGCGCCCGCGCCGGGGAGCCCTCCGCGCCGTCGCGCTCGTCGAGCGGGCGCACGCGCGCCTTGCCCGGCTCGATCTCGCCGATGCGCACGCTGGCCGGGTCGAGCTCGCGGTAGACCTCGAGCGCCTCGTAGTAGTCCTGGAAGCCGAGGTCCTCCATGCGCCCCTGGCGCCAGCGGTAGGCGAGCTCCTCGAGCTCGGAGTCGAGCTCGGCGCGCGCGCCCACGAGGAGCCGGCGCGCGAGGTTCCGGTCGGCCCGGTAGAGCGCGTCGACGATGCGGACCATGGCCCGCGCGGAGGTCGTCATGGGCCCTGCCTCCTGCGTCGGCTCCCCCTCGTCCGTCGCGGCCTCGTCGCCCGGCACGCCCGTGACGTCGAGGACGAACAGGCCGTCGGGCGTGGGGTAGAGCGTCCCGGCCGGCTCCTCGGGCGCCTCCTCCTGCGAGAGATCGTAGATGCGGCTCGTCTTGCGCAGCAGCAGGGCGAACAGCTCGACGTCGAGCCCCGCGACCCAGGCGCCCACCGTCTCGTAGGGCGCCTCGGCGATCGCCTCGAGCCACTCGCCGGCGCGCTCGGGCACGATCTGGTCGCGCTCCCACAGCGCGAAGTCGAGGACGGCCTGCACCTGCTCGGGCCGCGCGAGCGCCAGGATGTCGCCGGCGTCGCGCAGGCCGAGCTCGTGGATCACGTAGTAGAGCTCGTCGCCCGGCAGGGCGCGCACGGCCCGCTCGGGGTCGGGCCCCGCGAGGAGGGCGTCGCCGCGCCGCAGCTTGCGCCCGCGGCCGAGCTGGGCCCGGTACCGCGAGAGCGCGACGACGTTGTCGGGCTCGGGCGGGGCGGAAGGATCGCGTCGGGAGGGCGGGGCCATGGGACATCTATATACGAGCTAAACTGGCGGCGCTCGATGCTCTCGGCGATCCAGCGCACGATCCGCACGCACGCGCTCCTGGCCCGCGGCGACCTCGTCATCGTCGCCGTGTCGGGCGGCGGCGACTCGATGGCGCTCCTGCACGCGCTCGCGACGCTCGCGCCGCGGCTCGGCCTCGGCCTCGAGGTCGCGACCGTCGACCACGGCCTGCGCGCCGAGGCCCGCGCCGAGGGGGAGCTCGTGCGCGCGCGCGCCGAGGCGCTCGGGCTGCCC
>DASZWW010000338.1:0-7056 GCA_035546175.1 Polyangia bacterium
CGCCTGCGCCCGCCGCGCCAGAGGCGGCGCCTGTCACGCCGGCGGCGGCGCCCGCCGCCCCGGTGACGGCGCCGGCCGCGCCGCTGCTGCTCCCGCGGCCGGCGTGGGCGGTGACCGAATCGAGCGCCGAGCGGCCACAGCCGAAGGCTGGACCGATGAGGAGCGTCGCGAGACACACGAGTCGCGTGGAAGGGGCCATCGTGCAGATCCGTCTTGGGCCGGCCGCGGGGGCCGTTCGTCAAGGTCGATGCCGCCCAGCGGAGCGAGATTCGTAAAATCTCGCGCGCGCGCGCGAAAGCTCAGGCGTCGGTCTCGATGACGTCCCAGAACGCGCGCACGAGCGGCGAGGTCAGCTTGCGCCGCTGCGTCGCGACGCCGACGCGGAACTCGCCGAGATCGCCGTCGGCCTGCGGCGGCAGCACGCGGACGTTCGTCCGCAGCGGGCTCTTGTCGAGCACGAGCCGCGGCACGACGCCCACGCCGCAGCCGAGGCTCACGAGGGCGAGGATGCCCTCGCTGCCCGGGACCTCGCCGTAGACGGGCGGCGAGACGCGGTGGCGCTTGAACCACCGGTCGGCCGCCTCGCGCGCCAGGCCGCCCGTGGGCAGCACGACGGGCAGGGCGTCCCACGGCAGCGGGCGCGACGCGCACAGGCGCTCGACCTCGCACGGCTTGGTGGGCGCGACGAAGACGAGCGGCGTGTGCAGGAGGACGCGCGAGACGAGCGCGCGCGGGACCGACCGCGGCAGCGCCGCGACCGTGACGTCGACGCGGCCCTGCTCGAGCATCTCGAGCGCGTCGGCCGCGTAGCCGGTCTCGAGCTTGAGCGTGATGTCGGGGTGCTGCTGCCTGAAGCCCGAGAGCAGCTCGGGCAGGAAGCTCTGACAGGCCGTGGGGGACGCGAAGATCGCGATCGAGCCGCGGAGGGTCTTCGCGTCCTTGCCGCCGAGATCGCGCTGCAGGCGCTCCCAGCGGTCGAGCGTGTCGCGCGCGTGCTCGGCGAAGCGCGCGCCCGCGGGCGTGAGCCGCACGGTGCGTCGATCGCGCTCGAGCAGCGGCCACCCGGCCTCCTGCTCGAGCCGCTGGATGGCCCGGGACAGCGTCGACGGGCTGACGTGGCACTCCCGGCTCGTCCGCAGGAAGTGCAGGGTCCTCGACAGGTGCAGGTAGAGCCGCAGCGAGCCGTAGTCCATGGGCGCCCAGTATTGCAGATTTTGCAACACAGAGTTGAGAACTAATCATTTTACGCAACGCCGGCTCCGCCGTACCCTGATCGCCGTCCCCCAACGCCCAAGCAGGAGAACGTCATGGCCGAGTCGCTCGTGTTTTCGTCGAAGGTCTTCAAGGTCGACACCGTCAAGATGGCCGATCGCACCGAGCAGATCGTCAAGGGCGGGCGGCACCTCTTCCCGCTGCTGCCCAAGGCCTTCGCGGGCGTCAAGCAGATCGGCGTCATCGGCTGGGGCTCGCAGGGCCCGGCCCAGGCGCAGAACCTCCGCGACTCGCTCGAGGGCACGGGCGTCAAGGTCAAGGTCGGCCTGCGCGCCGGCAGCGCGTCGATGGACGAGGCCCGCAAGGCCGGGTTCGACGAGAAGAACGGCACGCTCGGCGAGATGTTCGCGGTCGTCAAGGAGAGCGACATCGTCCTCCTCCTCATCGCCGACGCCGCGCAGGCGGAGCTCTTCGGCAAGGTGTTCGAGAACCTGCGCCCGGGCGCGACGCTCGGCCTCTCGCACGGGTTCCTCCTCGGGCACATGAGGAACGTCGGCGCGAAGTTCCCGGCGAACATCAACGTCATCGCCGTGTGCCCGAAGGGCATGGGCCCGTCGGTGCGCCGCCTCTACGTGCAGGGCAAGGAGGTCAACGGCGCCGGCATCAACGCGAGCTTCGCCGTGCACCAGGACGTCGACGGCCGCGCGACCGACTACGCGCTCGGCTGGTCGGTGGCCCTCGGCTCGCCCTACACGTTCCAGACGACGCTCGAGTCCGAGTACAAGTCGGACATCTACGGCGAGCGCGGCATCCTCCTCGGCGCCGTGCACGGCATCATCGAGGCGCTCTTCCGCCGCTACGTCTCGCAGGGCAAGACGAAGGAGGACGCGTTCCTCAATTCGGCCGAGTCGATCACCGGCCCCATCAACAAGATCATCTCCAAGAAGGGCATCAAGGCGGTCTACGAGGGCCTGGACGCCGCCGGCAAGGCGGAGTTCGAGAAGGCCTACGCGGCGTCGTACCTGCCGGCCAAGGAGATCCTCCAGGAGATCTACGACGACGTCTCGTCGGGCAACGAGATCCGCAGCGTCGTGCTCGCGGGCGCGCGCCTCAAGAAGTTCCCCATGGGGAAGATCGACGGCACCGAGACGTGGAAGGTGGGCGCCAAGGTGCGGGCCAAGCGCGTCGAGGACAAGATCCCCGTGAACCCCTTCACGGCGGGCGTCTACATCGCCACGATGATGGCGCAGATCGACATCCTCGTCGACGCGGGCCACCCCTACTCCGAGGCGGCGAACGAGTCGGTCATCGAGTCGGTGGACTCGCTCAACCCGTACATGCACGCGCGCGGCGTCTCGTACATGGTCGACAACTGCTCGACGACGGCGCGCCTCGGCTCGCGCAAGTGGGCCCCGCGCTTCGACTACATCCTCGAGCAGCTCGCCTTCACGGCCGTCGACGAAGGCAGGGTCGACCCCGGCAAGGCGGGCGACGCGAAGCTCCTCGAGCAGTTCAAGGCGAACCCCATCCACGAGGTGCTGGCCGTGTGCGCCGAGCTGCGGCCGAGCGTCGACATCGCCGTGACGTAGCCTTCGTCCGCGACGCGTTTCCCGCGTGGCTCGCGTCGGGCGGATATATGCTTCCGCCATGACCGACCTCGTCCTCACGCTCATCGGCCCCGACCGGCCCGGCCTCGTGCAGGCCGTGGCCGGCATCGTGGCCGAGCACGGCGGCAACTGGCTCGAGAGCCGCATGACCCACCTGGCCGGCAAGTTCGCCGGCATCCTGCGCGCCGAGCTGCCGCCGGACCGCGCGCCGGCGGCGCTGGCGGCGCTCGCCGCCCTCGAGGGGCGGGGGCTCAAGATCGTCGCCGAGACGGTGGCGCGCGCCGAGCGCGAGCCGCCTTCGCGCACGATGGACCTGGACCTGCTCGGGCTCGACCGGCCCGGCATCGTGCGCGAGATCGCGCAGCTCCTCGCCGAGAGCGGCGTCAACGTCGAGGAGCTGACGACGGATCGTACGAGCGCGCCGATGTCGGGCGAGATCCTCTTCGAGGCGCGCGCGCACGTGCACGTGCCCGCGGCCACCGACGTCGCGCAGCTGCGCGCGGCGCTCGAGCGCGTGGCGACCGACCTCATGGTCGAGATCAAGCTCGAGGATCGGCCGCCGGGGAAGCCGGCCACGGGCCGCCGCTAGGTCGCGCGCCTTGACCCTGTGTCCGGATGCCGGTCTAATCGCGGCATGAGGCCGACCGTCCCCTCCCTCGCCGTCGCCGCCACCGTTGCGCTCGTCGGGTGCGGCTACTCGTACACGCAGACGACGCAGAACGCCGCTCCGCCCAAGCCCGAGAGCTGCTCGTTCGACGTCCTCACGACCCGCCCGGAGCGCCCGTACGTCGAGCTGGGCGTCCTCGAACCCCAGGGCTCGCCGGGAAGTGGCGCCGCGAACGCGTCGGACTTCAGGTCGCGGATCAGCGACGCCGTCTGCCACGCCGGCGGCGACGCCGTCCTCACCCAGGTCAACGGCCTCGGCAACTACGTGCGCGGCACGGTCATCAAGTACAAGGAGGGCGAGGCGGCGCCGGTCGCCGCCGCTCCGGTCCCCGCGTCCGCGCCGCCGACCGCGCCGGCGCCGGCGCTCGACAAGAGCCCGGCCAGCGTCGTCTCCGCCTCGGCGGAGGTCCGCTCGGCGCCCTTCGCCGTTGCGCCCCTCGTGACGACGCTGGCGCAGGGTCAGAGGCTCTCCGTCGGCGGCGCCACGAACGGGTGGCGCGCCGCGACGCTCGCCGACGGGCGCGGCGGTTACGTGCAGGACGCTCAGATCAAGGTGGACGCGTCAGCGCCGTAACCTTTGAAGCGATCCTCTTCGACAACGACGGCGTCCTCGTCGACACGGAGGGGTTCTACTTCCAGGCCAACCGCGAGGTGCTCGCGCGCTTCGGCGTCGACCTCGATCGCGAGGCGTACGTCGAGCTCTTCCTGCGCGACTCGCGCGGCGCGTGGGACCTCCTGCGCGCGCGCGGCGTGGGCGAGCGCGACGTCTGGCTGGCGCGCGCGGCGCGCGATCGCCGGTACCAGGAGCTCGTGGGCGGCGCGGACGCGAGCACGCTGCTCCTGCCGGGCGTGGCCGAGGGGCTCGCGGCGCTCGCGGGGCGCTTCCGGCTCGCCATCGTGACGAGCTCGGAGCCCGGGCCCTTCGCGGCGGCGCACGCGCGCGCCGGGATCCTTCACCACTTCGAGCTGGCGCTCACGCGCGAGCAGTACGAGAAGGCCAAGCCCGAGCCCGAGCCGTACCTGCGCGCCGTCGAGCGCCTCGGCGCCGCGCCCGAGCGCTGCCTCGTCGTCGAGGACTCGGAGCGCGGGCTGCGCGCCGCCAAGGCGGCGGGGCTCGCCTGCTGGGTCGTGCCGTCGGAGCTGACGCGCGGCGGGCGGTTCGAAGGCGCGGACGCGGTGCTCGCGGACTTCGAGGCCGTCGTCCGCCGGCTCGGCTGAGCGCCCGCGGTGCGCGTGCGACGTTGTCCGACAGCGCCCACATACGTCGCGGCTCACTTGCCGTCGATGTTTTGCTCGCGCCGTGGCTCATAATGATGCCCGGACCCACGATCGTTCTCGCCGCCGAGGCGGAGGAAGGAAGTCCCATGACCGTCAAGCGCTCGGGCGCCGCGCGCTCGATAGTGACGATGTCGTCGCTGCTCGCCACCGTCGCGCTCTTCAGCGCCTGTACGTTCTCGCCGAAGCCGGCCGGCTCGGCGGGCACGGGCACGGGCGCGGGCGCGGGCGCGAGCGGGGGCACGGGCGGGGGCGCGGGCGCGGCGGGCGGCGCTCCCCCTCTGCCCAGTTACGACTCCATCCGCATCGATCCTCCGAGCGCCACCGTCAGCGTGCAGCCCGGCAGCCCGGCCATGCAGGCCTACAAGGCGTTCGGCACGAAGGCCGGCGGCGCCGAGGAGGACATCACCGCGAAGGTGAACTGGTCCGTCGACCGTCCGATGCTCGTCCCCACGATCGCGGGCGGCGTCGCGACGACCGGCGACGCGGCGGGCGGCGTCGTGGCCGTGCGCGCGACGACGGCGACGCTCGGCGCCTCGGCGACGCTCGTCATAAAGTTCTCCTCGACGAACGTCGCGACGGGCCCGGGGGCGACGCCCGCGCTGCCCGCGGCGCCGGCGCAGCCCTTCGGCGGCCCGGCCGACACGACGCGCGCGCCTCAGCTCGTGTACCCGAACGACGGCGTGCTCCTGCCGCCCAACCTGAACGGCGTCGAGGTGCACTACCGCCCGGGCTCGACGTCGAACACGCTCTTCGAGATCTCGTTCGCGAACGCCAACACCGACGTGCGCGTCTACACGCGCTGCGTGACCCTCGAGGACGGCTGCGTCTACAAGCCCGATCCGTCCGTCTGGGCGCAGGTCGCCGAGACCAACCGCGGCACGGGCTCGGTCAGCGTGAGCGTGCGCGGCACCGACGACGCGGGCGCGGGCGTGGGCCAGAGCGCGACCATCAAGATCTCGTTCTCCAAGGACGACGTGCGCGGCGGCCTCTATTACTGGACGACGACGCTCAAGTCGATCCTGCGCTGGGACTTCGGCAGCACGACGCAGACGGCGGCCGAGACGGTCGTCAGCCCGGCCGACGGCGACGGCTCGACGTGCGTGGGCTGCCACGCGCTCTCGCACGACGGCACGAAGATGGTGGCGACGCTCGGCGGGCAGAACGACGGCCGCATCCTCCTGTGGGACGTCGGCAACAAGATGGCGATGGCCAAGCCCTTCACGCAGCAGCACAGCCAGTTCGAGAGCTGGAACGCCGCGGGCACGATGTTCGTGGGCATGTACACCGACAACCACACCAACCACAGCGGGCCGTCGAACCTGCTGCTCTTCGACGGCACCACGGCGCTCATGATGGGCGAGATCGACGTGGGCGGCCTGCGCGCCGACCACCCCGACTGGTCGCGCGACGAGCAGCACATCGTCTTCACGTCGGTGGACACGGCCGGCAGCTACACGGACCAGCGGCCCCAGAAGTCCGGGCTCGCGTACATCGAGCGCGCCGGCGCGGGCTGGAGCCCGCCCATGACCTTCGTCCCCTACGTCGAGGGCAAGAACCGCTACTACCCGGCGGTGGCGCCCACCAACGACTTCGTCGTCTTCAACGAGTCGACGTGCCCGGCGAGCGGGTCGGGGGACGACTGCGACGCCGACACCGATCCGACGGCGACGCTCTTCTCGATGCCGCTGCCGCCCGGCTCGGCGAAGCCCACGCTGCTCGCGAGCGCCAACGCCCCCGGCGTCAACGACGGCACGAACACGGCGCTCACGAACACCTACGCGAAGTGGAGCCCGTTCATCTTCCAGCTCGACGAGATGCACAAGGTCCTTTGGGCGACGTTCTCGTCGAAGCGCCGCTACGGCCTCTACAAGGACACGGGCAACCTCTACATCTGGATGTTCGCCGTCGACCCCGGGGCCGCGTCGGGCGCCGGTGACCCGAGCTACGCGGCCTTCTGCCTGCCGTTCCAGGCGCTCGACACGTCCAACCACATCGCGCAGTGGACCGAGCAGGCCGTGCCGATCATCCCGTAGCGGCGCCGGCGCCCGCGCTTGGCTCCCGTAAGCGCCTCCGTCCTTGCCGCGCGGCGCGCGGCCGCGCAAGCATACGACCATCATGGCGCGGTCGTGGGTGTGGGGGGCGTGGGTCGCCGCGGCGATCGTCGCCGCCGCCGTCGGCTGCGAAGGCAACCGACCGCTGAGGGAGGCGCGACAACGCGCGGCCGGGGGCGCGGCGGGAGGGGCGCCGCCTCTGCCGGGCGGCGGCGCGGCCGCGGGAGCGTACGCGAGCGCTT
>DASZWW010000339.1:0-12027 GCA_035546175.1 Polyangia bacterium
CGAGCTCGGCGCGCGCGCCGCCGCGAGCTGCGGGTCCTGCGCGCTCATGAAGATCCAGGTCGCGCCCGCCTCGGCCGCGTGCGCGAGGAAGCTCGGGCCGCCGCGGATGAACTGCACGCGGTTCGAGTACGTGTTGTTCCAGAACAGCGACGGGTAGCCGCAGTACTGCTCGTTGAAGACGAGCAGCTTGCCGGGCGTGAGCTCCTTCTCGCGCGCGAGCCCCGTGGCGAGGGTCGTGGGGGCCCCCAGGCCCTCGTCGACCTCGCGCACGAGCGCGGGGGCGCGCGCCAGCGCCCCGAGCCGCGCCGGGCTGAAGAAATAGCGCGGGTCGGGCTGCCACCAGAACATCATCAGCGACGTCACGACGATGACGGCGAGCGCCGGCTCCTCGACCCGCCCCCAGGACGGGCGCCGCGTGAGCCAGGCGATGAGCGCGAAGAGCAGGCCGACGTGCGCGGGGTGATAGCGCGGCGACCACAG
This sequence comes from Polyangia bacterium, assembly GCA_035546175.1. Taxonomy (GTDB): domain Bacteria; phylum Myxococcota_A; class Polyangia; order Fen-1088; family Fen-1088; genus DASZFV01. The sequence continues at coordinate 481 of DASZWW010000339.1, forward strand.
CGCCGGCGAGCCGGCGACCATGACGCCGAGGATGATGGCGATCGCCAGCGGCGGCGCGGGCTCGTCCGCCGCCAGGTGGCCGCGCCCGCGCCGGAGCGCGATCCAGAACACGAGGAGGAAGGCCACGGCGCCGAGCGGGAACGCCACCCACACGACGCCGATGCCGTACTCGACGGCCTGATCGAAGTACATCCCCTTCACCGTCCAGGGCAGGGCGAAGAGGTGCTCCATGAGCTTCGGGAACGGCTCGTTGAGGTTGACGGGCAGGCCGTTGGCCTTGCCGACCTCGGCGCCGCCGAGGAGCGGCCCCTCGCCGGGCCAGTGGATCTTGAGCGCCGGGATGTCGACGCGCATGTCGGGCCAGAAGGGGTTGTGGAACTTGTGATAGTTCCGCAGGTAGGTGGCCGACGCCGTCAGCAGGACGAGGGCCACGCCGCCCGCGACGACGGCCGCGGCGGCGCCCCGGCGCGCGTGCCAGTGCGCGCGCAGCAGCGTCACGACGCCCACGAGCCCGATGATGGGCACCGAGATGAGCGCGATCCCCTTCGAGCCGATCGCCAGCGCGAGGGCGAGGCCCGCGAGCGCGCCGTCGGAGAGACGCGGCCGCGCGACGGTGGCGAACAGCACGGCGGCCAGCACGTGCGCGGCGTTCTGCGGATCGACGTAGGTGCTCTGCAGGTAGTTCGAGCAGCCCGGCATGAGGACCACGCACACGCCCCAGCCGATCGCCGCGACGCGGCCCGTGTAGCGGCGGGCGAGCGCGTAGGTCGCCGCCGCGATGGCGGGCGCGAAGAGGAGGTTGGTGATGTCGGCCAGGCGGCGGTCGGTGAACACCACCATCCACAGCTGGGTCATCTCGCCGAGGCGGACGTAGCCGTTCACCTTCTGCAGCGTGTTCGGCAGGTCGACGAACGCGAAGCCGTGGTTCTGCAGCGTGAAGCCGACCATCGTGTCGTGGTACCAGAGCGGATCCCACTTCGGCAGCGGCTGCCCGAGCCAGGCCGAGACCGCCAGGTAGGGCAAGAGCAGCCCCGCGAAGAGGACGCCCAGCACCACGAACCCGCGGGCCCGCGCCGCGAGGGCGAGCGCCTCGAACGGCATGCGCGCGAGGCCCACGAAGGCGCGCCCCGTGTCGCGCGCGAGCGCGCGCGGCCCCGTGCCGAGGGTGGCGAGCAGCAGCGCCGCCAGCGAGGCGACGAGCGAGCCGACGGCGAGCGACCGCGGCCAGAGGCGGTTCGTCAGCCCGAGCGCGTAGATGGGCGCGACGATGAGGGCGTTCCAGACCAGCGTCGCCGCGACGAGCAGCTCGGCTCGGCCCCGCGGGCGCGCGCGAACGGCCACGGCCAGCGCCGCGAAGCCGGCCAGTGCCGACAGGAGGAACAGAAGGGCGAAGCCCACGGAGGGGGGACTATATACTGCCGCGGGCTCATCGCAGCCGCTGATGCCGGACGACGATCGTCTCCAGCACGAGCGTGTCGGCGTCGGAGCGCTCGTCGCGCGCGCCCGTGCGGAGGTCCATCCGAACGACGTCGGTGGCGCGCGGGACCATCAGGAACGGCGCGTGGAAGATCTGGCGGGCGATGGTGGGGTAGTCGCCCGGCCAGCTCGGCGAGAAGCCCATCTCCAGCTGGAACGGGAGCGGATGCCCGTCGGGCGCCCTCGTGCGCTGCAGGATGAAGGCGATGGCGGCCTCCGTCTGGGGGATCGACCAGCGCGAGTCGACGGCGTAGTAGCCGCGCATGCCGAGGAGCCCTCCGGCGGCGAAGAGGATCACGTAGGCCCCGGCGGCCCAGCGCCAGGCGCGATGACGGAGGGCGCGCCCGAGCAGGTAGGCTGGCGGCAGGAAGGCGAGCGGCAAGACGGCGCTGACGTAGTGCGGATAGCCGCTCCGGCCGGAGAGCGCGTAGAAGAGCGGGATCCCGGCCGCCGCCGTCAGGAACGCGACCGCGAGCACCTTGGCGGCGCCGCGAGCTCCGCCGCCCAGCTGGCGCGCCATCGCCGGCACGAAGGTGAGCCAGCCCGCGGCCGTCACGAGCCAGCTCGCGAGCAGCGCCGCCCAGGCCACGGGCGCCAGGCCCTGCGCCGCGAAGAAGGCGCGCGTCTCCGCGACGCCGCGGTCGAGCCAGAACCGCGTGGCGTCGAAGGGGTGCCAGAACCCCTGGCGCCACAAGTACGCGACGTCCGTCGTCGTGAAGCCGGCGAAGAGGAGGCTGAGGTTCCGCAGCCCGGCCCAGGAACGGCTGCCGCCCTGGGAACCGTGCAGGATGGCCCGCGTGTTCGCGAACCCCGTGTGGAGCTCGTGGACGAGGTAGGGGACGTAGCACGCGCAGCCGAGCGCGAGGCCGACGGCGAGGCCGCGCGTGAGGCGCGGCCGCCAGAGCGCCGCCGTCACCAGCGCCAGCAGCCAGTAGTGCGTCATCGACAGGTGCATCTGGAAGCTGACGACGAGCAGGAAGGCGAGCGCCCCTTGCGCCCAGGGGCGCGGCCGGTAGGCCAGCGACGGCAGGCCCAGCAGCACGAGCGCGCACAGGCTGGGGAAGAAGTAAGGAGGCCACGAGCTGTTCGTCAGGACGATCCACCACGGCGACACCGCCGCCAGCAGCACGAACGCGAGCCCCGTCTCGCGGCCGAAGGCGCGCGCCACCAGGAGCCCGAGCGGGATCAGCAGCGCCAGCGCGCTCAGGCTCGCGAGCGCGTAGGCCGCGAGGGGCGACGCGCCGAGGAGCTGCGTGGCCGCGAGCAGCCAGAAGTAGCCCGCGCCCGGCAGGCGCGCGCTCGTGCCGCTGATGGGCCCGCCCAGGACCGGGAGCTCGGTGCCAGTGGCGATGTCGCGGCCGGCGCTCCAGAACCAGACGTCCTCGCCCGCGAAGCGCGCGTGTCGAATCGACCAGACGCGGAGGGCGAGGCCGGCCAGCAAGCCGGCCGCGGCGAGGGTCCAGGGCCAGTGCTCCGGGGCGAGCGGCCTTCGGATCCACGCCACCAGCCTCGGTCTCAAGGCGACGGCTCGCTCAGGCGGGGGCGCCCGGCTTGACGGCGCGCGCCTCGACCATGAGCCCGATCGGGGTCGGGCCGATCGCGCGGTCGAGGCCGGCGAGCGCGCGCGCGATCGGCGCCGCGACGCCCAGCCGGCCGACCTTGAGGTAGTCGAGCGCCGTCGAGAGCAGCGGCCCGAGCGGATCGACCGCGCGCACGTCGGTGACGCGCAGGCCGCTCGAGCCCAGGAGGTCGCGGTACTCGTCGACGCGGAAGGCCTTGTGGTCCTTCGTGAACATGTCGTCGTTCTTGCGCAGGATCTTCTTGAGCTTCTCGAGCGGCGTCACGTACCGCGGATCGAAGGTCACGAGCACGCCGCCCGGACGCAGGATGCGGGCGATCTCGCTCATGGCGCGCACCGGATCGGGGAAGTGGTGGAGCGCGTTCGTCGTGATGGCCGCCGCGAAGGCGCCGTCCTTGAACGGCAGGTGGTGCACGTCGGCCTGCACGAGGGCGGCGTAGCCGACGCGGGCCTCCGCGAGCAGCGTCGACTGGAAGTCCGTCCCCACGAGCGAGGTCCGGCCGCGACCGCGCGCCGTGAGCGCCTCGCCGAGCTTCCCCACGCCGCACCCGACGTCGAGCGTCGCGCCCGGCGCATCGCCGAGCCACTCGTCGAGCCGCGGGAGCACGGCCCGCTCCCAGTCGTTCATGATGAAGCTGGGATCCATGTAGAGCGCGTGCGCGTTCTGCTGCGCCGTCCACTCGGCCTGCATGGCCTCGTCGCGCGACTCGGCGCCGTCGCTCATGCGCGGGACGCCGGAGCGCACGGGGAAGGCGACGCCGCACGCCGCGCAGCGCAGCTCCTCGGCGGCGGGCGCCGGCGTCAAGGTCCCCCGGCAACGCGGGCAGACGAGCAGGGGTGTGAGGATGTCGGGGAGCACGCGCTGTCTGTCTGGCTATCTGTCTATTTTGCTCGGCCGCTTGCCTTCGCTCGGGAACGGCACGACGCCGCGGTCGGCGGGCGCCTCGGCCGGCACGTTGAGCTCCTCGCCCACGAGGTACACCGCCTTGTGCTGCGACTCGTGGTACGTGCGCACGAGGAGCTCGGCGACGAGGCCCATGCCGACGAGCTGCATGCCGACGACGAAGAGCATGACGGCGAGCAGGAGCAGCGGGTTGCGGTGCGCGAAGTACTCGGGGTGGACGAGCTTCTCGATCAGCGTCACGGCGCCCGAGATGCAGCCGAGGATGATGCAGATGACGCCCCAGAAGCCGAACAGGTAGAGCGGCTTCGTCGAGTAGTCGCCGAGGAACTTCACCGTCATGAGGTCGAGCAGGACCTTGAGCGTGCGCCCGAGGCCGTACTTCGACGTCCCCTCCTGGCGCGCGTGGTGCCGCACGACCTGCTCGGTGATGCGCGCGCCCGCCCACTTCGCGTAGACCGGGATGAACCGGTGCATCTCGCCGTAGAGGCGCACGGGCTCGAGCACCTCGCGCCGGTACGCCTTGAGCGTGCAGCCATAGTCGTGCAGCCGAACGCCCGTGACGCGGCCGATGAGCCAGTTCGCGATCCGGGAGGGCAGGCGCCGCGTGAGCGCCCTGTCCTGGCGGTTCTTGCGCCAGCCCGAGACGATGTCGTAGCCCTCCTCGAGGCGCGCGAGGAGGAGCGGGATGTCCTCGGGATCGTTCTGGAGGTCGGCGTCCATGGGGACGACGTACGGGCCGCGCGCGCGCTCGAACCCGGCGGCCATGGCCGCCGTCTGGCCGAAGTTGCGGCGGAAGCGCACGACGCGCAGCCAGGGGCGCGAGCCGGACGCCGCCCTGAGGCGCGGGAAGGTGTCGTCGGTCGAGCCGTCGTCGATGACGATCACCTCGGCCGGGCGCCCCGCGGCCTCGAGCTTGCCGACGACCGCGTCCAGCGCGGCGCAGAGCCGCGCGATCGTCTGCTCCTCGTTGAAGCAGGGGATGACGATCGAGACCTGGGGCGCGGCCGCGGGCACTGAAACCCTTATAACGGACGCGGAATTGGCTGTCGAGGCGCGACCATGACAACGCGCGGCGCCCGTGTTAACAGGAACGCCCTCCTCCATGTGCGGCATCGCGGGCTTCATCGAGCGCCGGCCGAATCCCGAGGCCCTGCCGCGCATGCTCGCGCGGCTCGTGCACCGGGGCCCGGACGGCGAGGGGCAGTGGCGGCGCGAGGTCGGCCCGTGGCACGTCGCGCTCGGGCACCGGCGGCTGGCCATCATCGACGTCGAGGGCAGCCCCCAGCCCATGGAGAACGAGGACGGCGCGCTGGCCGTCACCTACAACGGCGAGGTCTACAACTTCCAGGAGCTGCGGCCCGCGCTCGAGCGCGCCGGGCACCGCTTCCGCACGCGCGGCGACACGGAGGTCGTCGTCCACCAGCTCGAGGAGCACGGCGCCGACGGCGTGGGCGCTCTGCACGGCATGTTCGCGTTCGCCCTCTGGGACGGCCGCGCGCGGCGGCTGATCCTGGCGCGCGATCGCGCGGGCATCAAGCCGCTCTACTACGCCCAGCTCGACGGCGGCGGGCTCGTGTTCGCGTCCGAGCTCACGAGCCTGCTCGCGCACGGCGGGGTGCGGGCGGCGCTCGCACCCGAGGGGCTCGCGTCGTACTTCTTCTCCGACTACGCTCACGCGCCGGGCACGCTCCTGCGCGGCGTGCGGAAGCTCGCGCCCGGCCACACGGTCGTCTGGGAGGACGGCCGCCTCGGCGAGCCGCGCGCGTACTTCCGCGTGCCCGCGCCCGGCCCCGCGCCCGCGCGCCCGGACGCCGAGCTCGCGGCGTCGCTCTGGAGCGAGCTCGGCCGCGCCGTGAAGGCGCAGCTCGTCTCGGACGTGCCGGTGGGCATCTTCCTCTCGGGGGGCGTCGACTCGTCGTGCGTCGCGGCGCTCGCCGCCGCCGCCGGCGGGCGCATGAAGGCCTTCTGCATCGGGTTCGACGACGCTACGTTCGACGAGTCGAGCTACGCGCGCCTCATGGCCGCGCGCCTCGACGTCGAGCTCGTCTCGGAGACGCTGCACGAGCGCAACCTGCTCGACGTCCTCGACGCCGCGCTCGACCGCCTCGACGAGCCCATGGCCGACCCGTCGCTGCTGCCGACGTATCTGCTCTCCCGGCTGGCGGCCCGGCACGTGAAGGTCGTCGTGGGCGGCGACGGCGGCGACGAGCTCTGGGGCGGCTACCCGACCTACCGCGCGCACGGCTTCGCCTCGCTGTGGGGCCACGTGCCGGAGGTCATCCGGTCGAACGTCGTGGGGCGGGCCATCGGCCTGCTGCCGATCGACGACCGGTACCAGAGCCTCGAGTGGAAGCTGCGTCGCTTCACCGAGCGCTGGGCCCGCGATCCGGTGACGCGCCACCTGCGCTGGATGTCGAGCGTCGACCTGCCCGAGCTGTCGCGCGCGCTCCCGTCGGCGGGCGGCGCGCGCCCCGCCACGCTCGACGCGCGCCTGCCCGAGACCGACGATCGCCTGCACCGCCTCCTGGCCCTCGACTTCACGACCTACATGCCGGGCTCCGTGCTCGCCAAGGTCGATCGCGCGTCGATGGCGCACGGCCTCGAGGTGAGGCCGCCGCTGCTCGACGACGCGCTCGTCGACCTGGCCTTCGCCCTGCCCTCGACGTACAAGGTCCGCGGCGGCGCGACGAAGGCACTGCTCAAGCGCGCCGCGCGCGGGCACATCCCCGACGAGATCATCGATCGGCCGAAGAAGGGGTTCGGCGTCCCCCTCGCGGCCTGGCTGCGGGGGCCGCTGCGGGCGCGCGTCGAGGACATCGCCGCGCGCTCGCCCCTGTGGGACACGGGCCTCCTCGATCGCGCCGTCTTCGCGGGCTGGACGCGCGAGCACCTCGACAAGCGGCGCGACCACGCCAAGGCGCTCTGGGCGCTGCTCGTGCTCGACCACTGGTACCGGCGCCACCTCGCCCCGCCGGCGCCGAGGCGCGTGCCGCTGCCCACCTGACGACGATCGTGCGCGCGCGCTTCGCGAGCGCTCGGGTCTTCTCGAGGGTCTTCTCAGGGCCTTCTAGGGCAGCCGCGGGTGCGGCAGCTCGGGCCGCTGGAGCTGGGCGTGCGGCGCGACGAGCCGCGGCAGGCGAAGGACGGCCGGCGGCAGGTGAAGCACGTGCGCGCGCCAGGCCGCGTAGGTCGCGAGGCCCATGCCGCTCATGAGCGCCGCCGCCGTGCCGAGCGCCCAGGGCAGCAGCACGGGCGCGAGGCTCTTCGACTCGACGGTGACGAGCGCCTCGACGAGCTCGGGTCCGCGCGTCGTCCCGCGGAACGGGCCGGCGGCGGCGTCGAGATCGCAGATGATCCCCTCGGCCGAGAGCGCTTCGCCCGCGCGGATCATCACCTCCTCGACGACGAGCGGGCCCGCCAGGCCGAAGTAGCGCTCGGCGGCCTCCGCGCCCGGCGTGCCCTCGCGGTGCAGGACCGGGGGCGCCTGGATGCGCGCCGACTCGGGCTCGAGCCACAGCCGGACCTCGTCGTGCGGGCCGTCGCCCCGTCCCCAGCGCAGCTCGAACGCCTCCTCCGACTCGATCTCGTGCACGAGCTGCGAGCGGTCCGTGAGCCGCTGCGTGATGCGCACGCGCCAGTAGACGCACGGCTGCCCCGACACGGGCGAGCGCAGCAGCGCCGCGCCCGCCGAGGCGAGCGCCCCGAAGCTCACGGGCGCGGGGGCCAGGGCCCGGCTATCGTCGCTGGCGGCCATCCTCTAGTTGTTCTCGGTTGGGTCGTCCTTGTCCTTGACCGGAGCGCCGCCCTCTGCCGCGTACTCTTCTAGCTTGCGATACAGCGTCTTGCGGTCAAGTCCCAACCGCTGCGCGGCGCGCGTCTTGTTGCCGCCCTCCGCCGTCAGCACGCGTTGGATGTAGTCGCGCTCGAGCTCGGCGAGGGTCAGCCCGCGGGCGAGCGCCGCGGCGAGCGTATCGGGCTCGCCGGGGCGCCGCTCGCGCACCGCGCTCGGCAGGTCCTCGAGGCGTATGAAGGCGCCCTCGCACAAGGCGACGGCGCGCTCTATCGTGTTCTCGAGCTCGCGCACGTTCCCCGGCCAGAGGTGCGCCAGCAGCGCCTTCTTCGCCGACTCGTGCAGGCCCCGGACCTCCTTCCCCGCGCGCGCCGCGCTGGCCGAGAGGAAGTGGTCGGAGAGCGGCAGCAGGTCCTCGCCGCGCTCGCGCAGCGGCGGCAGGTGGATGTGGACGACGTTGAGCCGGTAGAAGAGGTCCTCGCGGAAGGCGCCCGTCTTGAGGCGCGCCTCGAGGTCCTTGTTCGTCGCCGCGATGACGCGCACGTCGACGCGCTCGGCGCGCGAGGCGCCGAGGGGGCGGATCTCGCCCTCCTGGAGCACCCGCAAGAGCTTGGCCTGCAGCGCGGGGGACAGCTCGGCGATCTCGTCGAGGAAGAGCGTCCCTCCGTTGGCCTCGACGAAGAGGCCGGCCCGGTCGGCGCGCGCGTCGGTGAAGGCCCCGCGCTTGTGGCCGAAGAGCTCGCTGTCGAGCAGCGTGTCGGGGATGGTCGCGCAGTTGAGCGGCACGAACGGCCGGCCCTTGCGCGGGCTGTTGAAGTGCAGCGACTTCGCGACCAGCTCCTTGCCCGTGCCGGACTCGCCCGTGAGCAGCACCGTGGCCGCCGACGCCGAGAGCCGCCGGATGAGCTCGAACACCTCGCGCATCGCCGGCGACTTGCCGACGATGTCGCCCCAGCGATAGCTGCGCTGCACCTCGGCGCGCAGGCGCGCGACCTCGGAGCGCAGCGCGCGCTCGGCGAGCGCCTTCTCGACGGAGAGGATGAGCTGGTCGATCTCGAACGGCTTCGTGATGTAGTCGAACGCGCCGAGCTTGACGGCGCGGATGGCCGTGTCGATCGACCCGAAGGCGGTGATGGTGATGACGTGCGGCGAGGGCGTGACCGCCTTGATCTCGCGCAGCATGTCGAGCCCGTCGAGGTCGGGCATCTTCACGTCGGAGATCACGAGATCGATGCCGCCGGCGCGCACGCGCTCGACGCCCGCGCGGCCGCCGCCCACCGCCTCGACGGCGTAACCATCCTCCTCGAGCGCCTCGCGCAGCAGGTCGCGCATCGCCTCGTCGTCCTCGACGACGAGGATGCTCGCGCGCGCCGCGCCGCGCGCGCGGGCGCGCTCCACGAGGCTCTGGGCGGCGTCAGCCACGCTCAATCCTTGCCCATCGGATCGACGGCGGCAAGCGCCGCGTCGGCCTGGGCGCGCGCGGGCCGTAGACCCCGCCCCGTGTCGAACGCCGAGACCGCGACGGCGTTGCCCGTCGGCAAGTAGACCCGGAACACCGCCCCCCTCCCCTCGCCGCTCTCGACCTCGATCCAGCCGTCGTGGTCCTTGACGATGCCGTTGCTCACGGCGAGCCCCAGGCCCGTGCCCTGCCCCTCGTCGCGCGTCGTGAAGAACGGCTCGAAGATGCGGTCGCGGTGGGCCTCGGGGATGCCCGCGCCCGAGTCGGAGATCTCGATCACGACGTACTCGGCGGGCGCGGCGAGATCGAGCCCGCCCTTGCGCCGCACGACCCGCTCGACGGCGAGGCGCAGCGTCCCGCCCGCCGGCATGGCGTGGATGGCGTTCATGAGCAGGTTCAGGCACACCTGCTGGATCTGGTCGGGATCGCCGGGGATGTCGGGCAGCTCCGCGGCGGCGGGCGCGATCTCCACGGCGATGCCCTGCCGACGCGTCGCCTCGGCGACGAACTCCACGGCCTCGCCGACGATCGACGGCACGCGCACGCGCGTCACCGTCGGGCCGCGCTGCCGCGAGAAGTCCAGCACCTGGCGGATGATCTTGGTGATGCGCTCCACCTCGCCGCCGATGATGCCGGCGTTCTTCACGATCTCGGCGGAGGGATTCTTGACGAGCTCGCCCGAACCCTCGTCGGGGCTCGACTGCCGCTTGATGATCTTGGAGATCGCCCGCGCGCGGCCGCCGATGACGTTGAGGGGCGTGCCCACCTCGTGCGCGATCTCGGCGGCCATCTGCCCGATCGTGGCGAGCTTCTCCGATTGTCGCAGGCGCGCCTCGAGCGCGAGCCGGGCCTCGGCGCCTCGGCGGCCGTCCTCGCGCGCGTCGCGCAGCGAGCCCGTCATGGCGTTGAACCGACCCGCGAGCGTGCCGATCTCGTCGTCGCGCTGCACGAGGATGACGCGCGACAGGTCGCCCTCGCCCACGGCGTCGATGCCCTCGAGCAGGCGGCGCAGCGGCAGCACGGCCGTGCGGCGCAGCGCGAAGCTCACGACGCCCGCGACGAGGAGGACGACGCCGACGTAGAGCGGGAAGATGCGGCGCGCCGTCGCCGAGAGCTCGGCGCCGATGAAGCTCGCGTCACGGCGCATGCCCATGATGGCGACCGCCTTGCGCGCCGGGTGGCGCCGCGGCAGCTCGAGGCCCGCCGCGTCGTAGAGCGGCACGGCCATGGCGAACGAGCGCGCGCCCTTGGCCTTCGCGGAGTCGAAGATGCGGCCCACGGGCGCGTCCTCGATCTCGGCGCCCTGCATGAGCAGCAGCCACGCCGGATCGTCGGTGCGCTTCTCGTCGCCGACGCGCAGGATCTCGAGCTGGAAGAGCTCGTCGTTCTCGCGCGCCGAGTAGGCGCGCCACTCGAGGGTCTCGGTCGCGCCCTCGGCCTCGAGCGGCTCGAGGCCCGCGCGCAGCGCCGCCGCGATCGAGCGGGCCTCGCGCGAGAGGTCGGCCTCGAGATCGGCGCGCCGCACCTGGAGCGCCGCGACCCCCGTCGCCGCGAGCACGGCCGCGACGAGCACGGTCGTCACGACGGTCACGCGGGTGCCGAGCCTCATGGCCACCCCAGTATACGTCCCCTGCCCGGGCCGCCCGATGGGTGTGCTATAAAATGGCCGGAAAATGGCCATTTCTCCGGAGGACATCCGCGCGCGCATCCTTGCCGCGCTGCCCGACGCCGAGGTGGCCGTGGCCGACACGACGGGCGGCGGCGACCACTTCGCCGCCACGGTCGTCTCGGCGGCCTTCGCGGGGAAGGGCCCCGTCGACCGTCACCGCCTCGTCTACGCCGCGCTCGGTGACGCCATGCGCGGCCCCATCCACGCCCTCGCGCTCGAAACCTCGACGCCCGAGGAGTATCAAAGGAAGTAGGAGCTCACCGTGACCGAAGACCTGCGCAAGCGCATCGCCGACACCATCGCCAAGGACCGGGTCATGCTCTTCATGAAGGGCAACCCGCAGATGCCCCAGTGCGGCTTCTCGGCCGCCGTCGTGGGCGTCCTCAAGGAGCTCGGCGCCAAGTTCGGCTCGTACAACATCCTCGCCGACCCCGAGCTGCGAGAGGGCCTCAAGGAGTACTCGAGCTGGCCCACCTACCCGCAGCTCTACGTCGACGGCAAGCTCGTCGGCGGCGCCGACATCGTGCGCGACCTGCACGGCAAGGGCGAGCTCGCCAAGCTCGTCGGCGGCTGACTCAGGGCTCCGGGGGGCTCCCGGTCCGCGCGGCGGCCCGCCGCGCCAGCGCCCCGCGCCCCGCGGCCGCGGCGAGGATCGCCCCGGCGACGCCGG
>DASZWW010000340.1:0-16327 GCA_035546175.1 Polyangia bacterium
GCGTGCGGCGAGAGCACGGCGACGCGCCGGCCGCGCGCCCGCCGCACGAGCCGCGACGTCGCGCGCTCGGCGAACGCCGCGACGTCGAGCTCGAGCACCGGCGCGTGAGGCAGCGGCCCGCCGATCGCGACGCGCGGCAGCCCCGGCGCCTGCAGCACGGGCAGCAGGCTCGTCGTCGGCGAGCTCGAGACGAGGAGGCCCGCGACCGACCCGTGCAGCACGGCGTCGCACAGCGTCTGGTAGGCGGGGTTGTTGGCGCGCCCGTCGACGCCCAGGAGGGGGATGACCTCGCCGGGGATGCCCGTCTCCCCGCGCTCGACGAGCTCGAGGATGGCCGCCTGCGTGCTCGACCACTCCGGCGTGTCGGGCCGCTCGCTCGTGACCCACAGGAAGCGGCTGTGGTGCGGCAGCGTGCGCGCGACGAACACGCCGCGCGTCCCCTCGACGGTGACCAGCCCCTCCTGGCGCAGGGCCCGCACGCCGCGCGCGATCGTCGGCCGCGTCACGCCGAACTGCGCGGTGAAGGCGTCGTAGGTGGGCAGCTTCGCGCCCGGCGCGCGCAGCCCCGAGAGGATCTCGCTGCGCAGGACCTGGACGATCTGGTCGGCTTTCCGCGAGGGCATCGGCGCTCCCCTCGTGAATGCCCGCAGCCCGCCGATTCCGTCTCCCCGCGGCGGGCCGTCACACCGCGCGGTGTCATCGCGCCGGCCGGCGTTTGTTACACTGAGCGCCCGATGTCGGTCGCCGAGCAGCCGCCCCCCGCCGTCGTCGCGCTGCGCGGCCTCGTCAAGCGCTACGGCGCCGTCGAGGCCCTGCGCGGGCTCGACCTCACCGTCGAGCCGGGGCGCGTCTACGGGTTCCTGGGGCGCAACGGCGCCGGCAAGTCGACGGCCCTCCGGATCATCATGGGCATCACGCGGTCGACGGAGGGCGACGTCGAGCTCTTCGGCCGGCCGCTGCGCGGCGAGGACCCGGCGGCGCGGCGGCGCATCGGCTACGTCGCGCAGGAGCAGGCGTTCTACGGGTGGATGACGGCGCGGCGGCTCGGCGAGTTCGTGCGCGCCTTCTATCCGACCTGGGACGGCGCGGAGTTCGAGCGGCTGCTCGCCCTGCTCGAGGTGCCGGCCGAGCGGCGCATCCAGACGTTCTCGGGCGGCACGCACGCCAAGCTCGCCCTCGCCCTGGCCCTCGCGCACCGGCCCGAGCTGCTCGTGCTCGACGAGCCGACGGCGGGCATGGACGCCGTCGCGCGCCGCGAGTTCCTCGAGCTCGTGCAGTCGCAGGCCCGGCGCTCGGGGCGGACGACGCTGTTCTCGTCGCACCTCATCGACGAGGTCGAGCTCGCCGCCGACACCGTCGGCATCATCGACGGCGGGCGCATGCTGTGGCAGGGGCCGACGGCGGCGCTGCGCGGCCAGGTGCGCTGCCTGCGCTACCGCGGCCCGCGCGAGCTCGCGCCGCCGCTGCCCGCGATCCTGGCGGCGCCCGAGTCGCCCCTGCGCGTCCTCGACGACCGCAGCGACGACGAGGGGCGCACGGTCTTCGTGGGCGGCGACCCGGACGCGCTCGCGGCGCTCGCCGAGACGTCGCCCGGGTGGGCGCTCGTCGTTCCGTCGCTCGAGGACGTCTTCATCGCCCTCGTGCGCAAGCCCCTCGCCTACTGATGGCCGCCCTCCTCGCCCTCCTGCGCAAGGAGCTGCGCCAGCACGGGCCGGCGCTGTTCGGGACCTCCCTGCTGCTGGGCCTCATCTCGCTGCTCGGCTGGGTCGGGCAGCTCAAGGAGGCGCGCGTCCTGACGGTCCTCGACATCGTGCCGCGCTTCGCGCTCACGGCGCTGCCCGCGGCCGCCCTCTATCTCGGCCACCGGCTGGTGGTCGCCGAGTACTACGGACGGACCCAGCGGTTCGTCGAGGCCCTGCCCATCCGGCGCGGCACGATGGTGGCCGCCAAGGCGGCGTTCGGCCTCGCCTGGCTGCTCGTGTGGGCCGCGGCCGCGCTCCTGCTCACGGCGCGCGCGGCGCGCGCCACCGAGCCGATCGCGCCCCGGTTCCTGGCCATCATGAGCGCGCGGCTCGGGCTCTACGTCTTCGCGCTGTGGGGCGTCGTCTTCCTGTTCGGCTTCTTCGGCCGGCTGCGCGTCCCGCTGGCCGTCGCGGCGGCGCTCGTGCTGTTCCTCCTGAACCGCACGACGGGCCTGCACGTCGGGCGGTTCGGGCCGCTGGCCCTCATCGACATGACGAGCTTCCCGTTCGAGCGCCACCACTTCCCCAGGGCCGCGCTCGCCCAGGCGGCGGCCCTGGGCGCGGGGGCGCTGGCCGTCGCCTACGCCCTGGCGCGCGTGCGCGACGGGTCGGTCGTCGAGTCGCTCGCGCGGCGGCTCTCGGCGCGCGAGTGGAGCGCGCTGCTCGTCATGGCCGCCGGCGGCGCGACGCTCGTGGGCGCGCTGTCGCGCGAGAAGCCCGCGCCCGAGTATCGGTTCACGACGGCCGCCGTCCTCTCCGGCCCGGCGGGCGCGGTCGAGATCGCCTACCTCGAGGACGACCTGCGCCCGGCGGCCGCGCGCCTCGCCGCCGCGCTCGAGGCGAAGATCGGCGCCGTCGAGCGGATCCTCGCGCTGCCGGAGCGCCTGCCCAAGGTGCGCCTCGTCCACGGGCCGGAGGTCGCGGCGACGCGGCCGCGCTTCGTGGCCAACGACGACCGCGCGCTCGTCGTGCGCGTCCAGCTGCGCGACCTCGACGCCGAGGACGAGGTCCTGCTGGCGGCGCGCGTGCTGCACGGCCTGCTCTGGCAACGGTCGCGCGGGCGCGTGGGCTACGAGCCCAAGCACTGGCTCGTCGACGGCTTCTCGCTCAACGTCGCCCGATGGGGCGAGGCCGGGCCCGCGCTGGCCGACCCACCCGACCGCGACATGCTGCGCGCCGTCGCGGCCACGCGCCTCGCGCCCTTCGACGGCCAGCGGGTCGCCGACTACGACACGACGAGCGATCGGATCGGCGACGATCTGGCGCTGTCGTTCGCCGCGACCGGGTGGCGCGTGCTCGCCGCGCGCGTGGGGCCCGACCGGACGCGCGCGCTCGCGCGGGCCGCGCTGGCGCGCCGCGGGACGGACGACGTGCGAGACACGCTCCACGACCGGCGCGCGCCCATGCCCGTCCTCTTCGAGGAGACCACGGGCTGGTCGTGGCCGGCGTTCTTGCGCGCCTGGGGCGCGGCCCTCGACGCCTGGGCCGGCTCGCCGGCGGCGCGCGCCGCGCTGGCGGCCTGGCCGCGCGGCGCGTTCGAGGCGCGGGCGGGCGTGGCCGACGGCGTCGGCGTCGCCGCGAAGCTCTGGGCGCCGCTCGACGCGTCGCTGACCTGCGCGCTCGAGCACCTCAAGCTGCCGCCCTACGACGCCCCCGTCGACCCCGACGCGCTCGAGGAGATCGGGTTCCTCTGGCCGCGCGGCGCCACGGATCTCAAGCGGGTCGCCTCGAACGGCTACGGCCGCGGCGAGCGCGCCTACGTGGCGCTCGAGTGCGACCTGCCGGCGCTGGGCGGGAGGACGCGCCTGTTCACGGCGCGGGTGACGGTGCGATGATCCGCGCCCTCGTGCGCAAGGAGCTTCGCCAGCTCCTCCCGGCGATCGTGGCCCTCGGCGCGCTCACGGCGTGGTCGTTCTTCGAGTCCTTCGTGCTCAAGGCGCCCGACACGCAGACCTGGCACAGGGGCTCGTGGCTGCTCGAGCCCGAGGGCCAGTGGACGGCCATCGCCGAGCTCACCATCGGCTTCATCCTCGCCTACAGCGTGATGCCGAACGAGCACGCGCTGGGCACGATCGACTTCCTCTACTCCCTGCCCCTGCGGCGCCGCACGGTCTTCCTCGTGAAGTACCTGGTGGCCGTCGGCGTGCACATCGCCGCGGACGTCGCCGGCTCGGTCCTGCACCTCCTGCAGCACCTGCTCACGCCCGACTCGCTCGGGCGCGCGACCTTCCGTCCCTGGATGGCGGCGGTGCAGCTCGGCGCCGACGTCTTCCTGCCGTTCGTCTGCGTCGCCTACGGGCTCCTCGTCGCCTACTTCCGGCGCCTCGGGTGGCTCCTCGCCGTCGTCATCTGGATCGGCCTCGAGGTCGCCGAGCGCGTCGATCCGCGGCTCCGCATCCTCAACATCAAGTCCCTCATGCTCGTCGAGCACGACGGGACGACGCCGCTCGTGCGCTGGCGGGCCTGGGCCCTGCACGCCGGCATGGCGGCGGCGTGCCTCGTCGCGGCCGAGCGCCTGTGGCTGGGGCGGCAGGAGCGGTTCACGGCCTTCTACGAGCGGCTGGCCGGGAGCGCGGTCCTGCGGCGCCTGGCCGGCGTCACCGCCGTGTCCCTCGTCGTGCTCGCGCTCGTGGGGGCGATGCTGGGCGCGGGGCGCGACAAGCCCGCGACCGGGCCGGGGCGCGCGGGCGAGCCGGGTGAGGGGCGCATCCTCTCGTTCGACACGGCGCACTTCCACTTCACCTACCGCGAGCCGCAGGCCGAGCGCGCCCTGGTGATCGTGCGCGCCGCCGACGGCGCGTACGACGAGATCAAGCGCTGGCTGGGCGCGCCCGACGTCGACACGATCGTGGCCGACATGACCGAGCAGAGCGACGAGCACCTCGGCATCGCCGGGTGGACGAAGATGCGCCTCGACCTGGCGCGCGCCGAGGAGCCCGCGCCCCTCCTGCGCCACGTGCTGTACCACGAGACGACGCACGTCTTCGAGGCGGCGATCGGCGAAGGGATGAGCGCCGCGCGCGCGAACGAGTCGCGCTTCTTCGCCGAGGGGCTGGCCGAGTACGTCGCCTACGAGCTGAGCCCCGAGCTCCCGGACGAGCGCGAGGGCGCGCGCCGCGCCGCCGCCCTCGCCCACCGGCGCTACCGCCTTCGCTTCCAGGACCTGCTCGAGCCCACGAAGTTCATCGAGCGCTACGACGAGCTCCTGCTCTACCCGCTCGGCGAGCTCTTCGCGGCGGCGCTCGTGGAGACGTGCGGGCGCGACGCCCCGCGCGAGGTGTTGCGGGCGTTCGCCAGCGCGGACACGCCGCAGTCGCTCGCGGGCTTCGACCTGTGGCGCTACGCCCTGCAGGCGCAGCGCTGCGACGTCGACCGCGTGCTCGGTCGATACGAGGCCGCGCTGCGCGGGCTCGAGACGGCCGCGGCCAGGACCGTCCCCGTCGCCACGGGGCGCCTCGGGCGGCGCGACGGCGACGCGCTGGTCTTCGAGGTGACCCTCGGCGAGGAGCCCGCCGGGACGTGGCCCGTCTCGGTCCGCGTGAGGACCGACGCGACCGCGCCCGTCGACGCCGTCGCCGTCGGCCAGGCGCGCGTCGCCGCGGGCCGGAGCGCCGAGATCCGCGTCCCCCTCCCCGCGGGCGCGCAGGAGCACGTCGAGTTTCAGGTCGGCGCGCGCTTCGGCGTCCGCGGCGCGCTCTTCTCGCGCTGGCAGTCGACGGCCCTGCCGTGAGCGCGCCCTACCACCACATCGACGCCGACAGCGAGATCATGTCGCGGTCGGGGTGGATCGTCGGGTCGGGCACGGCGGGGTAGCCGCTGCGCACGATGACGTTGTCGCCGTAGAAGAAGCGCGAGTACTGCAGCACGACCTGATCGTGCGCCTGCCACCTCGAGCGGAAGATGAGCCGCGGAGAGAGGATCGAGAAGGCCTGCGACGCGTCGCCGCCGTTGGGCGCGACGTAGTCGAAGCGCAGGGACGCGGCGAGGTACTGGTAGAGGCTGGCCGAGCCCTCGCCCCCCACCTTGACCTTGTTGACGCCCGTGTACGCGGGGTCGTTGCTCGTGACGTGCGTCTGCATGCCGAAGAGGCTGAGCACGACGTCGCGGCTCTGCCCCGTGAACACCTGCGGGTACTTGAGGATGCTCATGACGCTCACGTCCCACTGGCCGGCGATGGTCGTGAGCGTGCCGTTGCCGCCGCTCGCGGGCCCGAGGTAGTTGGCGATGAGCCCCTGGCCGCCGCCCGTGTTCATGATCTCGAGGACGCCGCCGATCGAGCCGGCGAAGGTGGCCTTCGTGCGCGACGCCGCCAGGTAAAGGTGCCCGAGGTTGCCCGTCGTCAGGCGCACGTCGGCGCCGAGGACGCTGAGCTTGCCGTCGGGCGTGGCGCCCTGCTCGGCGCGATCGTCCTGCGTCCACGCGTAGAGGTAGTGCAGCCCCGCCGTGATCGTGCCCAGGTACGAGACGCCCGCGTGCAGGTGGCCCACGAAGCCGCTGCCCACGTTCGGGTCGCCGAAGTTGTTCCAGCCCGCCGGCAGCACGTCGTTGGGGAACTTGTCGAACTGGCCCTCGAAGCCCTGCTCGAGCGCGAAGATGACGTCGCCGAGGGCGAGCTTGGCGACGATCGCCTCGCCGACGCCGTTGACGCGCGCGATGGCGGGCGTGCCGTACTTGCCCTCGTCGTACTCCCCCATGACGCCGTAACGGCTCTGGAAGGCGCCGACGTTGATGTCGAGGTGCAGGTGCCGCGTGACGTTGGGCAGGCGGAAGTTGACGTACGCGTCGGCGATCCCCGACTGGTTGGGCGGGTCGTAGAACTGCTGCGCGTCCGTCGCCGTGCGCGACAGCAGGATGACGTTGCCCGTGACGACCGAGTTGCCGTACGAGAAGTTGAGCTGCGCGTAGGGCTGCGGCACGACCGTCGTGTAGGTGAACGAGTCGCGGTAGTCGGGCACGACGGGCGGCGCGTGGATGACGTCGAGGTGCTGCTCGGTGGTCACGGGGCCCGAGCGCGTGTTGAGCCCCATGCGGAGGGGCATGGTGATGAAGCCGTGGAAGTCGAAGCGCCACTCCCCCTCGTCGGCGGCGCGCTGGCCGTAGGCCGGCGTGAGCCCGCCCGGGAGCGCGCCCACCTGCGGCGTGCCCGGGTCGAGGCCCAGCTGGATGTCCTGCTTGCCGTCGTCCTGGTTGGGCGGCGCGGTGCCGTCGCCCGTCTGCGCGCGCGCGGGCGCGGCGAGCGCGCCCAGGCAGATACAGACGAACGGCAGGCACCAGGCCCACGGTGTTCGATGCCGGCGTTTCATGGGTATGTCCTCTGCCAGGGTCACGGTCACCACCACAGTCCGAAGGTCAGCGCGTACATCGCCGAGTCGAGCTGTCCGCGCGAGTAGTCGTTGGGGAACTCGGCGTGCGTGTGCGCGCCGTAGAACCACCTCGTGTACGAGAGCGTCACCGTCTCGTGGCTCAGCCAGTCGCTCTTGAAGATCAGCTTCGGCGAGATGACGTCGAAGCTCTCTTGCAGGTCCTTCGAGTTGGGCGCGACGTGGTCGTAGCGCCCCGAGAGCTGGAACCACGAGAGCCAGCGCCAGGTCCACTCCGTGCCGGCCTTCCACATGAGCTTGCCGTTGAAGTCCGGATCGACGCTGTCGATCTTCACGAAGTTGGCGAAGAAGCTGGCGAAGAGCTCGGGGCCGTTGGGCGACAGCTCGACGGGGTAACGGAAGAGGCGGAAGAGCGCGACGTTGTACTCGAGGCCGACGACGGTCATCTTCCCCGTGCCGCCGCCCATGGGGCCGAGGAACCGCTTCGTGAGCGACTCGCCCGTGTAGGCGCCGTAGTAGTTCATGCCCGTGAGCAGCGTGGCGTCCTTGGCGTCGGCGTAGGACACCGCCACGGCGCCGTTGCCGAGGTAGTTGTCGATCATGCGGAGGTCGGCGCCGAGGATCGTCAGGTGCGGATCCGGGCGGTTGCCCTCGTCGACGAAGGGCGTGCGCGGGTCGTCCTGCTGGTCGCGCTCGTCCTGCGCGAAGTTGTAGAGGTAGTGCAGGCCGAGCACGAGCGGCACGACGCCGTGGCGCGCGATGCCGGCGTGCGCGTGGTGCACCCACGACGAGGGCAGCGACGAGTTGAACGCGCCGTCGATGCTGACGATGGCCGGCGCGCCCACCGGCACCTTGCCGAGGCGGCCCATGAAGCCGTCCTCGACGAACAGCGTGTAGCGCGCGCCGAGGTCGTACTGCGCCGTGAGCGTCTCGCCCACGCCGAACGGGTTGCCGATGATGGCCGCGTTGTAGCGGCCGACGTCGTACTGCCCGAGCCCGCCGTAGACGTTCTGGAACGCGCCGACGTTCCACTTGAGGTTCAGCGACGCGACCGGGATCTTGAAGGTGAGGTACGCCTGCTGGAAGAAGTTCTGGCTGCCGAGGGGGGTCCAGTCCGAGCCCTCGACGGGCTTCCAGGTGCTGAGCTTGACGTGCGAGGTGACGCGGTTGTTGCCGTACTCGAACGTCAGGTCGACCCAGCTGCCCTGCGGGACGTTCGTGCCCTCGAACTGGCCGTAGGCGTCGACGATGCGCGGGTAGGTGTGAAACGTCGTCTCGTACTGCTGCGACGTCGGGTTCGGCCGCTCGCCCTGCCCCACGCGCAGCGCGGCGCTCATGTAGCCCCAGAAGTTGAACGTCCAGTCGTCGCCCAGCGCCGGGGCGCTGAACGGCACGGTGAGCCCCGCGGGCAGCGCGGGCGTGAGCGGCGCGTAGGGCGAGAGGCCCAGGCTGATGCCCTGCCGGAAGCCGGGGATGTAGCCGGGCTTGAGGTTCGGCCCCGTGGTCGCCTGGGCCGCCGCGTCCGCCGACTTGACCTCGGGGAGCGCGGGCACCTCCTTGATCGTGTCGGCGATCGAGTCGCGCGCCGTGGGATCGGCCTGCCCGAGCGCGAGCGCGGGCAGGAGCGAGAGACCGACGAGCGCGATTGCCGGCAGGAGGAGCGCGCGGCGCACTACTTCTTCCGCCGGTAGAGGGTGACGTTGTCGTAGTACGCGTCCGCCCACCCCATCGACGCCCCGAACGCCAGCGTGTCGACCGACTTGAGGTCGAAGTACGGCGCCTTCTTGCCGAACCCGACCTGCCCGAACGACGACCACGGCAGCGCGTAGAACTTCCAGTCCGACGAGAGCTGGACGACGGTCTGCCAGCCGTCCTGGCAGCGCTCGTCGCGGCCCGCCGGTGGCGGGTCGGTCTTCGGATCCCAGCAGTACTCGCCGCTCTCGTCGGCCGACGGGAACGCGTAGGCCGTGCAGGGCTTGCCGTCGAAGTCGGGGTCGAGGTACGTGCCCGGGCTCGTGCAGGCGCTCTGCCCGCAGCGCGGGTAGATCTGATCGATCTCGGTGTCGATCGAGATAGGCAGCTGCGGCAGCGAGCCGTCCGGCGTCTGCGTGGGATCGAAGCAGCGATAGACGGTCTGGCCGTTCTCCAGGCTGGGCGAGCAGGGCGCGCCCGAGAGGCACCGCGAGTGGCACTCGCGGTAACGGCGGCAGTACTGCTGGTTCTCGCGCGCGAGCCGGCTCGACGTGAACTTGTCCGTGAGGATCACGAGCGTCTGCGCCGAGCCCTCGGGCCCGCGGCGCGCCCAGAAGGCGATGCCGTCGTAGCTCGAGACGTCGAAGAAGTCGTGCGACTGCTTGTAGCCGTTGACGTAGTCGTCGGAGCTCGTCGCCTTCGTCGGCAAGCCCGCGCTGTCGACCGTCGCGCCCATGGCGAGGGGGGCCGGGCAGAAGTCGTCCTCGGGCTTGCACGCGTCGTAGGGCGTCGCGCGGTACTGGCCCACGGGATCGGTGAAGGCGTGGCTGATGCCGCCGCCCCACTTGCGGAAGAGGCCGCCCTTGAAGTGCAGGACCCAGTCGTTGGGCGTGCCGTCGCACGACGGGCCGGGCATCCGCACGGCGGGCAGCCCCCAGGCCGAGTAGAGCGTCCCCTTGAGACCGGGGTACCAGGTCGCGTCGCCGGGCGTGTGCCACGAGTCCTTCGTCAGGTCGTCGTACGAGGCCCAGCCGCCCGCGATGCCGGTCTCGTTGGGATCGGCGCCCTTCTGCGTCTGCTCGAAGTCGTCGAACCAGCCCTTCGAGAACTCGTAGCCGGCGACCGTCGCGCACTCGGCGCGGGGCGCGCCGAGGTCGGGCAGGCCGAGCGCGATGTCGGGGTACTCGGCGACCGACGGGAAGACCACCTGCCCGTTCGCGTCGACCTCGGGGAGCACGCCGTTCTGCCAGGGCACGCGCGTGACGACGTCCGCCTCGAGCGGCGCGCGCCCCGAGTTGCCGGGGCCGTCGCAGGCCGCGAGCGCGAGGAGCGCGACGCCGGCCACTCCGACGGCGATCCGTTGAGGCCGACAGGGCATGTCGGGTGAATGCCCGGGACTACTTCTTTCCGTCTCTTTGCGAGTTGCGAATCAGCTGCATGAAGTAGTGCGGCGGCAGCCAGCGGCCGTCGACGTAGTAGTCGTAGTTGCGGCCCACGCCCGTGCCCTCGCCGAGATCGTTCCACGTCGCCAGCACGAGGAGCTCGGCGTCCCGCGAGTCTCGCAGCACGCGCTCGAGGATCTGCCCGCCCTTGACGCAGCGGTCGTACTTCGTCGCGAGCTGGCCGGGCCGATCGCGGTTGATGGCGTCCCAGCGCACCATGGCGTGATCGATGACGTGGCCGCCCAGCTGCGAGCGGTAGCGGCGCTGCGGGATGTCGAAGGTCATCCACTTGAAGCGCGAGTCGGCGACGTCCGGCATCGCCGGGTCGTCGAAGAACGCGATGTCCACGTCGACGAACGGCTCCTCGCCGAACTCGTTCTTGAAGAGCTGCTTGAGCCGGGCGATGACGGGCGCCGCCTTGGTGCGCGGCTCGAGCGTGCCCGCGTTGTAGAAGTAGATGAACGGCTTGCCGGCGAAGCGATACCAGTACCTCTTGTCGATCTGCGAGAAGAAGGGCTTCCACTTGTTGTCGAAGATGAGCTGCGCCGCCTTGTCCGGCTCCGTGAGGTCCGGGCGGTGCTTCCACAGGTCGCGGTACTCGTCGACGCCGCCGAACTCGGGCTGGCCCCAGGTCCACGTGTCGTCGAACAGGGCGATCCGGATCGGGTCGCCCTCCTTGTTCACCTCCTCGAGCGCCTGCTCGAGGGGTTTGAGCCGCCCCTTCTCGATGTCCGGACCGTAGACGTTGGGCATGAGGAACGACAGGCCGGCGTACCTCGCGTCCGAGAGCTCGCGGCGCCAGAAGCCGGGGTTGCTCGGGTGGTAGTAGCCGGGCGCGCCGTCGGGCTTGGCCGAGAGCGAGGGCACCTTCTCGTTCATCCCGGGCGCGTGCGTGTTGGCCCAGCCCATCTGGCAGTTGGTGTCTCGCGGGCAGTCGAAGAAGAACATGGCGACGGCGCCGATGTCCCGCTTCGTGTGGCGCTCGGGCGGCCCGCCGAGGTCCGGCTCCGCCACCCACGGGTCCGACCAGGCGAGCTTGCATTCGCGCTTCGCGGCGGCGCAGAGCGAGCGCACGACGTCGACGCGGCGCACGTAGTACTCGTCGCGCAGGCGCGTCGTCCACTTCTCGACGAGCCCCGGCGGCGGCTCCTGCCCGGTGACCTGGCAGTGCGCCGCGCGCACGAAGACGCCGGGCGCGTTGCCGAGGTCGACGTCCACGGTCTCGGCGCGCGCGCACGGCCCCGCCCACTCGGGCTTGAGCTCGAAGGGCTCGATGACCGTGCGGTCCTCCTTCTTGGCGACGGGCGCGGGCGCCGGTCCCGTCGCGGGCGGCATCCGAACGCAGCCCGCCGCGAGGGCCAACGAGAGAGCCTGGAGGAGCGCCACCTTTTCTGAGCGTGCGAGCATGCCGTTGGGGATGAGTGGCCGGGAAGAGCAGAAGCCGTCGCGGACCTGGTATCGTGGAGACATGGACGGGCGGCGGCGCGCGGCGTGGGTCGCGATCGTGGTGGCCGCGAGCTGTGGCTCGTCGGGCGAAGAGGGACCGCTCGACGCGGCCGTGGAGGCGGCGATCGACGGAACAGCCGACGCGCCCGCGACGCCCGCCGACGCGAGCGGCGCCTGCGCCGTCGACCCCGACTGCGGCGTCCACGCGCCCGAGCGGGTCACCGACTGCCTGTACATGTTGCCCAAGGCGCCGCCGGTGCCGTCGGACGTGGGCGTCTACTTCGTGGGTGACGGCGGGATGATGAAGATCCCGTGGGACACGGAGGAGCGGGACGGCTGGGACTACGTCGATGGGACCGCCACCTCGATCCGGCTCTACGGCGGCTGGTGCGACGACGATCGTTCGGGCATGTTCGGGACGGTGATGATCATCGCCGGCTGCCCCGGCATCTGCGTCCCTTGAGCGTCAGCGGCCGAGCTGGGCCGGCGAGCTCTCGAACGCGCAGTACCCCGTGCAGTCATCGGGGATCCAGACGCACGTGCTCCCCGACGGACAGGTCATCGCGCGACACGGATCGCCCAGACAGTCCGGCCCCTCGGCTCTGGACGCCTTCGGGGCCTTCACGGGGTGCTTCGTCCGTGGCATGAGCACCTCGTCGCACGCGCCCAGCGAGAGGGCCGCCGGCAAGAGGATCACCAGGATCATGGCCGCCGCGCGCACCCCGACGATCTTCGGGAGCGGGCGCCGGGAGGGCAAGCGAGCGCCGTCACGGCGGCGGCGATGGGGTGCGCACACGGGTCCTGACCGGTGCGGACACAAACGCTCGGGTGGAAACGACGCGCGCGCGCAAGCTGCTCTCGATCTGGCTCCTCGTGACGGCCGCGCCGGCGTGCCTCTACCCGCCCGCGCGCTACGTCGAGGCGCGTCGCGCCGCCGAGGCCAAGCCCAAGGCCGGGGCCGAGGCGGACGTCAACGCGGGCGACGTGCCCGCGCCGGCCAAACCCACCGGCCCGCTCATCTCCGACGGCACGAAGCCCGTGGTCATGAACCTCGACCCGGGCGGTGGCTGGTTCGTCTTCCACGACCCGACGCCGTCCGGCGTGATGACGCCGCCGACGATCGACGCCTTTCCCACGGCGCTCGCGGGCGGTGTCATCCACACGACGGGGCGCGGCTTCATCGACTGGGGTGGCGGCATCGGCTTCAACTTCCAGGGCGCGGGCGCGCTCACGCCCATCGACGCGTCGGACTGGAAGGGCATCACGTTCCGCGCCTGGGGCACGAGCGCGATGCACGTCGGCCTCGCGACGATGGCGACCATGCCCGAGTTCAACAAGTGCAAGAAGTGCTACGACCACTACGCCGTCGACATCTACCTCACGCCCGAGCCGAAGACGTACACGTTCACCTGGGACGAGCTGCGGCCCGGCGGCTGGGGGACGAAGGTGGCGCTCGACCCGAAGACGATCGTGGGCTTGAACTTCACGTCGAAGGGCGGCGTCCCGTGGGACTTCACGATAGATGATCTGAAGTTCATCCCATGAGGCGGGTGGGCCCGGCGGCCGCGACGCTCGCGCTCACGCTCGTCGCCTGCGGCTCGGGCTCCGTCTCGCCCGACGCCGTCTCGCCCGGCGCCGCCTCTTCCGACGCTGGCGCCGACGCGTCCGTCGAGGCGCCGACCGTCGTCCACCTCGGCCCACCCGCGCCCGGCGCCGTGTTCGTGCACCTCTTCGAGTGGCGGTGGACCGACGTGGCCCGGGAGTGCGAGGCGTACCTCGGGCCCGCGGGCTTCGCCGCCGTCCAGGTCTCGCCGCCGAGCGAGCACGCCGTCCTGCCCGGCTACCCGTGGTGGCAGCGCTACCAGACCGTCGGCTACGAGCTCGACGAGAGCCGCAGCGGCACCGCCGACGAGTTCCGCGACATGGTCCGGCGCTGCGCGGCGGCCGGCGTCGCGATCTACGTCGACGCCGTCGTCAACCACATGACGGCGCAGGCGAGCGGCACGGGCAGCCACGGCACGCGCTTCACGAAGTACGACTACCCGGGGACGTACGCCGCGACGGACTTCCACATGCCGCCGTGCACGATCGCCGACGCCGATTACGCCAGCGCGCCGGATCGCGTGCGCCGGTGCGAGCTCCTCGGCCTCGCCGATCTCGACACCGGCGCGGAGGCCGTGCGCGCGCGCATCGCGGGTTACCTCGCGGCGCTCGTCGAGCTCGGCGTGGCGGGTTTCCGCATCGACGCCGCCAAGCACATCGCTCCCGCCGACCTCGACGCGATCCTGAACGAGGTGAGCGCCGCCGTCGGCCCCGAGGCGCGGCCGTTCTACTACCTCGAGGTCGTCGACCACGGCGGCGAGGCCATCCACGCGAGCGACTACCTGCCCGTCGGCCAGGGCGCCGCGGCGGCCGTCGACGTCATCGAGTTCAAGTACCAGGCCATCGCCGACGCCTTCGCGGGCCTCGGCGCGGGCTCCGTCGCCGGCCTGCCCGCCGCCGGCGCGGACTGGCTCCCGAGCGAGCGCGCCGTCGTGTTCGTCAACAACCACGACACGCAGCGCGCCTCGTCGCTCTACTACCAGGACGCGCCGAGCTACGATCTCGCCACCGTGTTCCTCCTCGCCTGGCCCTACGGCTATCCCCAGATCCTCTCGAGCTTCGCCTTCGATCGCACGACGCAGGCGGGCCGGGATCAAGGTCCGCCCTCGGACGCCGCGGGCCACACGCGGCCGGTGTACGCGGCGGGCTCGAGCACGCCCGACTGCAAGGACGACCTGTCCCTTCCCGCGCAGCCCGCGGGTCAGTGGCTCTGCGAGCACCGCCGGCCGTTCATCGCGCGGATGATCGCCTTTCGGAAGGCCGCCGCGGGCGTGGCCGTCACGGACGAGTGGGACGACGGCGCCGACGCGCTCGCCTTCGGCCGCGGCGCCAGAGGCTTCGTCGTCATCAACGCCGGCGCGTCGACGCTGCGGCGCACGTTCGCGACCAGCCTCCCCGCGGGCGCTTACTGCGACGTCTACGGGGGCGCGCCGACGGCGACCGGCTGCTCGGGCGCGACGTTCACCGTCGGCGCCGACGGAGCCACCGACCTCTCGGTCGCCGCCGGCGCGGCCGTCGTGCTCCAAGAAGGGATGAACCCATGACCCAGCCCCCTGGCCGCCCGCTGCTCGCCCTCGTCGCGCTGCCGCTCTGCCTCGCCTGCGCGGAGACCGCGCCGCCCCCCGCGGCGCCCGTGGCCGCGACGGCGCCCGCCAGCGCCGCGCCGCGCGTGACGAGCTTCGAGGCCGGCCCGAGCGGCGTCACGCTCCACACGACGCTCGGGATCATCGCCCTCACGGCCGTCAACGACCACGTCGTGCGCGTGCGCGCCGCCCGCACGCCCGACGGCCAGGATCTGAGGCACGACTTCTCGTGGGCCGTCGTGCCGGGCGCGAGCGCGCCGAACGCCAAGGTCACCGTCGCCGACGAGGGCGCGGCGCTCGTCGCGAGCACCGCGGCCGTGCGCGTGCGCGTCGAGAAGGAGCCCTTGCGGCTCCTCTTCCTCGACGCGGCCGGCCGGGTGCTCAGCGCCGACGCGCGCCCGATGTCGCTCGGCCCCGCCGGCTTCCGCGTCGACAAGGTCATGCCCTTCGACGAGCACTACTACGGCCTCGGCGACAAGGCCGGCCCGCTCGATCGCCGCGAGATGGCCTTCGCCAACTGGAACACCGACGCCTACGCCTGGCAGGAGTCGACCGACCCGCTCTACAAGACCATCCCGTTCTTCCTCGCCGTCCGCCAGGGCCGGGCCCACGGCCTCTTCGTCGACGACACCTGGCGCTCCTGGTTCGACTTCGGCAAGCAGGCGCGCGACACCTACTCCTTCGGCGCCGAGGGCGGCGCGCTCGACTACTACTTCATCGACGGCCCCGATCCCAAGGCCGTGCTGGCGCGCTATGCCGACCTCACGGGGAAGGCGCCGCTGCCCCCCCTCTGGTCGCTCGGGTTCCAGCAGTGCCGCTACTCTTACTACCCCGAGGCGCGCGTCCGCGAGATCGCCAGGACGTTCCGTGCCAAGAAGATCCCCGCCGACGTCATCTACCTCGACATCGACTACCAGAAGGACAACCGCCCCTTCACGATCGACGCCGACCGCTTCCCGCACTTCGATCAGATGATCGCCGACCTCGGTCATGAAGGCTTCAAGGTCATCGCCATCACCGACCTGCACCTCGCGAAGGCGGCCGGCTACGCGCCTTACGACGAGGGCCTGGCGGGCAACGACTTCGTCCACGCGGCGGACGGCTCCGTGTTCGTCGGCAAGGTCTGGCCCGGCGACAGCGTCTTCCCGGACTTCACCTGGGCGCCCGCGCGCGCCTGGTGGGGCACGCTCTACGCCGACTTCGTCAAGCGCGGCGTCGCCGGGTTCTGGAACGACATGAACGAGCCGTCGGTGTTCTGGGAGCAGCGCACGATGCCGCTCGACGTCGTCCACCGCGTCGACTCGGGCGGCACGACGAGCCACCGCGAGGTGCACACCGTCTTCGGCATGGAGAACTCGCGCGCGACCTACGCGGGGCGGCTGAAGCTTCAGGAGAACCGCCGCCCCGTCGTGCTCACGCGCGCGACCTACGCGGGCGGCCAGCGCTACGCCGCCTCGTGGACGGGCGACAACAGCAGCACCTGGAACCACTACCGCATC
>DASZWW010000341.1:0-6763 GCA_035546175.1 Polyangia bacterium
CGGCGGCGGAGGTCGGCGCGGCGGCGACGGGGCGCGTGCCGTCGGCGAAGTCGGTCACGGTGGGAAGCCCGAGGCCGTAGAGCGCGGTCGCGGGCACGTCGGCCGGCGTGGCGGGCTGGCCCGAGACGACGCCCGCGCGCACGTTGGGGCCGACGAGCAAGAGCGGCACGTGGCGCGAGGTGCCCGCGCCGTAGAAGTCCGAGCCAGGGTCGTCGATCGCCGTCGCGGCCCGGCTCGTCACGATGAGGAGGGCGTCGCCGGCGGCGCGCGCGACGTCGGCGACGGCGGCGGCGAGGGCCGCGAGCTCGCCCTGCGCGCGCGCGGAGCGGCGGTCGGCCGTTCGGGTCCCGCCGAGCGCCACGAGGACGACCGAGCGCGGGAGGCTCACGAGGGCGCGGGTCACGGCCGCCGCGGCGCCCGCGTCGTCCGCCTCGATGGAGAGGTCCACGTCGGCCGCGGGCAGGTGCAGGAGGTGGAAGTCGGGGCTCCCCACGACGGCCGTCGTGAGCCCCGCGGCGTGCGCGGCCGCGAAGAGCGACTCGTCGGGGAACGGCTGCGCCGCGTGCCAGGCGGCGAGCGCGGGGCGATCGGCGACGCGGCTCGCGGGCGGCGGCATCGCGAGCAATCCCGCGGCCGGCAGCACGATCTGCGTCGGGTCGTCGTCGGCCATCGAGATCCAGGGCCGGGCGATCGGGTAGCCGCCCGTGAGCATCTGGTACTCGTTGACCGCGGCGTCGCGGCTGCGCGCCCAGGCGTTCTCGAAGCGCACGCCCGTGGCGGCGAGCGCGCGCAGCGGGGCGGCCGCCTCGGCGAGCGCCGGGTCGGAGAACACCTCGTCGTCGTAGAGCCCCGCGACGTCGACGATGACGGCCGCCGTCGCCGGAGGCCCCACCAGCAGCTCGGCGCCGCCGAAGCCGGCCGCCTCGAGCGCCAGCTCCCGCGCGCCCGAGAGCACCGTGGGCAGGGGCACCGCCTCGCCCGGATCGCCCGCGAGCGCGGCCGCGATGGGCCCGCGCGCCGCCGTCCGGAGGCGCAGCTCGCCCATCGCCCACGCCGCCGTCGACGCCACCTCGGGGTGCTCGACGGGGTGAGGGAGCATCACGCCCTGCTTGAACGCGGGCCCGGCCATGATGAGCGGCACGTACAGCTCGTCGACGGAGAAGCCCCCGTGCCGGCCGTACGGCTCGCCGGCGTGATCGACGAACGGACCGGGCGCCGTGTTGGTCGCGTCGACCTGGTTGAGCGTCCAGTCGTCCGCGGGGAAGACGAGGATGTCGGCCTGGTTCGGCCCCGAGCCGCGCGCGTCGTGAAAGCGGCGCGTGCCCATGGCGCCGTCGGCCGTCGTCGTGCGCGTCGGGTCGAGCCCGCGGACGGCGCCGCTCTGGACGATCGTCAGGAGCGCGCTCGTGACCTCCTGCTGGCGCGCCGCCCCCGCCGGCGTGCCCGCGCCCGCGACGACGGCGTAGAGCTGCGCGTCGCCGTCCTCGTTGACGATCGCGTAGTCGGCCGTCGAGATCCCGAGCGCGGGTCCCATGGCCGCGACGGCCGCGGCGAGCTGCCCGTCGGCGTCGCGCGCGTTCGTCTTGCCGTGCGTCCCGAGCACGACCTGGTTGTGCGTGTCCACCTTGCCGTGGTCGAGCGTGAAGAGGATGTTCGTCTCGTCGAGGAGCCCCTTGTCGTCGAGCGCCGAGAGCAGCTCGCCGATGGCGGCGTCGTACTGCTCGACGTCCGCGACGATGTCGGGGCCGCTCGCGCCCGAGTGGCTCGTGGGGTCGTCGTCGAGCGCGAGGAAGTTCCAGATGAACATGTAGGCCGGGACGTCCTCGGCGGAGGCCGCCTGCCGAACGGCGTCGGCGGCGTCGCGGATGGTGAAGTGCACCACGTCCTCGCCGCCCTCGGGCGGCCCGTCGAAGTGGTAGCGGTCGACGACGGCTTGCGGGTAGCGCAGGCCGGCCGTGAGCAGCTGCTTGGCGAGGTCCGGCGTCGCCGTGAGCGAGCCGAGCGACGTGCCCACGATCGTGAGGTGGACGTCGTCGGCGGTGCCCTCGAAGGGCGGCAGCTCCCCGAAGTAGGCGGTGCGGAGCCCCGCGCGCGCCGCCACCTCGTAGAGGCTGTCGCCGCGCGTGCGCAGCGGGTTGACGTCGTAGAAGAGGTAGTCGCCCGCCGCCAGGCCGGGGAGGGTCACCGGGGGCGCGAAGCCGAGCCGCCGCGACAGCCAGGCGTTCGCCGGCACGTTCGTCCCGTCCGGGTACTGCCCCGAGAGCAGCGACATGTTGTTCTGGTTGCTGTGGGTCGGGATGATCACCCGCGAGAACGCCAGCACGCCGCGCTGGATGAGCCCCTTGAGGTGGGGCGCGTTGGCCGTCCAGAGCCCGGCGAGCCCGTGATCGTCGATGTCGATCTGGACCACCCGCGAGGTCGGCGTCCGCCCGGCGCCGGGCGCCGCGCCGGACGACCCGCAGGCCGCCGCGAGCGCTATTAAAGGAAGGAGCCGGCGCACGGGCGCAGAGTAGCAAGACCGCCACCCTTTTGACTGGTAGGTAAGGCGAAAGGTACCTGACGATTTTGAAGGGCGCTGATCCGGGCTTATCATCCTCGCGTGAGCGCGGCCCTCGAGAGCTTCCACGACTCACAGCTCGCGGTGCTCGAGCAAGTGGCCTCCGGCGCGCCGCTCGGCGAGGTGCTGGCGGCGACGGTCCGCCTCGTCGAGAGCCAGGCGGACGACATGCGCTGCTCGATCCTGCTCTACGACGAGGCGCGCGGCGAGCTGCGCCTCGGGGCGGGGCCGAGCTTGCCGCGCTGGTTCGCCGCCGCGGTCGACGGGCTCAAGATCGGGCCGGAGGTCGGGGCGTGCGGGGCGGCGGCGTTCCGGCGCGAGCGCGTCGTCTGCGAGGACATCGCCATGGACGCGCGCTGGGCGTCGTGCCGTGACGCGGTCATCGCGCACGGCCTGCGCGCCTGCTGGTCGCAGCCCGTCTTCTCGACGGAGCGCGCGCTGCTCGGCACGTTCGCGATGTACTACGCCGAGGCGCGCGGTCCGACGGCGGGCGAGATCGCCTGGGTGCAGGCGGCGTCGCACATCGCGGCCATCGCCATCGAGCGCGCGCGCGCCGACCTCAAGCTGCGGCAGAACGAGGAGCAGCTGCGCCAGGCGCAGAAGATGGAGGCCGTGGGACGCCTCGCGGGCGGCGTGGCGCACGACTTCAACAACATCCTCTCCGTCGTGCTCGGCACCTCGGCCGCGATCCTCGACGAGCTCGAGCCGCGGGCGCCGCTGCGCCCGGAGATCGAGGCCATCCGCAAGGCGGGCGAGCGCGCGGGCGCGCTGACGCGCCAGCTGCTCGCGCTGTCGCGGCAGCAGATCCTCGCGCCGCGCGTCGTCGACCTCGCCGACGTCGTCGCGGGCCTCGAGCCGCTCCTCCGTCGGCTCGTCGGCGAGGACATCGCGCTCACCGTCGAGCGCCCCGAGGGCCCGGCGCCGGTGCTCGCCGATCCCGGGCAGCTCGAGCAGGTGGTCGTGAACCTCGTCGTCAACGCGCGCGACGCCATGCCCTCGGGCGGGAGCCTCGAGATCGAGACGGCCGTCGCCGCGAGCGGGGCCCCCGGGGGCCGCACCGTCTCGCTCACCGTGGCCGACTCCGGCCACGGCATGGACGAGACGACGCGCGCCCGCATCTTCGAGCCGTTCTTCACGACCAAGGAGAGCGGCAAGGGAACGGGCCTCGGCCTGTCGACCGTGTACGGCATCGTCTCGCAGAGCGGCGGCCGCGTCTCGGTCGAGAGCGCGCCCGGCGCGGGCGCGACGTTCTCGCTGCACTTCCCCCGCGCCGAGGGTGAGGTCGCGTCCGAGCCCGAGCCGCCCGCGCCGGAGCGCCCGGCGACCGTGGGCGGCTCCGACACCGTGCTGCTCGTCGAGGACGAGGACCAGGTGCGCGCGACCGTGCGCTCGATCCTGCGCCGCGGCGGCTACACCGTCCTCGAGGCCCAGAACGGCGGCGAGGCCTTCCTCGTCTGCGAACAGTACGGCAAGGACATCGATCTCCTGCTCACGGACGTCGTCATGCCGCGCATGAACGGCACCGACCTCGCGAAGCGCCTCGGCGCCCTCCGGCCCGCGATGCGCGTCCTCTACATGTCGGGCCACACGCGCGACGCCGTCATCCACGACGGCGTCGCGAGCCGCGGCATCTCGTTCCTGCAGAAGCCCGTCACGCCCGACACGCTCCTCCGCAAGGTACGCGACGTGCTCGACCGGGCCTGACGCGCGGGGCGAGCGCGGCGGCTCAGGCCGCGTGGTGGAGCGGCGCGGCCAGGGACGCGGGCTGGGCCGGCGCCCGGCGGCCGGGGCGCGCGAACAGCGGCGCGAACGCCGCGCGGTTCACGACCGCCAGGTAGATCTCGCCGGCGAGCACGAGAGCGACGACGGGCCAGTTGCCGGGCGCGAGGAAGGCGTGGAAGGCGACGATGTTGACCACGATGGGCGCCAGCAAGGTGAGCGCGAAGGGGACGAAGCCGGCGAGGAGCAGCGCGCCGCCCAGGACCTCGGTGCCCTTGAGCAGCGGGAAGAAGTAGCCGGCCGACGCGAGCCCGCCGAGGAAGCCGAGGGCGCGCGCGGGCGGCGGCGGCTGAGGCAGAAAGTGCAGGAACCCGTTGAGCCCGAAGACGAGGAAGACGAGCCCGAGGAGCAGGCGCGCCGCGGTGGGGAGCTTGGATGAGAGCTTCATGGTGGTGACCTCCTGTTGGCCTCAAAGGTAGGCGCGGGAGGCCTTCGGGTTTAGAGGGCAACAGTGCTACTCTTTGTTGCTGTGATCGCAACAAACGGACTGGACCTCAACCTCGTGACCGTCTTCCTGCGCGTCGTCGAGACCGGCAGCTTCACGGCGGCGGGCGCCGCCCTCGGCGTGCCGAAGTCCTCGGCGAGCCGCGCCGTGGGGCGGCTCGAGGAGGCGCTCGGCGTGCGGCTGCTCCAGCGGACGACGCGGCGGCTCACCCTCACCGACGCCGGGCAGCGCTACCTGGCCGAGGTCCGGGGCCCGCTCGGCCGGCTCGCGGAGGCGAGCAGCGAGGTGGCCGACATGGGACGGGAGCCTCGGGGCGTGGTGCGCGTGAGCACGGCGCCGCCCGTCGGCGAGGACCTCCTCGTCGGTCTGTTCTCGGCGTTCGCGCGCGAGCACGCCCGCATCCGCGTCGAGCTCGTCGTGACGAGCCGGCGCGTGAACCTCGTCGAGGAGAACATCGACCTCGCGATCCGCGCCGGGCGGCTCGACGACTCCTCGCTCATCGCGCGCAAGATCGCCGTCACCGGCATCGGGCTCTACGCCGCGCCCTCCTACCTCGAGCGGCGCGCGGCGCCGCGGCAACTCGCGGCCCTCGCGGGCCATGACGTCGTGATCCACAGCCGGGCGGGCGGCTCGTCGTCGTCGTGGCGCCTGCAGGGGCCGCGGGGCGTCGAGCGCGTCGACGTCGAGGGCCAGCTCGCCGCCGACGATCTCGGGACGGTGCGGCTGCTCGCGCTCGCGGGCGCGGGGATCGCGATGCTGCCCGACGTGGTGGTCCGCGGCGACGTCGAGCGCGGCGCCCTCACGCGCGTGCTGCCGAGCTACGGGCTGCGAGGCGAGCCCATCCACCTCGTCTCCGCGCCGCTGCGCCACGTTCCCTTGCGCGTCAAGCTGCTGCGGGACTTCCTGCTGAGCGAGATCCCGCGGCGGCTCGCGGGGACGCCCTGCGCCGTCGAGGAAGGCCGCGCCGGGGCGCGCGCGGGGCGTGGCCGCGCCGAGCGGGCCGCCAGGGCCGCCTCCTGACGAGCGCGCTCGTCGACGACCAGGCCGAGCGCTCCAGCAGGGCCGCCCTGCCGCCGGCCGAGGTGACCGGTTCGGGGATCGCGGGGCTGACGGAAGGGGCCGAGGGCGCAGCCGTCAAAACGAGAAGCGCAGGCCGATCACGGGACCCTGGACGGTGCAGGACGTGAGGTCGGCGCAGAACGACCGCGGCAGGAGCCAGAGCACCTCGTAGCCGAGCTCGAGGCCGGCGTGCGGCGCGACGAACCAGATGACGCCGGCGCCGGCGCCGGCGCCCCAGCCGTCGTCGTGGTGAGAGATGAGGACGCGGCCCGCGCGTCCCGTGAGGACGACGGCGAGCTGGCGCGTGCGCACGGGCGCGACGCGGAGAGAGCCGAGCAGCATTCCGATCGTCGTGCCGTCGCCGGTCTGCACGGACGCCTCGAAGCCGGGCGCGAGGCCGTCGACGACGAAGGAGCGGAAGCCGGCGCCGCCCAGCACCCCCGACGCCGAGGAGTAGCCGAGCGCGACGCTGAGCTCCCCCATGCCTTTGTAGCCGTAGAGCAACGGCTCGGGCGGCGGAGGGGGCAGGGGCGGCGGCGGCGCCTCCTCCTCGGGGGGCAGCGTCTGCACCTGCGGCGGCGTCGCCGCCGGGGGCGCGGGCGCCTCGGGCTGCGAAGCGGGCGGCGGCTGCGGGGCCGTCTCCGTCTCCGGAGCGGCGACGGGCGCCGTGGCCGGCGGCGCTTGCTGCGCGGACGCTTGCGCCAGCAGCCACGCGACCACCGAGAGCAACAGGCCCAAGCCGCCCAAGCCGCCCATGAGGCGAGTGTACAATGACGTGGACCATGACTTCGCGGTGGCTGGTGGGCCTCGCGGCGTTACAATGGCCGCGCATGTCGACCACGCGGTGGCTCGCGGGGGTGCTCGTCGGTCTCGCGTCGCTCGGGTGCTCCGGCTCCTCGCCGAAGGGTGGAGGAGCGGCGGGG
>DASZWW010000342.1:0-3115 GCA_035546175.1 Polyangia bacterium
CCCCGCCGCGCCGGTCGCCGCGGCGGCCCCGGCCGCGCCCGTCGTCGCGGGCGGCGGCGCCTGGGGCATCACGCCCGTCACCGAGAAGGTCACGAGGCGCAGGCCCTGGCCGTCGTTGGCGTTGAGCTGCCACTGGTCCGAAACGACGCCCACCACGGTGGGCGCGACGCGCACGAGCTGCTCGATCGACGCGCCCGGCGCCAGGACCGTGCCCTCGTCGAAGGGCGCCACCGGCTGGAAGGCGGGCGCCGTCGGCGGCTTGGACTTCTCGATCACGACGGCGACGTCGCCCTCGTTGCTGATCTGGAACACCGACGTGGAGACCTCGCCGATGTTGTAGGAGCCCGAGTCGAGCGTCTGGGGCTCGATGCGCAGCTTGCCGCCCATGAGCGCCGAGCCCTCGACGGCCATGGCGGCGACGGCGTCGCCCGCGGCCACGGAGAAGTAGCCCGACGACGTGCCGATGGTCGTCGGCGCGTAGGCGATCGTCGCGATGAACGACTCGCCCGCGTCGAGCACGGCGCCCACGTCGGGCAGCCCCGACAGCGAGAACGGCGCCGCGGGCGGCGTGATCGCCGTGAGCGTCACGGGCGCGCTGCTCACGTTCGTGATGGTGACGGTCTCCGTCGAGACGTTGCCCATGACGACCGGCGAGAACGTCAGCACCGGCGGCGTCATGGTGACCATCGGGACCGCCGACTGCCCGACGCCCGAGAGCGGGATGGCGAACGAGCCGCCGTCGGTGGTGATGTGCAGCGTCCCGACGATCGCGCCCTCGGTGGTCGGTCGGAAGACGACCGGGATCGCGAACGAGGCGCCCGCCGCGACGGCGAACGGCGTCTCCGGCGAGGCGGCCGTGAGGGCGAAGTCGCCCGAGATCCCCAGCCCGACGACGGTGACGGCCCCGGCCGCCGTGACCTGCACCGTCGAGAACGCCTCGTCGCCCACGAGCGTGGGCGCGAAGGCGGCGCCCTGCGCGCGCAGCGCCGGGGCGCCCGTGACGCCGAACCCGACGACGTGCCCGTCGCGCGTGCCGACGTAGATGCGTCCGTCGCCGACCGCGGGCGCCGTGAACTTGGCCGACGTCCCGATGCCCGCGAGGTAGCGCAGGTTGAAGGTCCCGTTCTGCGGGACGGCGTCGTAAGCGCGCAGCTCGCCGCCCGTCCCCGTCCAGCCCGACGACCACACGGTCCACAGCAGCGCCGAGCCCGAGCTCGTGCCGTCGGCGGTGACGACGGCGGCGCTCGACCCGTAGGCGAACGTGCTCGACGTCATCGAGTCCTGCGAGAGCATGGGCGCGCCGTCGGCGGAGACGCCGGCCTTGAGGCCGAGCAGGCACCCCGACGCGATCTCGGGCGTGCAGTTCGCGACGACCGGGACGTAGACCCAGCCGCCGTCGCCCGGCCACACGCTGGGCCGCGACCACACGCCCCCGCCCGGCCCGACCCTCTGCAGCACGCGATCGTCCCCGTCCGCGCTCCCCTTGTAGCCCCCGAGATCGTCGCGATCGAGGAGGTAGATGGCCCCGAACTTCCCGGCCTGGACGAGCAGGTTCGGGTGCGAGCTCGTGCCGAAGCTCTCCGGCAGGCCGATGGGCGCCCCCGAGCCCACGTCGGCGTCGGCGTTGTTGAGGGCGTCGCGGTTCGCGGGCGAGAAGAAGTCGGTCGCCGCGAGCGCGCCGTCCGGCTGCACCGAGAGGCGCACGATCGCCTCGCCGAGCGTCGCGGGCGGCGCCCGGCCCGAGACGGGGCCCGGCAGGCCCGTCCAGTCGTTGCCCGTCGCGAAGAGGATCTGCCCGTCCCCGTCGGAGACGAGCCCCCCGCCCGACTGCCAGATGCCGCCGCCGTTGAGGGCCGGGCCCGCCTCCGTCGTCCAGAGCGTCTGGATCGCCCCCTTCGTCGAGATGCCCACCACCCAGCCGGCGTACGGCACCTCGTCACAGTGCGCCCCGAAGGCGGCGTACACGACGCCGTTCATGAGCAGCAGGCCCGGCCGCTGCATCTGGCGCTCGGCGTCGAAGACCTTCGTGGGCGCGTTGCTGGCCGCGCCGGCGACGACGACCGGGAAGCCGTCGCGCTCGTCGCCCGTCTCGAGATCGAACGCGTGCGCGAACCACAGCGTGGCGCCGTTGCTGCCGTTGGCGTACGTCTTCGAGAGCAGGTAGGCCGTCCCGGTGGCCGAGTCGATGACGGGCGTCCCGGTGACGCCGATCGTGGGCGTGAGATCGCCGCAGTTGAGGTCCGACGCCTGAAACGGCGCGCCGAGCGTCCGCGTCCACAGCGGGGCGCCCGTCGCCGCGTCGAGCGCGTAGACGTGGTTCGACTCGGTGGCGACGAACAGCACGCCGTTCGCGTAGAGCGGCTGCGCGTAGATCTGGCCGTCGAGGGCCGCGTCGAAGAGCTGGCCGAAGTACGGGCTCCCCACCGTGGCGGGATCGAGCGCGGGCTGGTTCGGATAAAAGCCGGTGCGCAGCGAGTCCGCCGACATCGTGCCCTCGGCGTCGGCTGTCTCGGCGGCCACCACCCTCTCGACGGCCGGCGCGCCCGGCAGGCTGTCGCAGCCGAGGAGGCCGAACGCGAATATCAATCCTGCTCGACGGGTCGTCATGCCGACGGGGCTAGCCATCATTCGACGAACAGCGCATCGACGGTTCGCACGGCGGCCCGTAGCGCAAACGACGTGCCGGACGAAAAACCCTACGCGCACGCACCATGAAGATGCTCGTTGTGCAGAAACAGGACACCGCGCAGTCCTCGAACGCGACAAAAGCCGCTGCCCCCTAGGGTGGAGACGGGACCACGTCGCGTGGGTTAAAGTGGGCGCGTGATCGCTCTGCGCCGCCTGACGATCGTCGTCGCATGGACGGTCGCGCTCGCGGCCGCGACCTCGGCGGGGGCGGCGGGCGGCGAGGCGGCGCGCCTGCGCGAGGCGCGCGAGCACTACGAGCAGGCGGTCGCTCACTACAACCTCGACGAGCTCGCGCCCGCGCTCGCCGAGTTTCGCGAGGCGTACCGGCTCAAGCCGGACCCCTCCTTCCTCTTCAACATCGCCCAGTGCCACCGCAAGCTCGGCGAAACCGACGCGGCCCTCGACTTCTATCGCAAGTACCTGCGCA
>DASZWW010000343.1:0-6459 GCA_035546175.1 Polyangia bacterium
GACCGGCGGCGGCGCGCCCGTGGGCGCGGGGGCGCCGGGCCGCGGGGCGCCCTCGCGGAGGACCTCGACGAACGAGGCGCGGGGCGCCGCTCGGCCTCGCGCGGCCGGGCGGGGGTGGTCGGGCAGGGGGCTGGACGGGGCGACGCGGCCGAGCTTCATGGCCCGGGTATCGGCGCGGGCGGGCGGCCGTTGCGTCCTAAAGCGCGTCGGACATCGCCGCGCGCAGCAGGTCGACGGCCCGCGCGTGGAGCCGGCAGGCCCACGACTTCGAGAGCCCGAGGGCGCTGCCCGCCTCCTCGAGCGTCTTCTCCTCGAAGTAATAGAGCTCGAGCAGGCGGCGCTCCTTCTCGGGGAGCTTGGTCACGGCCTCGCGGACGCGCGTGCCCAGCCGGCCCGTGTCGAGGCGGGCGTCCGGCGGCGCGAACGTCGTGTCGGCGATCGTCGCGGCCGCCTCGAGCGAGGTGATGTGCACGGCGGCGACGCCCGACAACACCTGGGCCACGGCGGCCAGGGCCTCGCCCGCGTCGGCGGCCTGGCTCGCCCCCGAGCCCTCCGCCGAGCGGTCGGCGTGGCTCTGCAGGTACTCGTTGGCGCGCTCCTCGGCGCGGTAGCGGGCATAGTCCGCGCGCGAGTACCAGCCCATCGTGCGCAGGCCGTCGAACATCGCGCCGCGGATGCGGTAGTACGCGAAGGTCGTGAAGGCCACGCCCGGGCGCGCGTCGTAGCGCTCCGCCGCCTCGACCAGGCCCTGCGCGCCGTAGGCGACGAGGTCGTCGAGCTCGATGCGCGCGCCGAGGGTCTTCTTCACCTTGCGCGCGATGGCCTGCACGAGGCCGAGGTGCTGCTCGACGAGCTGATTCTTCTCCGCCGCCATCCCCGGGACTCGCTGACGACGACTAGACCAAGGGTTGCGTTCTCGCGTCAAGTGCGCGAAGGAAAGGGATGGCCGAGTTCCGCACCCTCTCCGCCGACGACGTGCGCGAGATCCTCGACGGGTTCGAGGCGCTGGGCGCGTCCTCCTACCGCTCGCACGCTCCCGTGGCGGCCGGCACGATCAACACGAACGTGCGCGTCGAGACCGCGGCCGGCCCCGTGTTCCTGCGCATCAACGAGGGCAAGACGCGCGACGACGTCACGCGGGAGGCGGCGATCGTGTCGCACGCGGCGGCGCGCGGCGTGCCCACGCCCGCGCCGCTGTACGCGCGCGACGGCGAGTGGTTCGAGGACTGGCGCGGCGAGCTCGCGTCGGTGTTCCCCTGGGTGCCGGGGCGGACGCTCACGCGCGCCGCGGTCGGGCCCGCGCACGCGGCGCTCGTGGGCGAGGCGCTGGCGCGGCTCCACCTCGCGAGCGCGGGCTACGCCGACCACCGCCCCGGCCGCTACGAGCCCGACGAGATCCGCGCGCGCGTCGAGCGCGTGGCCAGGCTGGCGCGCCCCGAGCTCCTGGGCGCGGCGAGCGTCCTCGGCCTGGCGCTCGACGGCCTCGCCCGCGAGCGCGCCGCCACGCTCCCCCTCGGGATCATCCACGGCGATCTCTTCATCGACAACGTCCTCTACGAGGACGGCGACGGCGCGCCCCGGCTCGCCGCGCTCCTCGACTTCGAGCAGGCCTCCTGGGGCCGCCTGGCCTACGATCTCGCCGTGACGACGCTCGCCTTCGCCTACGGCCGCGACGACTTCCGGCCCGACGTCACGCGCGCGCTCCTCGAGGCCTACGCCGCCGTGCGCGCGCCCAGCGACGACGAGCGCCGCGCCTTCGGCGCCGAGCTGCGCTTCGCGGCCTGCCGCTTCGCCACGACGCGCATCACCGACGTGCACCTCAAGCGCGACGCGGGCGCGCCCGCCGGCAAGGACTTCCGCCGCTACCTCGCGCGCCTCGCCTCGGTGGACGTCCACCTCGCGTCTCGCGACGGTCTCCTCGAGCTGCCCTGAGCCGCGGCCTCAGTCGAGCGACGCGAGGAGCTCGAGCAGGGCCGCGGGATCGACGGGCTTGACGAGGTGGTGATCGAAGCCGGCGGCGCCCGTGCGCTGGTGCACCACCTTGCCGCCCCAGCCGGTGAGCGCGATGAGGGTGAGGGCCTGGCCGCCCGGGCGCGCGCGGATGCGCCGGCAGGCCTCGTAGCCGTCGAGCTTGGGCATGCCGAGGTCGAGGATGACGACGTGCGGCTTCACCTCCTCGAAGCGCGCGACCGCCTGCTCGCCGTCGTAGGCCGTGTGGACCTCGAAGCCCACGCGCCGCATGACGATCGCCAGGCTGTCGGTGATGTCGCGCAGGTCGTCGGCGATGAGGACCCGGCTGCGCGCGCCGAGCCGCGGCGCCGCCGAGGGGGCCGGCGGCGCCGCCGCCAAGGTGTCCTCGGCGCCGGCGGGCAGGTGCACGACGAAGGTGCTGCCCTTGCCGACGCCCTCGCTGTGCGCCTCGACGTGGCCGCCGTGGAGCTCGACGAGGCCCTTGACGAGCGAGAGCCCCAGGCCGAGGCCGTCCTCTGCGCCGTCGAGCGCGCGCTCGCCCTGCGAGAAGATCTCGAACACTCGCGGCAAGAGCTCGGCCGAGATGCCGATGCCGTCGTCCTTGACCGACACGACGACCTCGTTCGCGCGGCTCTCGGCCGTGACCTCGATGTGCCCGCCCCGCGCCGTGTACTTCGCGGCGTTCCCGATGAGGTTGGAGAAGACCTGCGCGAGGCGGATGGCGTCCACCTCGAGGCTGATCCGGGGCGGCAGCGTGATGGTGATCTGGTGGTTCGCGGCGTCGAGGCTCGGCCGGCAGGTGTCGACCGCGGCGCGGATGACGTCCTCGAGCAGGGTGCGCTCCTCGCGGAGCACGAGCTTGTCGTGGGCGATCCGCGAGACGTCGAGGAGGTCCTCGAGCAGCCGCGACACGTGCTGGAGCTGGCGCCCGACCATCTCGGACACCCAGCGCGTGCTCGGGTCGGGCGAGGCCGTCTGCAGCAGCACGGACACGGCGTTGCGGATGGCCGCGAGCGGGTTGCGCAGCTCGTGCGAGATCGTCGCCAGGAACTCGTCCTTGCGGCGATCGGCCGCCTTCAGCGCCAGGTTCGCCTCGCGATGGCGCGCCTCGCTCTCGCGCAGGGCCTCCTCGGCGAGCTTCCGCTTGGTGTTGTCGACAACGAAGACGGCGAACCCGAGCACCTCGCCGCGCTCGTCGACGTCGGGGATGTAGGCGCCCTGGACGTAGCGCGGGCCGCCCGGGTACGGGCCCTCGTGCTCGAACCGCACCTCCTCGCCGCGCAGCGCGCGCTCGATGTTGGGGCCGGCTTGCGCCATGAGCTCGGGCCCGAGCACCTCGTCGGTCGTCCTGCCGACGACGTCCTGCCGCGCGAGCCCGAACCACGCCTCGTACAGCTGGTTGACGAAGAGGTAGCGGCGGTTCCGGTCGACGTACGACACGAGCCCGGGCAGGACGTCCGCCAGGCGGCGCAGCCGTTGCTCGCTCTCGATCAGGGCGGCGAGGCGGCCTTCGGCGAGCCCAGGGATGTCGTTCGGTCCGAGAGGGCTCTCCATGGGCCGCGCCGCGATATTGCCCCGCGCGGGCGCCGGCCGCCAACGACGATTCCGAGAACCCTAGGGGATCAGTCCGCGCGGGCCGACGAGGTCGCGGTAGCCCGTGACGTGCCAGAGGTCGAGCTCGCGGGCGCGCAGGATGGGGAAGGGGTGCGTTCGCCAGGCCGTGAGGATCGCCTTGTAGACCTTG
This sequence comes from Polyangia bacterium, assembly GCA_035546175.1. GTDB lineage: Bacteria > Myxococcota_A > Polyangia > Fen-1088 > Fen-1088 > DASZFV01. The sequence goes on from DASZWW010000343.1 coordinate 3,716, forward strand.
TTGATCGACGACGTGTCGGCGTCCTCGTACTCGCGGATCTGGCGCATGAACTCGGCCTGGTCCATCTCCTCGTAAAGTCGCGTCGCGCCGCCGGCCAGCTTCATGAAGACCCGGATGCAGGGCTCGAGGTCCTGCACGCAGAGCAGGCCCGCCCGGTCGGCCGTGAGCTCGGCGTCGCGGTACCAGTTGTGGAGCGCGAGCACGAGGCCCTGTCCCAGCAGCGCGCCCAGGCCCAGCGTCGCCCGCCCGATCATCTCGACGATGGCGGCGATGTTGCGCGCCAGCACCGTGTAGAGGACGTGGCCCGCCTTGATGTGACCGAGCTCGTGCGCGACGACGAAGAACCGCTCCTCGTCGTCGAGCATGTCGATGAGGCCCGACGACAGCACGATGAACGGGCGCGTGTGCCCGAAGGTGTACGCGTTGGGGACGGGGTCGAGGTTGACGTACAGCTCCGGCTCCTCGACGTCGAGGATCTTGCAGCCCCAGCCGAGGGCGCGGTGCAGGCGCGGGAACATCGCCTTCGTGACGCGCACGTTGTCGGCGACGTTCTGCAGGTAATAGAGGCGCTCGAAGCCGATCTCGAGCACCTTGGCGACGAGCGTCTCCATGCCCGGCAGCGCCTGCAGCGCGCGCGTCGCCGCGAGGTCGTCCTCGTGCTGGAAGGCCGACGCCTCGAGGCCGGGGAAGGTCTTGAGCTGCTTGCGCCGCTTGCCCTCGGGCATGCGCCCGCCTACTTGCGGACCATCGTGATGTACTTGCGGAGCGTGTCCTTGCGCTCTTCGTCCATGTCGATGTAGCGGATGCCCATGTCCATGGGCGGGTCTCGGTTCGCCCACACGACCTCGCCGCGCACGGCGATCGAGGCGTCGAGGTCGGGGAAGTTCAGGACGAGGTCGACGATCGTGCCGACCTCCTCGACGCCCGAGGTCTGGATGCAGACGCCGCCGAGCGAGATGTTCTGGATGCGGTGGAAGAGGAGCACCTCGTTCCCCGTGTAGTCGACGTAAGCGTTGACCTCGTAGCGGGGAAACTCGCGCGGATGCTCGGATGAATCCGGGTTGGTCATGGGTCCTCCGCGGATGGCGGGCGCGCGCGGCGCCTCGCGGCGCCGCGCCGGCGACCGCGACTATCGCATGTTCAGGAGGAGCGTCAACGCGGCAGACGATTGCCAAACTGGCACGGCGGCGCCGGGGCGGCGCGCCGAAGAGTCAGCCGGGGCGCCTGTGGCCGCGCGGGGACGGGCGCGCCGCCTCGTCGAACGCCGCATCCGCTGCGCGCCGGACGAAGAGGCCTCCCCTGGAACGATTCGTGCTAATCACGGGGGCAAATGAAGCTGCCCCGGCTCGCGGTCATCGTCTTCGGCGCCCTCGCGGCGCTGGGCGGCTGCGCGCACCAGGAGTTCTTCGCGGGTACGAGCATCCCGCGGACGGAAGAGAACCGGAAGATCATCGAGACCGTCGAGCAGTACCGTCAGCGCCTGCTCTCGCGCAACGTCGAGGGGCTGCTCGTGCTCGCCTCCGACAAGTACTTCGAGGACTCGGGGACGCCGCGCTCCGATGACGACTACGGATACGACGGGCTCAAGGTCGTGCTCGCGAACCAGCTCAAGCGCGTCAAGTCGATGCGCTACGAGATCGAGTACCGGACCATCAAGGTCACGGGCTCCGAGCCGCGGCGCGCCGAGGTCGAGGTGTTCCTCGACGGCTCGTTCGAGCTCGCCGCCGAGGCGGGCGATCGCTACCGGCGCGTCAACGACTACCACCACTTCATCCTCGAGCAGAAGGGCGAGGAGTGGAAGTTCCTCAGCGGGATGTAGTTCTCGTGTAGGCTGGGGCCGCGTGGCTCCGACCCCCGAACCACCCGATCCGCGCGTCGGCACGGTGCTCCAGGGCCGATACCGGCTCGAGGCGCTGCTCGCCTCGGGCGCGATGGGGGTCGTGTACCGCGGGCAGCGCGTGCAGCTCGAGCGCCCCGTGGCCGTGAAGTTCCTGCACCCGTGGATCGCCACGCAGAAGGCGTTCCTCACGCGCTTCGACACCGAGGCGCGGGCCATGAGCCGCCTTCAGCACCCGAACTGCGTGTCGGTGATCGACTTCGGCGTCGAGGGCACGCCGTACCTCGTGATGGACTTCGTGACGGGCCGGACGCTGCGCGAGGTGCTGGCCGGGGGGCGCCTCGAGCCGTCGCGCGCGCTGCGCCTCGTGCGCCAGCTCCTCGCGGGCCTCGGCTACGCGCACGCGCAGGGCATCGTTCACCGGGACCTCAAGCCCGAGAACATGATCCTCTCCGAGGAGCCGGGGCTCTCCGATCACCTGCGCATCCTCGACTTCGGCCTCGCGAAGCTGCGCGACGGCCCGGCCATGACCGCCGGCCTCGCCGTGGGCACGCCGAGCTACATGTCGCCCGAGCAGACGGGCGCCGAGGGCGCGATCGACGCGCGCACGGACCTCTACGCCGTGGGCGTGCTGCTCTTCGAGCTGCTCGCGGGCCGCAAGCCCTTCCAGTCGGAGAACGTCGGCGAGCTCCTGCTCATGCACCGCGAGACGCCGCCGCCGCTCCTGCGCGCCGCCGTGCCGGCCGCCGGGCTCTCGGCCGAGATGGAGGCGGTCGTCGGCAAGGCGCTCTCGAAGTTCGCCGACGATCGCTACCAGTCGGCCGCCGAGTTCACGGCCGCGCTCGACGCGACGCCGGAGGGGCGCGGCGTCGTGCCCGCCGCCGCGCCGGCGCGGCCCGGGGCGGCG
>DASZWW010000344.1:0-5469 GCA_035546175.1 Polyangia bacterium
CCCGCCGCCCTTGCCGACAGTCACGGAGGACAACCTCGACCTCGATCTACCTACGTCCCTACGTCGTGATCTTCTTCTTGTCCTGATCGCGCTTGCGCGCCAGGTGGTCGATGAAGGGCTGCACCTGCTTGACGCGGCCCGCGAGCGACTTCTCGGTGATGGGGTAGTTCGTGCCGAACTGCAGGCCCTCGTCGTAGAGGAAGGTGCCCACCTCCTCGTCGTCGACGAACTGCGGGATCTTCTTCTTCGCGTACACGCCCTTGGCGAGGGACGGCCAGCGGCTGTCGAGCCACTCGACGACGTCGGCGCCGAACACCTGCCCGAAGAGCTCGAGCTCCTCGTCGAGGCGCCCGTACTCCTCGGCGAAGCGCGCCTTGAACGTGGGCGCGCCCTCGCCCCCCTCGGCGGCGATCTTGCGCAGCGCGAGCCGGAGCTGCACGACGTCCTCGGCGAAGCGCACGGGCGCCTCGACGTTGCCGTCCTTGGGCGTGATGACGTGAACGACCGTCGACGCCGCGAGCACGCGCGTGTCGTGCTCCAGATCGGAGTCGGCGACGGCCTCGAGGAGAAGCTTCAGGTCGAACGGGAGGGAGACCAGCGTCCGAGAGATCGTCTCCAGAAACCTGCGCTCGAGTTCCTTGTCCATGGGTCGCTGAGAGAGGGGGAGGCGGCCGAATCGCGCCGCCAGGGCGGGGGGAAAGACACCCTTTACCCCGACGGCTCTCCGGATACTACCTGAATTTCACAGCGATTCGCCAGAACGCACCGCTTCGTCCAGGGCCGCCGCGGCTTGCCGGCCGAATGCGGCATGAGGTCCGGGCGGCAGCTCGAGCGTCAGGACGGGCATTCCGCGATCGGCGCCGAGCCAGCTCCCGAGCGATCCGGGCGTCGGATAGCCGATGTCGCCGCGCGCCGGCCAGCCGCACGCGCGCGCGACGTCCTCGGCCCAGCGGGCCGCCGCGGCGGGCCCGTCGAAGTTCACGCACGCGAACGGCGCGTGCACGGCGACGACGCCGCGCACGGCGTGGCGGTCGACGAGCTCCGCGACGAGGCGCGTCTCCGGCTCCGAGAGCGGCGCCGCCCCGGGGAAATAGCCGGGCGCGTGCGCCGCGCTCCAGCTCCGCGCCGCGAAGTTCCGGTTCAGATCCACGTCGCGCCCGTTGTTCTTCGCCCCCCTCGCCAGCCCTTCCGGATTGAGCGCCGGCACGATCACCAGATCCCGCCCCTGCACCGCCCCCGCCCTCGCCCGTCGCAGCAACCCGATCACCGCCTCGACGCTTGAAGCCTCGTCCCCGTGCACCCCTCCCACCACCAAGATCGTCCCCCGCTCCGCTGCGCTCGTCCCCCTCTCCCGTCCACTCCTCCCCCTCTCCCGTCCGCGGGAGAGGGCCGGGGTGAGGGCCGTGACGCCGCCCCAGATCTCCCGCCCCTCCCCCGTGCGCCCCCACTCCTCGAGCCCGAGCTCTCTCACCTCAGCCAGCAGCGGGGTCTCGTCGAGCACGCTGGATCGATTTTCGGCCGGGAGCTAACGTCTTCGCAATGGGCATCAAGCTCGGGGAGCTCAAGGCCGAGGCGCGGACCCTTCTGCGGGCGGGCGAGACGGGCGCGGCGCTCGCCGCGTTCGATCACATCCTGGCCTCGAACCCCCTCGACTACGACAGCCGGCTCAAGATCGCCGATCTGCTCTCGGGCCTCGGCGACCGCGAGGGCGCGGCCGAGCTCTACCGCGCCCTCGCCCTGCACGACATCCGCTCCGGCCACGCGCTGCCGGCCTTCGTCGCCATCAAGCAGGTCGAGGCGCTCGGCGGCAACGCCGACGAGCTCGTCGACACCCTCTCGGGCCTCTACGCGCACGGCGCGCCCACGCTCGCCAAGTTCGCCGCGCGCCAGGCGCCCGTCGACATGGACAGCGAGGTGCCGCGCCCCGACCTCTCGAAGGCGGACGACGTCGCCGCGATCGCCGCCCGCGCCCGCGCGCGCGCCCTCGACTTCTCGGTCTTCGTGCAGTATCCGGAGCAGTTCCTGCCGCTGCCGTTCTTCTCGGAGCTGCCGCGCGAGGTCTTCCGCCCCGTGGCCCGCGCGCTGCGCCTGCGCCGCATGAACGGCGGCGACTTCGTCATCCGCGAGGGCGAGCCCGGCGTCGCGTTCTACCTGGTCGCCACGGGCCAGGTCCGCGTCTTCGCCACCCAGGCCGGCAAGCAGATCGAGCGCGGCCGCCTGCACGAGGGCGCGCTCTTCGGCGAGATGTCGCTGCTGACCCAGCAGCCTCGCACGGCGTCCGTGCAGGTCGTCGACGAGGCCGACATCCTCGAGCTGTCGCGCGAGAGCCTGGCCGTGCTCACGGCCGAGGTGCCCTCGCTCGGCGTCGTGCTCGACAAGTTCGCGCGCGAGCGCCTGCTCAAGAACCTCCTCGCGACCTCGCCGCTCTTCCGCCCCTTCAACCACCAGCAGCAGCTCGACCTCATCCGCCGCTTCGACGGCCACGAGATCGCGGCCGGCACCGTCGTCATCCGCGAGGGCGACGCGGGTCAGGGCCTCTTCGTCGTCCTCTCCGGCGAGGTGGAGGTCTCGAAGCGCCAGGCCAGCGGCGGCGAGCTCTCCCTGGCCCGCCTGCGCGCCGGCGACGTCTTCGGCGAGATGTCGCTCCTCTCGAACCAGCCGACGAGCGCCACCGTCACCGCCGCGCGCGACTCGACGATCCTCTTCCTCGCGCGCGACTACTTCCAGCGCCTCATCGAGGCCCTCCCCACGATCCGCCAGTACTTCGTCGAGCTCGCCCAGCGGCGCGCCATCGACACGAACCTCGCCGTCGGCCAGGACGAGGAGATGCCCGCGCGCATGACCTCGCCCGACGCCCGCGTGATCGTCTAGCGCGGCGCCCTGCGCGCCGGCCGGTCGATTGCCGCGAGGTCCGCCGCGGAATAGACTTGCCAGTGACATGAAGGCCCCCAGGCGCGCTCGCTGGATCGTGGTGCTGTTCGCGCTGCTGGCGATCGTGTTCCTGCCGCTCGTCGCGGTGGCGGGGCCGCGCTCGGGCGGCAGCTTCGGCGGGCGCCTGGGGTTCCGCTCGGGCGGCGGGTTCGGCTCGGGGAGCGGGTACTCGGGCGGCTACTCGTCGGGCGGCTACGGGCGGAGCTACTACGGCGGCGGCAACACGTACGTCTACGGGAGCCCGTTCGGCTACGGCCACTGGGGCTGGGCGCCCTGGGGTTGGGGCGGAGGGTTCGGCGGGATCGGCACGCTGTTCGTGCTCGCGGTCGCCGGCATCGCCGTGCTGTCCGTGATGCGGGCGGTGCGGCGCGCGGCCTATCGCGGCGGCGCGTGGTCGGACGACGACGGGTACGTGCGCGAGGTGGACACGGGGCGCGCGTACCTCTACCGCCTGCAGCTCGCGCTCGGGCGCTCGGGGCGCGGCGTCCAGCAGCGGCTCGCGGAGTTCGCCGAGCGGGGCGACACGAGCACCGAGGCCGGGCTCGCGGCGCTCCTGCAGCAGACGGCGCTCGAGCTCCTGCGCGAGAAGGACGCCGTCCGCTACGTCGGCGCCGACGGGCGCGGGCCCATGAGCCTCACGAACGCCGAGACGACGATGAACAGCCTGGCCCTCGCCGAACGGTCGCGCTTCCAGGTCGAGCGCGTGCGCGCCTCCGAGGGGCGCGTGAACGCGTCGACCGTGGCGGCCGAGGAGGGCAACGAGGCGCTCGAGCTCGTCGTCGTGACCGTCGTGGCGGCGACGCGGACGCCGCTCGGGAACTTCAAGAGCGTGACGTCGTTGGAGGAGCTCGAGGCCCTGCTGTCGGAGCTGGGGGCCACCCCGCCGGACGGGCTGCTCGGCCTCGAGGTGATCTGGACGCCCGCCGACGAGAACGATTCGCTGACCGAGATGGACGTCATGACGACCTACCCCGACCTGCGCGGCATCTGAGGACGGGTAGAGCCCCGCGCACGCAGAACTCGAGGAGACCTCATGCCCGCGACGCCCCTGCCCCTCTCCATGCCCGCGCCGCCCACACCCGAGCCGCTGTGGCGGCTGCTGCTCGACGCGGCGCTCTTCGGGATCACGGGCATCGTTCTGCTCATCATCGGGTACTACGTGTGGGAGTTCATCACGCCGTACAACCTCCGGCGCGAGATCCACGAGAACAAGAACACCGCCGTCGCCATCGTCGTGGCCGCGTTCATCATCGGCATGGCGATCGTCATCGCCTCATCCTTGATCCTCATCAAGTAGGGCCGGGCGCCGGCCGATAGCCGAAAAACGCCGCGAGGCGAGGCGCGGGCGGTGTTGACGCGGGCTGCCAATTGACCGCCCGCGGCGCCACGGATAGAGTCGACTGGCCCCCGGATTGAGACCTCCGCCGTGTTCAAGCTGACCATCGAGGACGACGAGGGGAAGACCACCGTCATCCCGGTCATCCGCGATGAGATGACGATCGGACGCCAGGACGGCAACACCATCCGGCTCACCGAGCGCAACATCTCGCGGAAGCACGCCCGTTTGGTGCGCCAGAACGGGACGATGTACGTCGAGGACCTCGCGAGCTACACGGGCGTTCGCGTGAACGGCGCGCGCATCGTCGCGATGACGCCCGTCGCCGAGGGCGACGAGGTGCAGATCGGCGACTACAAGCTCATGGTGCGCATCGACCGCCCCGCGGTCGCCTCGAACCCCGATCGGGCGACGATGCCGGCGATGCCGGCGGCGCTCGGGCCCATGAACAGCGTGGGCGGCTCGGTGGCCATCCCCACGCGCGGCACGCCGGCCATGGCGGGGCAAGCGGCGCCCGGGCCGACGCGGCAGAGCCCCGTCGTCCCCCAGGAGGCGGCGCGCATCTCGCAGCCCGCGCCCGTCGTGCGGCCGAGCGCGCCCGTCCCGCACGGCGTGAGCGGCGTGCCCGATCCGCTCGAGGCGCAGCCGACGATCCCCGTGCGCACCCTCGCCGAGGCGGCGAGCCCGCAGAGCTCGACGCAGACGAACGCGCGACTCGTCGTGCTCACGAGCGAGCTCGCCGGCCACGAGTTCTCGCTCGTGCGCGCCTCGGTCGTCATCGGACGGACGGAGGAGAACGACATCGTGATCAACCACCGCTCGATCTCGCGCCACCACGCGAAGATCGTGCGCGAGGGCGATCGCTACACGATCGTCGACCTGCAGAGCGCCAACGGCGTCCGGGTCAACAACGAGGACTACGAGCGCATCGAGCTCAACCCCGGCGACGTCGTCGAGCTCGGGCACGTCAAGCTGCGCTTCGTCGGGCCCTTCGAGCACTACGTCTTCGATCCCAACGTCAAGCACGACAAGCGCCCGTTCCCGACCAAGCTCGTCGCGGGCGCCGGCGCCGCCGTCGTCATCGCCGCCATCGCGGCGTTCGTGCTGCGTGGCTCGCGCGGGTCCGAGCCCGCGGCCGTGTCCGCGTCCGCCATGGCCACCCAGGCTTCGCCCGCCGCGGCGGCGCCGCCGTCGGGCGCGCC
>DASZWW010000345.1:0-12345 GCA_035546175.1 Polyangia bacterium
CGCCGCGCTCGTCGCGCTGGCGACGCCCGTGCGCAGCCTCGGCGAGGTCGCGCGCGACATCGCCCCCGCGCTCGAGGCCGGCGCGATCGTCTTCGACGTCGGCAGCGTCAAGGCCACGGCGATCCGCGAGGTGGAGCGCCACCTGCCCCGGGGCGCGTTCGTGGCCTGTCACCCCATCGCCGGCACCGAGCGCATCGGCCCCGACGCCGCGAGCCCGCTGCTCTTCGAGGGGCGGCGCTGCGTGATCTGCCCTTCGGACGACACCCGCCCCGACGCGGTCGCGACCATCGAGGCCCTGTGGACCGCCATGGGCGCCGAGCCCGTGCGCATGGACGCCGCCCTCCACGATCGCGTCATGGGGGCCGGCAGCCACCTGCCGCACGTCGCCGCCTACACGCTCGCGGGCGTGCTCTCGAGCCTCGACGAGGAGGTGGTGGGCGCGCTGCTGCGCCTGCCGACGTCGAGCCTGCGGGACACGTCGCGCGTCGCCGCCTCGAGCCCCGCGATGTGGCGCGACATCCTCGTCGACAACCGGGCCGAGGTGGTGCCGCTCGTCGAGCGGCTCGCGGCGCGGCTCGAGGCCCTGCGCGCGGCCATCGCCGCGGGCGACGCCGCGCGCGTCGAGGAGCTCCTCTCCGAGGGAAAGTCCGGCCGTGATCGAGTCATCCCCCCCTAGGCCTCGCCGGGTCGCGCTCGCCGTCCTGGCGCTGCTCGGGTGCGGCGAGCTGCCGCCGCCGCCCGCGGCGACGCCCGTGCCGGCGGCGCGCACGGCGCCGGACGACTCCGATCCCTGGAACCTCGTGCCGCGGGGCGCCTCGTCGCTCGCCGACCTCGATCTGGTCGCGCTGCGCGCCTCGCCCTGGTCGCGCTCGCTCGTCACGGGCGGCTTCGCGGAGGACCGCGAGGAGCGCCAGCGCGTCTTCGGCTACGACGTCTTCAGCGACGCCGATCGCCTGGTGGTCGTGGGCGCCGACGCCGTGGGCGCCTCCAGCCAGGCCACCGTCGTCGTGGGGCGCTTCGACGCCGGGCGCGTCGGCGCCGCCTTCACCGCGGCCACGCCGGGCGCGAAGGCGGGCCGCTGGCGCGACTGCGCGCTCTGGGACGGCGGGGGCCGGGCCGTCGCGCTGCTGCCGTCGGGGCACACCCTCGTGCAGGGGACGCCCGAGACGGTGCGCGCCGCGATCGACGCGGCCTGGGGGCTCGTCCCCGACGCGCGCGGCGGCCCGCGGGGCGAGCTCGCGCGCGAGCTCGAGGCCGCCGACTCGCGCCGGCCCACCGTGACGCTGGCGCTGCTCGTCACGGACGAGATGCGCGCGCGGGCCGCCGGCTTCGTCGAGGTGCCGCCCGAGCTGCGGCGCGCCGCCGGCCGCCTCGACCTCGGCGCCGATCTCGAGCTCGCGGCCGAGGCGGTCTTCGACGCCCCCGGGCCCGCCGCGGCGGCGGCGACGCGGTGGAGCGCCGACCTGCAGGAGCTCGCGCAGAACCGCGTGCTGCGCCTCATGGGCCTCGGCCCGCTCGTCGACGGCGCGACGGTCACGGCCGCGGGCGCGCGGGCGCGGGGCCGCCTCCGCATCCCCGAGGACAAGCGCGAGGCGCTGGGCGAGCGGGTGCTGATGCTGCTGCAGGCCGTCGCGCGGCAGCGCGGGCAGGCCGCCCCGCAACCGTGATAGAACGCCCGCCGAGCATGTCGCCGCCGCAGCCGCCACCATCCACGCCGCGCGCGCCCGCCCGGGAGGTCACGCTGCGGGTGCGCCGCTCGGGCGCGCTCTCGGGCGCCTGCCGCGTGCCGGGCGACAAGTCCGTCTCGCACCGCGCGCTCCTCTTCGGGGCGCTCTGCGACGGCGCCGTCGAGATCCGCGGCCTCGGCGAGGGCGGCGACAACCGGTCCACGGCGCGCGCCCTCGAGGCGCTGGGGGTCGGCATCCGGCTGGCCGGCACCGAGGCGGAGGTGCGCGGCGTGGGCTTCGAGGGCCTGCGCGCGGCCTCGCGCGCGCTCGACTGCGGCAACTCCGGCACGACGATCCGGATGATGACGGGGCTGCTCGCGGGCCGGCCCTTCGAGACGACGCTCGAGGGAGACGCCTCGCTCACGCGGCGCCCCATGCGGCGGCTCGCCGAGCCGCTGCGCCAGATGGGCGCGACGATCGAGGGCCGCGCCGAGCCCGCGCGCCCCGGCGACGTCTTCCCGCCGCTGCGCGTGCGGGGCGGCGCGCTGGTCGGCCTGCGCTACGACCTGCCGGTCGCGAGCGCGCAGCTCAAGAGCGCGCTCGTGCTGGCCGGCCTGCAGGCCAAGGGACGCACCGAGCTGCGCGAGCCGGCGCAGTCGCGCGACCACACCGAGCGCATGCTGCGCCACCTCGGCGCGCCCGTGTCGGCCGACGCGGCGACGAACACGATCGTCGTCGACCCGGCGGGGTGGAACGGACGGCTGCGCGCCGCGCCGCTCACCGTGCCCGGCGACGTGTCGTCGGCGACCTTCCTGATCGTCGCCGCGCTGGCCGTGCCCGGCAGCGACGTCGTCGTCGAGAACGTCGGCCTCAACCCGACGCGCACGGGCGCCCTCGACGCGCTCGCCGCCATGGGCGCCGAGCTGACGATCGAGCCCACGGGCGACGCCATGGGCGAGCCCGTCGGACGCGTGCGCGTGCGCGCGGGCCGGCTGCGCGGCACGCGCATCGCCGGCACCCTCGCGCTGCGCGCCATCGACGAGGTCCCGGCGCTGGCCGTGGCCGCCGCGCTCGCCGAGGGCACGACGGTCTTCGCCGACCTCGCGGAGCTGCGCATCAAGGAGTCCGATCGCATCGCCGCGCTGGCGCGCGAGCTCGGACGCGCGGGCGTCACGGTCGCCGAGCGGCCCGACGGCCTCGTCGTCGAGGGGCTCGCGGGCCGCGCCCCGCGGGGCGGCACCGTCGAGCCCGAGCACGACCACCGCATCGCCATGGCGGGCGCCGTGCTCGGCCTCGCCTCGCCCGACGAGACCCTCGTCCCGGCCTCCGAGATCGCGACCTCGTTCCCGAGCTTCGCCGACACGCTCCGCGCGCTCGGCGCGGCCCTGGACGAGGCCTCGCCCCGTTAGCCTCCGTCAGAACGGGACCGTCATCGCGACGCCCGTGACGGGCTCGCCGCCGCGGCTGCGCACGAGGGTGACGTAGGTGCCCATGACGGCGACGGCCGCGCCGGCGCCGACGAGGCCGCCGCCCAGCGCGCTGCGCGTGCGGTTCTCCGAGCAGAGCGTGCCCGTGCAGGTGCCGTTCGTGGCGAGGATCGCGAACCCCACGGCGACGCTCACGGCGCCCGCCATCGCCGCGACGATGGGCACGGTGATCCCCGGGGGCTTGGGCGGCGGCGGCGGCGGCACGACGGGCACCGGCGGCGCCGGCTCCTCGAGCTGCGGGCGCATCATGTCGGCGAGGCGCACCAGGCTCTCGCGCGCCTCGACGACCGTGCAGACGTCGCACTGCTTCGACTTCGTCGCGATGGGCAGCGACGCGGGCGCCGAGCCCTCGGTGGAGAAGACGCGCGCCACCGTCTTGTAGCTGTTGCCCGCGATCTCGACGCGCACGCGCGCGACGTAGCGCACGTCGAGCTGCTCGCCGATGGCCTTGAGGCAGGCGGAGGTGTCGCAGTGCTGCAGCTCGGGGCGGGCCTCGAGCTTCTTCGCCGTGTCCGCCGAGTCGAGGACCAGCACGCCGGCGCGCGCCAGGCCCTGGACGAAGCCGTCCTGCAGCTGGACCTTCAGCGCCGCCGAGTCACCACCCGAGACCTCGAAGTCGGCGACGGCGACGCGGACGCGCGCCCGGGCGGCGCCGGCGGCGAGCGAGAGGACGGCGGCCAGCCCCACGGCGATCGCGTTGCGCATGCGTCGCGCCATTGTACACGAGGCCGAGCGAAGCGAGCGGGGAGGCGGCAAAGCGCGCTAGCAGCCCGACGGCGCGCACGTCACCGGCAGGCCGTGGGCCTCGAGGCCGAAGCAGAGGTGCAGGTGGTCGTGGTCGGGCAGGCGCGGACACCGGGCCGCGGCCCAGCAGGCCTCGCGCGGCGTGTTCTGCTCGCAGGAGAAGATGGCCCGGGGCGGATCGTTGAGGTAGTCGAGCTCGAGGCGGGAGGCGCCCAGCGCCGCCGCGCCCACGACGCCGTCGATGTCCGGGCCCTCGGGGCGGATGTCGAAGCGCAGCGCCTGCAGGTAGTCCTCGGCGTCGTCGACGACGGCCACGGGGATCGCGCCGCCGATCTCGACGTACGCGGCGCTGTCGAGCGGGTTGCTCGGCTCGCTCGGGTCGAGGTCGCAGCCCTGGACGCAGGCCGCCTGGGGCGGGTGGGGCGCGAACGGCGTCTGCATCTCCCCCGCGGCGACCGTCTGGTGGGCCACCCACTCGAGGCGGCGGGCGCGGCCGAGGTCGACGCACGGGCCCTCGTCGCCCGTCGAGGGCGGCTCGTCGCCGTCGACGAGCGCGAACCGCGGCAGCGTCGTCCACTCGGCGTCGATCGCCGTGGGCCAGGTGGCGACGAGGAGCTTCCCCGGCGTCATCGCCGGCGCGGTGGTCAGCGTGGCGGCGACGCGCGCGAAGGCCGACTGCGTGAGGACCATCGGGCCCACGCCCGTCGCGAGGAGCAGCGCGAGGTCGACCCCGGTGGTGTTGGTGGGCGTCATGAGCTCGTCGCCGCGCGCGCAGCAGGCGTGCGGCTGCACGTCGGGCGAGAACGGCTGGGGCGCCGCGCAGGCGCGCAGCACGACGCGCGTCGCCGGCAGCGTCACGGGCGCCTGCAGGCCGAGGAAGTCGGACGGCGACTGGGCCGTCGTCTCGCCGCCGCCGAAGAGCTTGAAGCGGAGCACGGCGTAGCCCGCGTCCTCGAGGAACCCGAGGCTCGCCCCCTGGTGTGGCCAGAAGGTCACGGCCGAGCAGGCCGGGCCGCCCATCAGCCCGCCGGCGGCGCCCGCGTCCCCGGCCGCGCCGTCGGCCGCGCCGCCGTCGGCCAGCGTCCCGGCGCACGCGAAGCGCAGCTCCATCGAGAAGGCGTGCATCAGATCGCCGCCCATGACGCCGCCGGGGACCAACGCCGCCGCGCCCACGGGCCCGAGCGGCAGCGCGAAGAGGCCGAGGTCGCGGAAGCGCGCGCGGACGTTCGTGGGGGTGTTGCCGTCGAGCAGGTCGAAGCCGCGCGTCTGGATCTGGAGCGTGCCCGTCGCGGGCGCCGTCGTGGCCGGCGGCGCGATGATCGTCACGGGCGAGGACGTGTCGACGACCATGTCGAACGCGCCGCCGCCGCCGGGCGGCTGCGCGCGCGCCAGCAGCGCGCCGGCCCCCGTGCCCACGCCGAGCGGCGCCCGCCCCACGGGGATGGGCTCGGAGTCGACGGTGCAGCAGGACCCGCTGCAGCCGGCGAGCCCCAGGCCGCCGGGGAGCCCGACCCCGCCCGCGAGCCCGAGCGCGACGAGCGCGGCGATGCTCGGTCGCGCCACGAGCGGCTACTCCTCTTTTTCCTCGAGCTTCTTCCGCATCCGCTTCATGAGGGCGTCGAACCCGTCCTTGGCGATGATCTTGTTGAACTCGGCGCGGTAGTTCTCGAGCATGCTCTGCTCGTCGGTGACGACGTCGTAGACGACCCACTTGCCGTCCTTGCCCAGCATCTTGTACTGGAGCGCGATGTCGACCTTCTTCCCGCGCGACATCGTGTGGAGGGTCGCGTCGACGACCGCCTCGTTGCCGGTCTTCTCTTCCTTCTCGTACTTGATGTTGTAGTTGGGGCCGCCGTGCACCTGCCGCAGGTAGCTGCGCTCGACGAGCTGGCGCAGCGTCTCGGTGAACTCGGCGCGCTGCTTGGGCGTGAGCGAGTCCCAGTGGCGCGCCAGCGAGCGGCGCGCGAGCTCGTTGTAGTCGAGGAAGGCGCCCACGAGTTTGCGGACCTCCTCGCGCTCGAGCTCGGCCTCGGGCGACCAGTTGGGGACGTTCTTGTGCAGCACCTTGTCGAGCTGCGCGTTCGACTTCTTGAGCTCCGCCATCGGGCTGCCGGGGGGCGGCGCGCCCGCCGGCTTCTCGCCCGGCTCGGGCCTCTCCGCCTTGGCGGCCGGCTTGTCGGCGGCGCGCGAGACGAGGGCGAAGGAGGGAATCGCCAGACCGAGCGTCAGGAGGGGGAGCAGTGGGTGGGAGAGGAGACGCGGCATCGTGAAGGCTCCGGTGGGAGAGAAGGTATGGCCCTTACATACTCTGGACGCGGCTTCGACGGAAGTGATGCAGAGGTTGACGCGCGCGCAGCGCCCCCGGGGGGCGCGCGGGAGCGGTGAGGGGCCCGCGGGAGATCGCCTGGTCTCGACGCGCGTGGTAACGTGAAGTCCGATGGCGATCGATGATCCTCCGCGCGGGCCGGCCTCGGGGGCCGAGGGCCAGGGCCGCGACGCCGGCGGCGGGTTCGACGCCAAGGCGTGGCTCACGCACACGGCCGGCGAGCTCCGCGAGAGCTTCGAGCGCAACCGCCGCGTGATGTCGTTCGGCGAGTACTTCTCGCTGTTCGGCGCCGACCCGCGCCGGCAGGTGCGCTCGGCGGCCCAGTACGTGCGCGACGTCTTCGACCACTTCGGGACGGAGATCGTGCGCACGCCGCGCGGCCTGCAGACCCACTGGAAGCTCTTCGACTGCCCGTGGGACGCGGGCAAGGACGCGCTCTCCGGGCAGGAGGAGGTGCAGGCGGCCGTCTACCGGCTGGTCTCGAACTTCGCGCGCGAGGGGCGCACCAACCGCCTCATCCTGCTGCACGGGCCGAACGGCTCGGCGAAGTCGACGTTCGTGGCGTCGCTCCAGCGCGCCATGGAGCACTACTCGACGCTCGACGAGGGCGCGCTCTACCGCTTCAACTGGATCTTCCCCTCGCAGAAGCTCACGAGGGGCGGCATCGGGTTCGGCGGCGGCGCGGCCACCTTCGAGCCGTCGGGCGGCACCCCCGAGACCTACGCCTACCTCGACGACGAGTTCATCGAGGCGAAGATCGTCGACGAGATGCGAGATCACCCGCTGCTGCTCATCCCGCGAGGGAAGCGCCGCGAGCTCATCGAGCGGCGCCTCGCCGCCGAGATCAAGGGCGGCTTCCGTCCCGCGGACTACCTCCTGCGCGGCGATCTGTCGCACCGCAACCGGCAGATCTTCGAGGCGCTGCTGTCCTCGTACCACGGCGATCTGGCCAAGGTGCTGCGCCACGTGCAGGTGGAGCGCTTCTTCGTGTCGCGCCGCTACCGGCAGGCGGCGGCCACCGTCGAGCCGCAGCTCGCCGTCGACGCGCGCTCGCGCCAGCTCACGATGGACCGCTCGCTCGCCTCGCTGCCGCCCGCGCTGCAGTCGCTCACGCTCTACGAGTACCAGGGCGAGCTCGTCGACGGGAACCGCGGCGTGATCGACTTCGCCGACCTCCTCAAGCGGCCCCTCGAGTCGTACAAGTACCTGCTCGGCACCGTCGAGCAGGGGCGCGTCTCGCTCGACGTCGCGAGCCTCGAGCTCGACACGATCTTCATCGGCTCCTCGAACGAGGGCTACCTCTCGGCGTTCAAGGAGGTGCCCGAGTTCCAGTCCTTCAAGGGCCGCATGGAGCTCGTGCGCGTGCCGTACCTCCTCGACTACAAGGTCGAGCAGCGCATCTACGAGGCGCAGATCCGCGCCGCGCACGCCGAGTCGGGCAAGCACGTCGCGCCGCACGTGGCCTGGGTGACGGCGCTGTGGTCGGTGCTGACGCGCATGAAGAAGCCGCTCGGCGAGAAGTACGGCAAGAACCTCACCGAGGTCGTGGGCCGCCTCGGGCCGCTCGAGAAGGCCCTGCTCTACGCCGAGAACGCCACGCCCGAGGGCCTGACGACCGAGCAGCAGCGCGAGCTCGTGGCGGGCGTCGAGAAGATCGCGCGCGAGTCGGACAGCTACCCGAACTACGAGG
Source organism: Polyangia bacterium (assembly GCA_035546175.1). Lineage (GTDB taxonomy): Bacteria > Myxococcota_A > Polyangia > Fen-1088 > Fen-1088 > DASZFV01. Next base: position 7,915 of record DASZWW010000345.1, read on the forward strand.
GCCGCACGGGCGCCTCGCCGCGCGAGATGAAGCTCCTCATCATGAACGCCGCGCAGAGCCCCCGGTACGCGTGCCTGTCGCCGTTCGCGATCTTCGACGAGCTCGAGGACCTCGTGCGCGGCGTGACCGTCTACGAGTTCCTCAAGCAGGAGCCGCTGCCGGGCGGCTTCCACGAGAACAAGAAGTTCATCTTCCAGGTGCGCGACAAGCTCATCGACCGCATCGACGACGAGGTGCGCACCTCGATGGGCCTCGTCGAGGAGCGCCGCTACATCGACCAGTTCGAGCGCTACGCCTCGCACGTGTCGTACTGGGTCAAGCGCGAGAAGGTCCCGAACCCCATCACCGGCCGCGACGACGACCCCGACGAGGAGATGATGGGCGACGTCGAGCGCATCCTCGACATGACGAACCGCCGCGAGGAGTTCCGCCGCGAGGTCATCGCCCGCATCGGCGCCTGGTCGATCGATCACCCGCGCCAGAAGCCCGACTACGAGTCCATCTTCCCGCGCCCCATCGCCGCCCTGCGCGAGTCGTTCTTCGAGGAGCGCAAGAAGCAGGTCCGCAAGATCAACGACGACCTCCTCATCCTGCTCACCGACGGCCCCGCGAAGATGCAGGCCGACGCCGCCGCCGCCGCGCAGGCGACGCTGTCGATGATGAAGTCCCGCTTCGGCTACTGCGACAACTGCGCGAAGGACGCCGTCCTGGCGCTCATCCGCAAGCGCTACTCGTAGACCGCGCCAGGGCCGTCGAAAGGGCTGGCCGCGCCTCGGCGTCGCGGCCCGGGAGCATCTTGACGCCAGGATATGAAGGCATCATGATGCCTCGATGCGGACGACGCTCACCCTCGATCCCGACGTCGAGCGCCTCCTCGCGGAGGAGGTGCACCGGGTGCGGCGGCCGTTCAAGCAGGTCGTCAACGACGCCATCAGGCGCGGGCTCTCGCCTCGGTTGGCCGAGGCGCCCGTCGCGCCCTATCGCCTCAAGCCGCACAGGTCGACCTTGGCGCCCGGGGTCGACGCGTCGGCGCTCAACCGCCTCGCCGACGAGCTCGAGGACGACGCGATCCTCGCGAAGCGTCGCGCGCGACGGCGATGATCGTCCCCGACGTCAACCTGCTGCTCTACGCGCACCTCGCGGCGTTCCGAGAGCACGCCAAGGCGAAGGCGTGGTGGGAGCGGACGCTCAACGGCACGACGGCCGTGGGTGTGGGCTTGCCGGCGCTGTTCGGGTTCGTGCGGCTCGCGACGAATCGCAGGGTTCATGAGCCGCCCTTGAGCGTGGAGGCCGCGCTCGGTCACGTCGATGCCTGGCTCGAGCGGCCCCACGTGCAGGTGCTCTCACCCGGGCCACGGCACCTGGAGCTCGCCTTCGGGCTCTTGCGCCGGGCGGGCGCCGCGGCGAACCTGACGACCGACGTCCAGCTCGCCGCCCTCGCCCTCGAGCACCGCGCGGAGCTCCATTCGAACGACGGCGACTTCGGGCGATTCGCCGGGCTCCGCTGGGTCAATCCGCTCGGTCCGTGAACGCGCCGACGGCGTGGGCCCGCTCAGGGCGCGGGCGTGCCCTTGGACGGCAGGGCGACGGTCGTGGGCGGGGCGTCGGACGGCGCGGCGGCGACGCCCGTGGCGGACGAGCCCGTGCCCTGGCCGACGGAGAGGCGCTCGGCGGTCTCGAGGAGGTTCGCGGCGAGGTCGCGGGCGATGGGGATGTCGCGCGACATCGCGCGCGACAGGTCGCGGCCCTTGCGGCGCTCGTCGGCGGAGTTGGGGTTGTTGAGCGCGCGGCGGTAGTCGACGGTGTGGAGCACCTGCAGGCGCAGGGAGTCGGTGACCCGCGCGAGCAGGTCGTGCTCGTCGGCGCCGAGGGCGGTCTGCGGCCACTCGCGCCAGCCGGTCGGCGAGAGCACCCACAGGCGGCCGAGCTCGCCGAAGCCGCCGGGGGTCTTCTCGGTCGGCGGCCGGTCCTCGATGACGACGACGCGCCGGTCGTCGAGCGGGAACTGGCGGCTGTAGATCTGGTAGAGGATGACGTCGTCGCCGACGACCTCCGCTTGCATGAAGAGGCCGCCGAAGTCGAAGAGGGGGAGGGTGCCCGACGCCAGGGCCTCCTTGACGTGGGCGCGGTCCGTCGCCGACGGCGCGCCGGGCGAGCTGCTGTCCGCGAAGGCGCGCGGGACGCGCTTCTTCTTGTGCATGAAGTCGACGAGCTGGTCGATGCCCACGACGACGTTGAGCGCGCCGTGGCCCTTGTAGCCGGCGTGGTAGATGCCGACCAGCTCCAGCTGGCGCGTCTTGCACGAGACGGCGAGCACGGGGCTGCCCGAGTTGCCCTCCGAGAGCAGGGCGTCGATCACGAAGTCGACGTGGTCCCAGCCCTGCTCCTGATCGCGGTCGTAGGGGTTGACGACCTTGCCGCTCGAGACCGCCTGCATGACGCCGAGCGGGAAGCCCCGCACCTCGACGACGTTGCCCTGGCGCAGGCCGGCGCTCTTGCCGACCTTGAAGGGGATGACGGTGAGCTTCTGCCCCGCGGCCTTGAGGATGGCGGCGTCGAGCAGCGGGTCGACGGCCACGCGCGTGAGGACGACCTGCCCCGGCTCGAAGTCGTCGCGCTCGTCGCGCACGATGCGCAGCTTGTCCTCGACGCGCTTGCAGCCCTCCGGCACGCCCTCGATGCGGTGGATCGTGTCGGTGACGTCGGGCCACGAGGCGACGTGCTCGTTCGTGAGCAGGTAGGTGTCGCCGCCCGACTGCTCGTAGGCGAAGGCGCTGCCGAGCTCGCTCGCCTGCACGCGCCGCCGGCGCAGCTTGCCGTCGGGGCCGAAGAACGGGCACTCGTACTTCGCCGAGCTGCGCACGAGGTAGCTGAACTGCGCCTTCGGCCCCTGGTCGAGCTCGCGGTTGCGCGGCGACTGCGCCTGCAGGCTGTCCGAGTACTCGCCGTCGCAGGCGAGGATGGTCGTCGCCTGCAGCCGCGAGCGCGTCAGCACGTCGAAGGCGATGCCGATCGCGATGAGCGAGGCGAGGAGGGGCAACCAGCGCTGGAGGGCGTGGAACTTCATCCCTGGGTCTCGTTTCCAGCGTAGCATGAGCGCCCGGACCGACCCCATGGCGAAGACACCGACGGGAAAAGCTCAGCTCGACGTCATCAAGGCCGCCATCGCGCTCGCGACCAAGCCGCACGTCGACCACCTGCTCTACGTCGGCGACCTGCCGCTGCCCGAGGAGGTCTTCCGCGGCAAGCCGAGCGCGCGCAAGAAGCTCGTGCAGGCGGTCGTGGGGCCGAGCCAGCGCTCCGTCGTCGAGGGCGAGGGCATCCCCGTGCTGCCGCTGCCCGAGTACGACCTCGGCCGCCCCGAGAAGCTGAAGATCGCGCTCGTGTCGGGGATCGCGCGCGGCATCTACAAGGAGGGCGACGTCGTGCTGGGCCTCCTCGCCCGCAAGCCGGCGGCGCTGCCCGACTCGATCCTGCTCGTGACCGTCGGCCAGGAGGAGGGGGACGGCGGGTCGTTCGGGTTCCTGCAGGCCGAGAGCGTGTCGGCGGGCGTCATGGACGCGCTCATCGAGCTCGCCGTCAGCATCGGCGTCGAGGGCTGGGAGGGCCGGCCCATCGGCGCGCTCTTCGTCGTCGGCGACTCCAACACCGTGATGGAGAAGTCGAAGCAGCTCACGCTCAACCCGTTCCAGGGCTACTCCGAGGACGAGAAGAACATCATGAACCCCGACGTCCGGCACGCCCTGCACGCCTTCGCCGTGCTCGACGGGGCGTTCGTCGTGCGCGAGGACGGCGTCGTCGTGGCGGCGGGCCGGTACCTCAGCTTCGACGACGAGGAGGAGGTCGACGTGCCGCTCGGCCTCGGCGCGCGCCACATGGCGGCCGCCGGCATCTCGCGCGACAGCGAGGCGATCGCCATCGTCGTGTCCCAGACCTCGGGCTCGGTGCGCGTCTTCCGGCGCGGCAAGGTCGCCCTCGAGCTCGCGCCGCGCGCCCGGCGGTCCTGACGGGGCGGGCGCCGCTCGCCGGCTCGCCGGCGCACCGCCGCGTGAGCCCGCGTTTTTCCGCGGGATTTGGAGGAGGCGGGGTTCCGGGATACGATGGCGCCGCCTCGATGCCCGTCGCCTCTCTTCGCCTGGCTTTCCCGCGAGCCCTGACGCTCGCGCTGGCCGTGGCCCTCGCCGTGCTGCCGTCGATGGCGCGCGCCGACGACACCCAGCGGGCCAAGGAGTTCTTCCAGCAGGGGACGACGTACTTCAACCTCGGCGACTTCGACAAGGCGATCGAGGCCTTCCAGGAGGCCTACAAGGCCAAGCCCGATCCCCTGTTCCTCTACAACATCGGGCAGGCGTACCGCCTCAAGGGCGACGCCGGGAAGGCGATCTTCTTCTACAAGGGCTACCTGCGGAACGCGCCCAAGGCGCCGAACCG
>DASZWW010000346.1:0-2373 GCA_035546175.1 Polyangia bacterium
GCCGCCGTCCGAGCCGCCTTGCAGGGGCGGCGGGACGATCGTGCCCGCGCCGTCCTCCGAGATGCGCACCGTGCTGTTCGCCGCGACGCCGTCGTGGCGCACGACCTTGTTCGACGGGTGGAAGCGGACCGTGACGTCGACCATCGGGCGCGCGCCGAGCCCGTAGTGGCGCTCGGTGTCGCCGAAGGCGTAGTACGGCTGCTGCACCTGCTTGTCGTATAGAGAGATCTCCTCGAACCACAGGAGCTGGGTCGTGCCCGCCGCGTAGACGCGGATCTCGGCGCCGGCGGCCGGGTGGTTGCCGGGCAGGCCGACCGGCCGCACGTTCACCCAGTTCTGCGCGGGCATCTGGTTGACGTACACGTTGAGGTCGCGCACCGGATCGATCGTCTTGTAGCCGATGAGGTCGAGGTCGCCGTCGCCGTCGATGTCGCCGAAGGTGAAGCCGTTGTCGACGCTGGCCTCGGCGATGTCGACGATGCCGCCCCAGGTCTCGTTGGCGTAGGCGAAGGTGCCCCCGCCCATCCCGCGCAGCACGTGCAGGTACACGCGCCCGTCGACGATGATGTCCGGGACGCCGTCGTTGTCGAAGTCGGTCATGCTCGCGAGGCCCCACGACGCGTACTCGGCCTTCCCGCCGTCGAGGCCCGTGACGGCGCCCGCCTTCTTCGTGAACTTCCCGTGGCCGTCGTTGAGGTAGATCGAGTGCGGGAAGGTGCGGCTCTCGAGGGCGATGAGGTCCGTGTCGCCGTCCTGATCGAAGTCGCCGATGCCCTGCAGCGCGAAGCCGTTCTGGTAGAGGCCCGCGTCCGTCGTGACGTCGACGAACTTCCCGCCGCCGTCGTTGCGGTACAGGCGCGTCGCGCCGTCGGGGCCGTAGGTGTCGTAGCGCCCGAACTCGACGAAGACGTCCTGGTCGCCGTCGCCGTCGACGTCGCACGGCACGATGGAGATCTCCTCGCCGCCCGGGTTGGCGATCATCGACGTCATCGGGGTAAAGCCGCCCATGCCGTCGCCCTTGTCGATGAGCACGCCCGCGCCGGCGCCGCGCAGCCAGTCGATCTTGCCGTCGCCGTCGACGTCCATGAGCGCCTCCTGGCGCGCCTGGCCGCCGTCGCGCGTGACGCTCGAGCCGAAGAAGCTCACCACGCCGGGCATGGGCCGCATGAGCCACCACTGGCCGCCGCCGTCCTCATACGTCGCGACGAAGTCGACCTTGCCGTCGTTGTCGACGTCCGCCGGCAGCAGCAGCTCGCTCTTCGGGAAGGTGCCGGTCGCGAGCGTGAAGTGCCCCTTGCCGTCGTTGAGCGCCGTGAGCGAGCCGTACGAGCCGTGGGACGACAGGAACAGATCGAGATCGCCGTCGCCGTCGAGGTCGATGAGGCCCGCGCCCGAGAGCCACCAGTCGGGGGCGCGCGTCGCCCGGACGGCCTCGAGGCCGCTCGTCGTCGTCACGACGAAGCCCTGGGCGGCGGCCGCCCGGGGCCACGCGCCGGCGGCCGCGACCAAGAGGACCGGGAGGACGCGGCGGATGGACATGCTCACGGGACATTGTCCCGCCTTCGCCGCCGGACCTTTCAGGAATCGGCCCCTTGCCGCACCGGGTCGGAGGGCGCGCTTTCGCGGTAAGGAATCGGCCTCCGCGGGGCACGATCGGTAAGGCCAAGGGCTCCCGGGCCCGGGATCCCAGGGGGTACAATTGGCGCTCTCGGTCGTCAGGATGAAGAAAGTGCCACGGCAAGCGGAGGCGCCGGCGCCGGCGCCTCCGGAGATCACCTCGCTCTACCGGGCGCACGCCGCCGAGGTGGAGCGCTGGGTCGCGCGCCTGGCCGGGCCCACGGTCGACGCCGAGGACGTGGTCCAGGAGGTGTTCCTCGTCGTGCAGCGGCGCCTGCCCGAGTGGCGCGCCGAGGCGAAGATGACGACCTGGCTCTACCGCATCACCGAGCGGGTCGTGCACCGCCAGCGGCGCAAGCAGCGCATCGGCCGCTGGCTGCGCGGGCTCGCCGGCGACTTCGCGGGCGACCTGCCGGCCGAGCGGCTCACGCCCGTCGAGGACCTCGAGCGCAAGCAGGCCGCTCGCACGGTGTACGCGGCGCTGGACGGGCTCGAACGCAAGATGCGCGCGGCCGTCGTGCTCTTCGAGATCGAGGGGCTCTCGGGCGAGGAGATCGCGGCGCTCACGGGGACCAAGCTCGCGACGGTCTGGGTGCAGCTGCACCGCGGGCGCGCGCGCTTCCTCGACCGCCTGCGCGAGATGGAGAGGCGGGGCCAGACGTGAGCGCGCCCTTCGAGACCCCCACGCGGCTCGTCGAGGCGAGCGGCGGAGACGCGACCCGTCGCCGCGCCGCCGAGCTCCTGGGCGCGCTCCAG
>DASZWW010000347.1:0-2587 GCA_035546175.1 Polyangia bacterium
TGCGCGCGCACGCGCTCGCGCATGCCGATGACGCCCAGGTGGCCCGCGGCGGCCGCCCCCTCGAGCCGCGCGCCGACGTCGAAGCCCCGCCCGTCGTCGGTCACCACGAGCGCGAGGCGCTCCCGCCCGCGCTCGAGGCGCACGCGCAGGCCGCGCGGCGAGGCGTGCCGCACGGCGTTCGTCACCGCCTCCTGCACGATGCGGAAGCAGGTGATCTCGACGTCACGCCCGGCCACCGGGGCGCCCTCGGGCGGCTCGCTCACCTCGAGGCTCATCGCCACGCCCGACAGCGTCGCCTGCATGTCGAGGTAGGCGCGCAGGGCCGGCACGAGCCCGACCTCGTCGAGCAGCGGCGGGCGCAGGTCGCCCGACATGCGGCGGACGCGCGCGATCAAGTCGTCGATGACGGCGATGGGGTCGGGACCGTCCGCCGGCGCGGGCCCGCCGCGCGCGCCGAGCTGGATGCGGAGCTTGAGCGCCGTGAGGAGCTGGCCGAACTCGTCGTGGAGCTCGTGCGCGAGGAAGCGGCGCTCCTCCTCCTTGGCGGACTCGAGGGAGAGGTGCAGCCGCCCGAGGCGCTCGTAGGCGACGCGCAGATCGCGCGCGCCCGCCTCGACGCGGCTGATCACGAAGGCGACGCCGCTCGTCAGCATGGTCGTGAGCAGCGCGAAGACGACGCCGACGCGGAGCCAGTTGGCGAAGCGGTCCGCCGAGAAGACGTGCGCGGGGGGCGCGAGGTGGCCCGCCGTGACGAGCCAGCCGACGACGGCGAACGCCGCCCCGCCGACCGCGATCGTGGCGTACCCGACGGCGCGGCCGAAGTACATCGCGCCGAAGAGGCTGGAGACGGCGAAGAGCAGGGCGGCGCCCGGCGACAGGCCCGAGCGCGAGAGCACGAACACGCCGGCGCCGAAGAGCACGGCCATCGTCACGGCCGCCCGCACGGCGTAAGAGAAGATCGGCACGAGCCGCAGGAGCGGCATGACCGCGCCCGCCGCGAGGATGACGAGGACGTCGCCGAGCGGGCGCGGCGACGGCAGGCCAGCGACCCCGAACACCGACGCCGCCGGCGCGACGATCGCCGCGACGCCGAGCATCGACAGCAGCGTCTCGCGGCGCCAGCTGGGCGCGAGGTCCGGCGCGGCGTCCGGAGCGCTGGCGGGGTTCGAACGCATCGTCGGGGCGGCCCCGACTGTAGCGCAGATTCACGCGGCGAGACGCGCGGCGGTCCGCGAGGTATGCTCACCCGGTCGATCATGAGGGTCTTGCTCGCGGACGATCACAACCTGGTGCGCGCCGGCATTCGCGGGCTCGTCGAGGCCATCCCCGGGGTGGAGATCGTCGCCGAGGCCAGCGACGGGCAGCAGGCCCTCGCGCTCATCACCCAGCTCCAGCCCGACGTCGCGCTCGTCGACGTGAGCATGCCCGGTCTCAACGGCCTCGAGCTCGCCTCGCGCGTCGCCCGCGAGGTGCCGCGCACGCGCGTCGCCATCCTCTCGATGCACGGCACGCCCGGCCACGTCGCCCAGGCGCTGCGCGCGGGCGTCAAGGGCTACGTCCTCAAGGACGCGGCGGCCGAAGAGCTGCCGCTCCTCCTGCGCGCCGTCATGCGCGGCGAGACGTACCTGTCGCCGGCCATCTCCAAGCACGTCGTCGACGCCTACCTCGACCGCGACGGCAAGGCCAAGGCGCCGCCCGCCGAGGGGATCCCGCTCGACGGCCTCACGCCGCGGCAGCGCGAGATCCTGCAGCTCGTCGCCGAGGGCAAGTCGACGAAGGACGTCGCGCGCCTCCTCAACCTGTCCGTCAAGACGGTCGAGGCGCACCGGGGCCAGATCATGACGCGCCTCGAGATCCACGACCTCGCGGGCCTCGTGCGGTACGCGATCCGCACGGGCCTGGTGTCGCCAGAGCGCTGAAGGCTCCCGAGCGCTGAGGGCTCCCGGGCGCCGAGGGCTCCCGAGCGCCGAGGACTCCCGGGCGCCGAGGGCTCCCGAGCGCTGACCCGGCTCGGGGATCTCCCGCCGTCGTTCCGGGGTTCCCCCCGATGTTTCGTGGCTCGGGCGCGGGCGACTCTGATCTCGTGGCCCCCCCTCTCTCCCGCGATCGCCTCGCCGCGCTCGTCGCGACCGAGCTCCTGCGCGCGGCGCCCGAGGCCATCGACGAGACGGTCGAGCGCGCCCTCGGCGACGTGGCGCGCCACGTGAGCGCCGATCGAGCCTACTACTACCGCCTCGACGCCGACGCGTTCGCGCTCGCTCACGAGTGGTACGCGCCGGGGCTCGCCCCCATGCGCGACCGGGCGCGCTTCGCCCGCCTGCCCGTCACGATCCTGCCCGAGCCCTTCCTCGCGACGCTCCGGCGTGGCCAGGCGATCGCCCTGCCGCGCGCGCGCGGCCAGCTCGCCGCGCCCGTCCTGGACATCGTCTCGCCGGACGGCGACCGGGCCCTGGCCATCGTGCCCGTGCTCCTCGGCGGCGCGCTGCTCGGCGTGGCCGGGTTCGCCGCGGCCCGCGAGGCGCCGTGGGCCGCCGAGGACGTCGAGCTCGTCGAGGTCGTCGCGCAGGGCGTGGCCCGGGCCGTCGAG
>DASZWW010000348.1:0-4152 GCA_035546175.1 Polyangia bacterium
GGACCCGCCGCGCCCGCGCTTCCCGCGCTCGAGCCGCCGGTCGCGTCCCCGGCGGCCCCCGCGGCGCCGGTCGGCTGAGCGCTCCCGCCCGCGCCGCACCCCGCGAGCGCCACCGAGACGACGAGAGCAGCTCTACGCGCGAGGCTCCGCATGTCAGGCCAGCAGGCCCGTCACCCCGCTCGAGACCTGGCCCTCCGCCATGCCGAAGGAGGTCGCGTTGCTGCCCATCGCCGTGAGCAGCGTGTATGGGACCTTGCTGACGTTCTCGTCGAGGAGGCGCAGGTGCTGGTCGGTCTTGAGCTTGCCGCCCGCCTTGCCGGCGACGAGCAGCGGGAAGTCCGTGCCGCCGTGGGTCTGGGACTCCGACACGCAGGACGTCGTGTACACGCACGAGTTGTCGAGGAGGTTGCCCGCGCCGTCGGGCGTCGCCTTCATGCGCCCCAGCAGGTCACCGAGGTTCGACATCGCGAAGCGGACGCCCGTGTTGAAGCCGGCCGTCGCGTACGAGAGCCCTTTCGGCGAGAGCCGGTGGCCGTAGTCCTCGTGGAACGTCGTCGGATCGAGGCCGCAGTCGGCGTAGTTCCCGTGGCAGGCCGGGCACGTGAACATGTAGGAGAACACGCGCGAAAGGTCGCTCGACAGCGCGAACACGAGCAGGTCCGAGAACGCCTGCCCGCGCTGGCGCGAGATCGAGCCGTCGGCGCCGCGCATGGGGTACGTCTTGTCCGGGTCCGTGATGGTGCCCGTGGCCCTCGGCGTCTCGGCGGCGACGATCTGCTGCTGCAGCTGCCCGAGCCCCTGCAGGTGCAGGTCGAGGCGCATCTGGTCGTCGGCGCCGAGCCGCGCGCGCAGCGCCTGGGCGTCCGCGAGCACGGCGTCGAGCACGAGCCCGCGGTTGAAGAGCTCCGGATCGGGGGCCTTGGGCGCGCCGCTCGACGTCGACGCGAACTGCACCAGGTTCTTGAACAGCATGGCGGGGCTGTAGTTCGGCGGGTTGGGCGCGTTCGGGCCCGCGAACGAGATCGCCAGGCCGAGCGACGTCGCGCCCGTCGTGTTCGAGACGCCGACGTGCAGCCCCGTGGGGAAGACGACGCCGCCGCCCGTGGCCCCCGGCAGCTTCGCGACGAGCTGGTCGATCGTGGGCAGCTGCACGCCGCCGGCGCCCGTGTTGGCGCCGGTGAGCGCCGCGCACGGCATGCTCGCGTGCGGCGAGTTGTTCGGCACCTTGATCGAGAAGCCGGTGAGGACGTTCAGGTACGACTTGACCGCCTGGAGCGGCGCGAGCTCCTCGCTGAGCGCCCAGCTCGCGCCCGTGCCCGTCAGGGGCGGCACCCAGCGGTCGGGGATGATGCCGTTGCCGAAAAACCACGTCCCGAAGCGCACCGGCAGCGCCTGCCCGTCGGCCCAGGCCGTGCCGTTGCCGTTCAACATGCACGCCAGGCGCGGCAGCGGCACGGCGACGGTCGCGCCGCCCGCGAGGACGCCCCGCAGGAACGTGCGGCGCGGGAGGTATCGGCGGCTGGGGCGTGACATGCGTCGTGTCTCTCCTACATATCGGGCGTCACGAAGCGGAAGGCGTCGCTCGTCACGAGGTCGAGCATGAGCTGGTCGACGCGGTTGCCGCCCTTGGCGAACGCCGTGGCCAGCGCGTCGAGCGCGGGCGCGTCGTGGCCGCCGAGCTTGCGGCCCTCGGCGAACGTGAGGAGCTTGCTCACGAGGCACGGGCCCGTGACGGCGTCGTCGTGGACGGCCGCCCCGAGCTGGGCGAGCCCGTCGAACGATCGGCCGTCGAGCGTGCCCGACGCGTCGATGGGGTGGCCGTTGTCCTGCGTGCGGTACTGGCCGGCGCCGTCGAAAGTCTCCATGCCGAAGCCGATGGGATCCATGAGCGAGTGGCAGACCGAGCACGACGCCGCCGCGCGGTGCATCTCCAGCTTCTGCCTCAGCGTCGACGACGCGTCGGCCATGGCGGGCAGCGGCGGCACGCCGGGAGGCGGATCGGGGACGGTCTTGCAGAGGAGCGCCGTGGCCACGAACTTCCCGCGCGCCGTGGGCGACGTCCGCTGCGGCAGCGCGTAGGCGGCGAGGATCGCGCCCGAGCCGAGCAAGCCCACGCGCGGCGTGTCCGCCGGGAAGGTCGCGGCGCGCCAGGCGTCGGTGGCCTGGGTCGGCAGGCCGTAGTACGCGGCGAGCTCGTTGTTGACGAAGGTCGACTTGCTCTCGTAGAGCGAGAGGAAGTCGCCCTTCTGGGTGAAGACGACGTCGTCGATGCGGCGCTCGAGCTCCGCTTGCATGGCGTCGCGCAAGGTCGGCGTCCAGCCCGGGAAGATCGCGGGGTCCTTGGTCGCCTGCGCGAGCTCGAGCTTGCCGAAGAGGTCGTCGACGAAGGCGACGATGGACCGGTGCGCGCGCGCGTCGGCCAGCATGCGCGTCGCCTGCGTGCGCACGTCCGCGGCCGTCGCGAGCTTGCCGGCCGCCGCCGCGTCGAGCAGCGCGTCGTCCGGCACCGAGGCCCACAGCGCGCCCGCGAGCCGCGACGCCATCTCGAAGCCGTCGTACTTGAGGCGCCCGCCGTCGGCCGCGCTCGGCGCCCCGAGCTCGACGCGGTAGAGGAAGCTCGGCGACTGCAGCATGGCCCACACGGCGTGGCGCAGGCCGGCGAGGATGGAGCTGCCCGGCTTGGCCGCGATCGTCTGCGCGAGCGTCACGAAGCGCGACGTCTCGGCGTCGCTGAGCGGCCGGCGGAAGGCGCGCCGGCCGAACGCCGCGAGCGCCTTCGAGGCGCAGGCCGTGTCCGTGGCGCTCGTCGGGACGCACGAGAGCACGGCCGCCACGCGCGTCGGATCCGCGAAGACGTAGTCCGTCGCCGCGCCGGTCGAGCCCTCGTAGAGGCCCACACCCGCGGGCGAGATCGCCACCGTCGAGGCGCCCACCGACGCGAAGCCGGCCACCACGTCGTCCGGCTCGACCATCCCGACGGGCGCGCCCGCGCCCAGCAGGTCCTGAACGCTGTTCGCGAACTCGGCGGCTGTGAGCTTGTGCAGGTGCGCCGTCGGCTCGTCACCGCCCGCCAGGCCCACGAGCGCGCTCGGCGACCCCGCGCCCGCCGCGCCCGTCCCGGCTGCCGTGCCCGTCCCGGAGGGCGCGCCGGCGCCGCCCGTCGAGCCCGCGGCCCCCGCCGACGTGCCCGCCGCGCCGCCGCCCGCGGGCGCACGACGGCCGCCGCCCACTTGCCCCGTGCACGCGGCCGAGGAGACGGCGCCGGCGAGGCCGAGCGCGACCCAGGCAAGCTTCCGTCGCATCGCCACCGTCTATGTAGACGGCGGTGTGCCGCCGGGCAGGCAGCCCTCAGTCGTCCGTCCGGACGGCGGCGAAGGTCAGGACGAGCTCGAGCTTTCCCGAGCCCGTCAGCGGAGATAAGAGGTAGGGACGCGACGCGGCATCGACCCGCTCCACGCGGAACCCCGCGGCCGTGGCGAGCGCCACGACCTCGTCGCGCGAGTACCGGCGGGCAAGCGGCGTCTCGGGCGGATAGAGCAACGGTCCCTGGTTGAGCCAGCGGCCGCCCGGGCGCAGGAGCCGCCGCAGGGTGGCCAGGAGCTCGGGGAGGTCGGTGGGCACGCGATCGATGAACCAGGGCGTGACGATCGTGTCGAAGGTCGCGCCCGCGAAGGGCGGCGCGAGCCCGTTGGCGAGGAGGAAGTGGAAGCGCGCGTCGTCGACCGGCCCGTCGGGCGCGCGCAGCGTCCAGCGCTCCGAGACCCGGGCCGGGTCGACGACGTTGAGGCTCGACTCGGTGAGCTTCACCTCGCCCCCGCGGACCACCGCCTCGGCGGGCACGAAGAGGTACGGATCGATGTCGAGGACGGCGGTCTCGACGGCGCCCGCGCGCCGATGGAGGTCGTACGCGAGGCGGCAGCCGCCGGCGCCGAGCACGAGCAGCCGGCCGAGCGGGCCGGGCGCGACGGCCCGCAGCGCCGCGAAGGCCTCGTCGTTCTCGGAGGCGCCGGGCCCCGCCGGCCAGCCCCAGTCGCGGAAGAGGTAGTAGCTGTACTCGACGACCCCGCGCGGCAGCCCGGTCGCCTGCCCGTCGAGCGGACCGCCGAGCGCCGGGCCGAGCAGCGCCGCGAAGTCGTCGGCCTGCGCGCGCAC
>DASZWW010000349.1:0-6959 GCA_035546175.1 Polyangia bacterium
CGTCGCGCCGCCCGTGCCCGGCGTGCCGCCCGCGCCCGTCGCGCCGCCCGTGCCGGCAGCGCCGCCCGCGCCGCCGGTCCCGGTCGTGCCGGCGCCCAGGAGGTCGAACTGCACGTAGTCGAGGTTGAGGTGCTTCGACGTCGACTGCAGCTTGATGACCTGCAGGCCCGCCGGCAGCACCACCGTCGTGAAGTTCGGGTACGCCTTCCAGTGGTGGAAGTCGGCCGTCGTGTTGAAGTCCGGCCAGCTGGACTTCCAGTCGGCGACCTTCGTGCCGTTCGTGTAGATCTGCAGCCCCATCGCGCCGTCGCCGCCCTCGCCGCCCGGCGGTCCGTTCCCCGACGCCCACGTCGAGCTCACGTTGTAGGTGCCGGCCGTCTGCACGTTGACCGTGAAGTTGAACCAGTCGTTCACCTGCACGGCGCCGATGTAGAAGTCCTGCGTCGTCGCGTCCGGGTAGGTCGTCCCGTCCATCGCCGTGCCCGTCATGTACCAGGCGTCGTGCTGGGCCATGCTGGTCTTGCTGAAGGTCGCGACGTCGTTGCCCGTGCGGTAGCCCGCGCCCGCCTTGCTCGTGATCTTGTCGCCGGCGTGGAACGCGACGTCCGAGGGGCCCATGTCGTAGTTCACGAAGTCGATGCGGCCGGGGATCGTGTATGGCCCGGCCTTGACCGTCGACGGGATGACGCCGGCGCCGCCCGCGACGGCCGGGTCGAAGGGTTTGCCGGCGTAGCCCGCCGGGATGTCGGCGCGCGCGGCGCCGGCCCAGAGCGCGAGGCCGCAGGAGAGCCAAAGACAGGGGGAGGTTCGCATGGGCCTACACTATATCCCCGCCCCCGGGGCCCGCGGCACGGGCGCCCCGGGTGATGCAACACGCCTCCCCCGCGCCTCGACGCGCCGCTCGAGGCGCTCACGCGCCGCGGGAGCGGCCGAGCGCGGCGCTGGCGTGCAGCCGCGCGCGCTTCGCCTTGAGCATGTAGTAGTGGGTCATCGTCGCCTTGGGCGGGATGGCCCAGTCGCCGAGGACGCGCAGCGGGTTCGTGAACATGTCGTCCACGCGCACCTCGAAGTGCAGGTGCGGCGGCGACACCTTGACCCCCGTCGTGCCCACGAAGCCGATCGTCTGCCCGGCGTCGACGTGGTCGCGCTGCGAGATGACGTACGACTTGAGGTGCATGTAGCACGTCACGACCTTGTGCTCGGCGGCGTCGTGGTCGATGCACACGTAGATGCCGCCGACGCCCAGGCGCCGGCGGGCGTAGCGCGCGAGCTTCGCCGGGGGGATGTCGTCCTTGCGCGGGTGCCCCGGCAAGTTCACGCCCGCGAAGATCACCGTGCCGCTGGCCACGGCGCGCACGGGCTCGCCGATGCTGGCCACGAGATCGAGGCCGCGGTGCTGGCGCGCGCCTCCGTCGCGGTCGTCGCCGGGCCCGCTGGTGGCCACGCGCGGCGGCGCCTCGATCGGCGAGACCAAGGGGACGCCGACGCGCGTGGGCCGCGCCGCCGAGGGCGCGCCCGCGTACGCGACGAGCATGCGCCGGCGCGCCGTCAGCACGAGGTCCTCGTGGCCGCTGCTCTTGACCTCGTCGCCCCAGAAGAAGTGCGAGACGGCGTCGCGGTGGGGGACGCCGCCGAAGGCCTGATCGGAGGCGGCGTGCGTGCCCTGCCACATCGCGAGGAGCTTCGCGCCCGCGGCCAGGCTGGCCGCCGGATCGCGGAGCCTCCGCTTCGTGAGCAGCGCGCGCAGCTCGGGAGCGAGCGCGGGCGCGCCGGGCGCGCGGTACATCTCGACGTCGATCGCGAGGAGGCCCGCGCTCGCGCGCTTGTCGTGCCTCGCGTCGCAGCCCGTCGTCACGAAGGCCAGCGCCGCGAGCTCGAAGGGATCGACGCCCTCGGCCCGCGCGGCGGCGAGCGTCGGGCCGGCCAGGTCCGCGACGGCGCCGTCCGGGTCGACGGCGCAGAGCCGGGCGAAGGCCAGGTGGAACTTCGCCTCGTCGATCTCGGCGGGCGCCGCGGGCTCGGCGGGCCAGGTGGCGACGTTGCGGAGCTGGTGCGCCGGCTTCGGCTCGACGGACGGCCTGCGCGGCGCGAAGGGGCGCTGCGCGCGCACGCCTGGCCCCCAGCCCAACGAGAGCAGGGTCGTCCCGATCACCAGCGCGGTTCGAGCCGCGCGCCGCCGCGGGGAGCTCAACCCCGAAGTTATAGGTCCGTCCCGGGGGCGCCAGCACCATATTTTTTCGGGCAGCGCCCGGCGCGCGCCCCCGCCGCCCTTTTCACGCGGCCGGCGAGTGACCAGATTGGGGCCATGCAGCTCTCGAGCGCGCCCGAGGAGACCGCTTCCATGGTCACGATACGAACGACCTCGGGCGAGCGGTTCACGCTCACGACCACGCGACGCTTCGCCGACGTCGTGGGGGCCATCGAGCGCGCCGTCGCCCACCCGAACGTGCCCGAGCTCCTCCGCGCCATGAAGGACGCCGCGACGCCCGCCGCGCTCCGGCGGATCGTCGAGGACGCCGTCGGGCCGCAGGGGCTGCTCGAGTTCATCCGCTTCGACTTCGGCCTCGTCCTCGCGAAGGACGATCCGCCGACGCGGCGGGGCGCCGTGCGCTTCATGCTCGGCAACCCCCTCGTGATGCGCGAGCTCGTCCGCGGCGCGCCGGACGCGGGCTCGAACGCGCCCGTCTCCGTGCTCGTCGACGAGCGCGACGGCGAGGTCCGCCTCGCCTACGACCGCACGGCGCCGGGGCTCTCGGGCGGCGACCCGCAGGCGCTCGAGGCCGCCCGCCGGCTCGACGCCAAGATCGAGGCGCTGCTCTGCGCGGCCGCGGGCCTCGCGCCGCCCGAGTGACGCCGCCTTCGCTACCCGGGCCCGACGGCCGCGAGGATCTCCTGCGCGTGGCCCGTGGGCGTGACGCTCGGCCAGACGCGCGCGACGCGGCCGTCCTTGCCGACCAGGTACGTCACGCGCTTGGCGAAGCCGGCCGTGACGGGCACGTGGTAGGCGGACGCGAGCTCGCCGCGCTCATCGGGCAGGAGCGGGAACGGCAGGTGGTACTTCTCGGCGAAGGCGGCGTGCGACGCCGCGTCCTGCTCGGAGACGCCGAGCACGACCACGCCCGCGGCCTCGAGCGGCTTGGCGGCGTCGCGGAAGCCGCAGGCCTCCTTCGTGCAGCCGGGCGTGTCGTCCTTCGGATAGAAGTAGAGCGCCACCCAGCGGCCGCGCAGCTCGGAGAGGACGATGTGCCGCCCGTCGTGCGTCGTCACGGCGAAGTCGGGCGCGGGCGTTCCCACGGCGAGCAGACCTTCGTTGCCGCCGCCCCGGTGCGCGCAGGCGGCGAAGGCCAGCGCGAAGGCGAGCCCGAGGAGCGCGCGACCGAGCTTCATGCCTTCTTTCTAGCAGGGCGCGCGGGCGGCGTCGCCTCGGGTGGAGAGGTGACCCGCTCGCCGTCGACGGGCGGGCGCGCGCCGGCCACGGCCTCCGCGACGGCCTCGGCCTCGCGGGCGATCTCGCGGAGGAGCCCCGTCGAGACGTTCGCATAGCCCACGAAGTAGAGGTCGGGGCAGGCGCCGCCGCCGCGCCAGTCGCGCGGGTAGCCGTGCTCGTCGAGGACGCCGGCGACGTCGACGAGCCCCTCGAGCGCGGGCCGGTAGCCGGTGGCGAGCACGACGGCGTCGAAGGCCTCGGCGCGGCCGTCGGCGAACACGGCGCCCGTCTCGGTGAGGCGCGCCACGGCCGGCCGCACGGCGATCTCGCCGCGCGCGACCGCGGCGATCGTGCCCACGTCGATGAGGGGGATGCGCCGGCGGAGGGCGAGGTCGGAGAGCGCGCCCCGCGCGGGGCGGGGGAACCCCAGGCGCGAGAGGTCGCCGAAGGCGAGCCGCGAGACGAGCCGGGAGGCCGCGTCGGCGAGGCCCAGCGGCGCGCGGCGCAGGCGGATGCCGGTGACCTGCGTCGGCATCCCCAGGAAGTCGCGCGGCACGACGTTGACCGGCGTGCGCAGCGCGAGCGTGGGCCTGGCGCCGCGCTCGGCGAGATCGAGGGCGAGCTCGGCCCCGGTGTTGCCGGCGCCGACGACGAGCACGCGGCGCCCCGCGAAGGGCTCGCCGCTGCGGTACGCCGACGCGTGCAGCAGCGCGCCGCCGAAGCGCTCGTCCCCGGGCAGGCGCTCGGGGTTGGGCGCGCGGTTGACGCCCGTGGCGACGACGACGGCGCGCGCCCGGTAGATCTGGCGCGAGGCCTCGACGACGAACCCGCCGCCCCCCTCGCCGTCGGGACGGACGCGCCGCGCGGCCTCGCCCGTGCGCGGGGCGATCGCGAACCGCGCCGCGTACGTCTCGAGGTAGGCCACCACCTCGTCACGCGAAGGGTAGCGGCCGACCGCCGCATCGAAGGGCAGGCCCGGCAGGTGCGACTCTTCCTTGACGGTGTGCAGGTGAAGACGATCGTAGTGGCGCCGCCACGACGCGCCCAGGTTCGCCTCCGCCTCGAGCACGACGGCCTCGACGCCCCGCCGCGCGAGGCACGCCGCCGAGGCGAGGCCCGCCGGCCCGGCCCCGATGATCAACGCCGGCAGAGGAGCCTCGTTCGCCATCGGGCCATCCTAGCGCCTCGCGACGGACCGCCGGGCGCTGGAGAGGCGTCCCCCCCGCCTCGCGCGCGACGAGGCGAGGGGACCTAGCGGCCGTCATTCGGCCGCGACGCTTTCACCGCGGCGACGCCGTCGCGTACCTGCCCGTGCCGTTGCCGCTCCCGGGAGCGCCTCGGGTGGGCCGCCCGCGCGAGTCCTCGACGTCGCACTCCTCGCTGCGCAGCGAGGCCGAGCCCTCGACGTCGACGTCGTGCGCGACGGTGCGCACGACGACCTCCTCTCGCACGACCGTGTGCTTGCCCACGCGGATGTCCTCCTCGTGGAGGGGGATGTCGACGTCCTGGTCCTGGAAGGCCAGCGACGATTCGGCGGCGCTCGCCGCCGAGCCCGACGCCAGGTCCCCCGTCGAGACGTGCTCGACGATGACCTCCTCGCGCCGCACCGGCACCGTGAAGTGCCGCTCCTCGACCTTGATGCCCTTGTGGATCCTCACGCGCCCCGACTCATACGCGTACTTCTCGATGTCGAGCTCCTCGGCGAGGAGCGGAATGCGGATCTCGTGGTCCTGCTCCTGCCTCGCCTCTTGCAGGGGAGTCACTCCGGCCTCTGGCCTGGCGCCCTGCCCGAGCTCCTGCCTCTCCTCTCGCCGCTCCTCCTTGGCCTCCCGCCGCTCCTGCCTCTCCTCTCGCCGCTCCTCCTTCGCCTCTCGCCGCTCGTCCTTCGTCTCGGAGCGCGGCGCGCCCGGCGCGGCCGCGGTTGCGGCCCCGGCCCGCTCCGCCTTCTCGCGGGCGAGCTCCTCCCTCGCGAGCTCCTCTTCGAGCGAATACGTGATCGACCCGTCCGAGCCGATGCCCGTGATGTGGTCGTAGCGGAGCTGATAGTCCTTGGGGAAGAGCGCGCCCTTCTCGACGACGAACGTCTCCGCGTCGCAGCGTATGACCTTGCCGATGCGCTGCCCCGCCGTGCTCGAGACGAGCATGCCCTCCTGAACGCTCATGCGGTCCCATTTCATGGGCCACCTCCTGTCCTTACAAGCCCTTGTGATGCAATCGAGGGACCGCCCTACACGCTGGCACGCCGTGCCAAGCCCGAACGAACGGGGCCCGCCCGACACAGGCGCGGACGCGCCGTTACCCGAAGGTAATGAGCGGCACCGCGCGGGAACAGCGGCGGTGGCGCCGCGCTCAGCGGCACTGCGCGAGCATGATGGTGACCGTCGCGTCACCCGTGATGGCGAGATCGGGGCGGCCGTCGCCGTCGAAGTCGCCGCTCGCGATCGCCTCGGGCCGGGCCGGCCCCGGGACGGCGGCGGGCGGAGCGAAGGTCCCGTCGCCCGCGTTGCGCAGCAGCACGACGGTCGTGTCGTCGTCCAGCGTCCGCGTCGTCACGAGATCGACGTGCCCGTCCCCGTCGAAGTCGGCGGCCACGACGCCGGCCATGCCGCCTCCCTGGGCGGTCGACGTCGTCGCTCCGACCTCGTAGGCGGCCTGCGAGTCGAACGTGCCGTCACCCCGGTTGTGAAAGACGCCGACCGTGCCGTCGAAGTCGTTGGCCACCGCGACGTCGGGGCGGCCGTCGCCGTCGAGGTCGGCCACGGCCAGCGCGTCAGTGCCGTTGCCCGCTTGGTAGCGGACCTCGTCGGCGAACTTGCCGCCTCCCTGGTTGATGAAGACGGCGACGCGGCCCTCGCCGAGCGAGACGGGGAGGCCGACCCCCGGCGGGTAGCTCACGTTCGTGGCCACGAGATCGAGGCGGCCGTCGCCGTCGAGGTCCGCGGCCGCGAGCCCGTAGGTCATGTCGCCCGTGACGTACTGGCCCGTGGGGACGAGCGTCCCGTCGCCCTTCCCGAGAAAGATGTCGACGGCGTCCGAGCCCATCGAGGCGGCGACGTCAGCGCGCCCGTCGCCGTCGAGGTCGGCCACGGTGACGGCGAGCGGCTCGGAGAGGTGGACGCCCGGCCTCGGCGCGAAGGCGCCGCCGCCCGCGTTGTGCAGGACGTTCAGCGTGTCGAGCCCGCCCGCCACGACGATCTCCGGGAGGCCGTCGCCGGTGAGATCGCCCACGGCGAGGTCGTTGGGCTGGATCTCCGTCTCGTACATCGTCTGGGCCGCGAAGGTGCCGGGGCCGTTCGCGAGCAGCACGCTCACGGACCCGTCGTCGGAGCCGCGCGCGCCGCCCCAGTTCGACGTCGCGAGATCGAGGCGCCCGTCGCGGTCCAGGTCGGCGACGACGATCGAGTCCGGGCCGCTCCCCGTGCCGTAGGTGCCCTGGCCGGCGAAGCCCGACCAGACGCACGGCCCCGTCGCCGCGGCGCCCGCCGCGCCCGTCAGGCCGGCCTGCCCGCCCGGCGCGCCCGCGTCGCCCGAC
>DASZWW010000350.1:0-4220 GCA_035546175.1 Polyangia bacterium
CCCCCGCCGCGGCCGCCCCCGCCGCCGCTGCTCCCGCCGCGGTTGCTGCTGCCGCTGCCGCACCTGCGCTCGCGCCGAGCCCCGCCGCCGCGCCCTCCACGGTGCCGTCGGTTCCCATCGCGAGCGGGGAGCCGCGCCAGCCGTTGCTGCCGCCGACGACGCCTCCTCCTCCGGTCAAGGCGGCCGCCGAGCCGCAGGCCACCGTCGCGCCGGGCGACTACGACGCCGCGATCGCCGAGTGCCGCGCGCAGATGACCTCCGGAAAGATCGCGCACGCCGTGACGGCCTGTCGGGCAGCCACCGAGGCACGGCCCAGGTCCTCGGAGGCGCTCACGCTGCTCGCCGAGGCGGAGTTCACGCGCGGGCACACCGGCGTCGCGCTCAAGCTCGCCACGCAGGCCACGAACGCGAACCAGAACTTCGCCGACGCTTACGTCATCATCGGCGGCGTCTACCAGGAGAAGGGCAAGAACGCGGAGGCGCGCGCGGCCTACGAGCAGTACCTGGCGCTGCAGCCCAAGGGCAAGCACGCCGCCGACCTGCGCGCCATCCTGCCGTCGCTCTGATCGCTCTCCGAGCGCGCGCTCCGGTCCCTACCGCGGCATGGCCTCCTTGATGCCGCCGTCGATGGTGAGAACGCCGCCCGTCGTGTAGGCGGCGCGAGGCGAGCAGAGGAAGAGCGCGGCCTCGGCGACGGCGCGCGCCGGGATGGGCCCGACGCCGAGGAGGTTGCGGCGGCGGTAGTCGTCGGCCTGCTCCGCGTCGCTCACGCCGCGGAGGCGCGCGCGCTCGCCGATCAGCTTGCGCATGAGCGGCGTGTCCACGAAGTCGGCGTTGAAGTAGTTGACGCGGATGCCGTGCGGGCCGAGCTCGACGGCGAGGTTGCGCGCGAACGCCGCGACGGCGGCCTTCGAGCTCGCGTACGCGGCGTTGTCGGCGGTGGGCGCGAAGGCGCCCTTCGAGGCGTTGAGGAGGATGGCGCCCCTGCCCTGCGCCTTCATGGCCGAGGCGACCTCGCGCACGGCGAGGAACGTGCCCTTGACGTTGACGTCGAAGTGGAGGTCCCACGTCTCCTCGGAGACGTCGCCCACGGGCGCGGCCTCGACGAACCCGGCGTTGCAGACGAGGATGTCGACGCCGCCGAAGGCGAGCACGGCCTCGTCGACGGCATCGGCCGTCGCGCGCGCGGAGGTGGCGTCCGCGGCCACGGCGCGCACGCGCTCGGGCGCGCGGCAGGCGGCCCCGATCTCGCGCGCCGCCGCGCGCGCGGCCTCGCCGTCGATGTCGGTCAGCACGACGTGCGCGCCCTCCTCGGCGAAGCGCCCGGCGATGGCCCGGCCGATGCCGCTCGCGCCGCCCGTGACGAGGGCGACGTGGCCGCCGAGCTCGCGCTCCGACGCCTTGAGCTTCGCCATCTCGAGCGACCAGTACTCGATGTCGAGGCCGTCCGCCTCGTCGAGGAACTGGAAGCCGCCCAGGCGCTCGGCGGCCGTCATGACGCGGACGCCGTGCGCGTAGCACAGCGTCGCCAGGGCCGCGTTCGCCTTGTCCTTCATGGCGCCCACGACGCCGAGCCCCGGCAGGATCGCGACGCGCGGCACGGGCGGCAGCATCTCGGCGGCGATGCGGCCGCGGTGACGCGCGAACGAGCCGCGCGCGGCGGCGGCGTAGGCCTCCAGGCTCGCGGCGAGCGCCCGCGACGCCTCCTCGAGGGGCAGCGCGCCCAGGTCGGCGTCGACGTACATGGGCAGGCGCCCGCAGCGCAGGATGTGCTCGGGCGTCACCATGCCGCGCCCGTGCACCACCCGCGCCGCCTCCGACCCCGCGAAGGCGAGCGCCGCGGGGGAGTCGTCGAGGCTCAGGATCGCGGGCCGCTCCGTCGAGACGCCGCGCCGCAGGACCGGCAGCAGCGCGCGCGCCCGCTCACGACGTCGCTCGGGCGTCGCGGCGGCGAAGCGCGGGGCGGCGGGCCCCGCGTCTCCAACCAGCGTGGACAGGTACGCCTCGGCGACGTTGATGAGGTGGTGCAGGTTGTCGTAGCAGGCGCGCGGGGTGTCTCCCCACGCGACGAGGCCGTGGCGCGCCAGCACGAGCCCGCGCGGCGCCTCGAGCGCGCCGTGCCGGGCGAGCGCGCGCGCGAGCGGGAAGCCGGGGCGGACGTAGTCGACGTAGGCCACGTCGCCGCCGAAGACCTCGCGCACGAGCGCCTCGGGCCGCGGCGTGTCCGTGAGCGCCTGGGTGGCGAAGTCGTGCGTGTGCACGATGCAGCGGTGGGGCAGGAGCGCGTGCAGCGGCGTCTCGACCGACGGCGCGGGCTCGCGCCCGTCGAGCATGCAGGCGCGCATGAACGTCATCATCTCCTCGTCGGACATCTCGTCGCGCCGCTGCAAGAGCACGAGATCGGCGAGGCGCAGCGTCGTGAACCCGGCCCGCCCGATCGTCGCCAGGTCGGTGCCGCTGCCCTTGACGGACAGCACCTCGACCTCGCGGCCCGCGAAGTCGCGCGCGCGGCGCTTGATCGAGCTGTTGCCGCCTCCGGGCTGCGTGAGCGACGGGTCGGCGCCGACGGCGTTCGAGAGCGCGACGAGCGCGTCGAGCTCGTCTCCGTCGGGGGGTGACGAGGCCGACGAGGTCGGCGAGGGCGGCGGTGTCGTCCGGAACCGGTGGTCCACGGCGCGCACGTTACCACCGCCGCCGGCGCGCGCCGCCCGGGTGAGCCAGCCGACAATCGAAGGGAGGGTCGATCCCGCCGACCGGCTGGGTGTATGCTGGACGCGCATGAGTGACGCCGCCGCCGTGCTCAGCTACTGGTTCGGCGACGAGCGCGATCCGATCGACGGGCTCGCCGCGCTCGAGCGGCGCGGCGCCAAGTGGTTCTACGGCGGGCCCGAGGTCGACCGCGAGATCGCGGCGCGCTTTGGCACCGACCTCGAGCGCGCGCGTCGCGGCGAGCTCGACGACTGGGCCGAGTCGCCGCGCGACCGGCTCGCGCTCATCGTCCTGCTCGACCAGTTCTCGCGCAACGTCTTCCGCGGCACGCCGCTCGCGTTCGCGCAGGACCCGATGGCCCAGCGCCTCGCCGTCAGCGGCCTCGAGGCGAGCATGGACCAGGACCTCGCGCTCCACGAGCGAATGTTCTTCTCGCTGCCCCTCGGCCACGCCGAGGACGCCGTCCTCCAGGAGCGCGGCCTCGCCCACGCCGAGCGCGTGACGAACGAGGCGTCTCCCGCCGTGCGCCCCTTCTACGAGCGCGGCCTCGCGATCGTGCGCAAGCACCACGACGTCATCGTCCGCTTCGGCCGCTTCCCCACCCGCAACGCGACGCTCGGCCGCGCCTCGACCCCCGAGGAGATCACCTACCTCGAGGAGCTCAAGATTACGGGTGCCTTCATCTGACCGCCCCTCCGGTCCGCGGCAGAGGGCGGGCGCGCGGGCCCGTCAGTTGGACGTAAAGACGTTCAGTCCCAGCCGCTCGGCGAGCGACCGGGGCGTCTCGCCCGCCTTGTTCTTCACGTCGTCCCTGGCGCCGGCCTTGCGCAGGAGGCGCACGACCTCGTCGCGGCCGCGCGCGGAGAAGACGGCGCGGTGCAGGGGGGTGTTGCCGGCGTCGTCCTTGAGGTTGGGGTCGGCGTTCTTGGCGAGCAGGAGGCTGGCCATCTGCGGGAGGGATTCCTCGGCGGCGAAGTGCAGCGGCCTCCAGCCCTGCGGGTCGGCGGCGTCGACGTCGGCCTTCGACTCGAGCAGGAGGCCGACGAGGGCGACGCTGTTGCCGAGGATGGCCGACACGAGCGGCGGGCGGCCCTCCCCGTCGCGGGCGTCCGGGCTCGCGCCGCGCGCGAGGAGGTCGCGGACGCGCAGGAGGTCGCAGACGAAGGCGGCCTCGGCGAGCTCGCGGTCGAGGGGGCCGGGCAGGGTGGAGGTCATGGCGAGGAGCATACGCGACGGCGGTCCTCGGGACGCAACGTCGGATTTTCGTGGCGACGCGCGGGCGGAGCGCGAGGCGGTGTGCTACGAGTGGCGTCGCGTTCGCGCGACCTCAAGCGTGAGCGGCGGCCCGCCGATCACCTGTGGGGTCTTCCCGTAGAGCAGTTCGCAGTTGCAAGGCGTTCCCCGCAGAAGGTCGAGCCCGTTCGGGCGTCTGATGTCGCCGCTCGCGGCGCTCGCCGCCAGCGTGTCGCCTTGGCGGGCGGGCGGCCCGGCGCCCTCCGCGCCGGGGCTCG
>DASZWW010000351.1:0-2896 GCA_035546175.1 Polyangia bacterium
GCCGCCGCCCCGGGCGCCGCCGCCGCGAGCATGACGCTCGACAGGAACCGCCGGCGCGACGTCCTCATCTCATGCGGAACCGGTGCGTCACGGGGATCGAGGGCAGCAGATCCATCTCCCCCTCCGTGAACCCGACCGTCCAGTTGTTGATGACGAACGGCAGCCCGCTCGGCGCCGTCCGATCCGAGATGATGCCCACGTGATCGGGCCCGGGCCGCGACGGGAAGGTGTCGAGGAAGACGACGTCGCCCGGCCGCATCGGCCCCTCGCGCACCTGGGGCACGTGGCGCAGGAACCAGGTGAGCAGGTTCTTGACGCGCCGGTGATCGATGCTGGCGTCGGGCTTGCGAACCGACGGGTACGCGGCGGGCGCGGCGCGGATGTCCTCGGCGACGCGCCGCTGGAGATCGATCCCGGCGTTGCGGTACGCGCGCACGATCGTGTCGCTGCAGACGCCGACGTGGCGCGGGACGTCGCCGTTCGGGTACGGCAGCGGGTAATAGCCCTCGGTGTACGTCGCGTGGTTGAGGACGAGCTTGCGCGCGCCCATGAGGATGTCGAGCGGATCGGGGATGCCGTCGCCGTCGCTGTCGTTCGAGCTGGCGCCGCGCGCGCGCTCGACGGCGGTGCGCTCCGTCACGAGCGCGCCGAGCTCGGCGGCGTCGGCGGGGCGCAGGCGCGCCAGCACCGCCGCCGCCGCGACCGCGCCGGCCGGCGGAGGCGCGGCCAGCGCGAAGACCTTGAGCGGAGCCTCGCCCTCGTAGAGCACGACGGTCCGCCGCGCGTCGTCGAGGACGAGCCGCGTCGCCCGCGCGTCGAGCGCGCGCGGCAGCGTGACGTGCACGGCCGGATCGAGGTCCGAGAAGATGCCGACGTCGCGAGGCGCGGCCTCCTGCGGGCCCGCCGCCGCGGGCGCGTCGCTCCCGACCGCGGCCAGCAACGCCGGCAGGAGGACGCCGAGGACGGCCCGCATTCCCTTAAACTCTAGCGTATGCGGAAAATTCGCGTGCTGCTCGTCGCCTCGGCGCTCCTTGGCGCGGTGCTCCTCGGGTGGGTGGGCCGCGGCCTCGCCGGCGGAAAGCCGCGACCGCGCCCCGCGTCGCAGACGCTGATCCCCCAGCTCGAGAACGACGCCGTCACCGTGTGGAAGACCATCCTGGCCCCGCACGAGGCCCTGGGCATGCACCGTCACGAGCACGGCCGCGTCGTCGTCGCCCTCAGGGGCGGCACGCTCGCCCTGCCGCAGGACGACGGCACGACGAAGACGCTCGTCCTCGAGACCGGCAAGGCCTACTGGCTCCCCGCCGATCCCCCCGGCCGCCTGCACGGCGACGACAACCGCTCCGACGCGCCCCTCGAGATGATGGTCGTCGAGATGAAGCGTTGAGGGCAAGGCCGCGCGGCCGCCGGTCAGTCGATCACAGGCCGAGCACGGAGAGCCCCGCGTCGATGTACTGGCCGCCCGTCGTCTGGTGGCAGTGCACGGCCAGCGTGTTGGCGCCATTGGCGACGATCGCGCTCTGCGCGGCCTTGCTCGCGAACGCGTACTCGTAGCTGACCGTGTAGCCGGTGACGGCGAGGGCGCGCACGCCGTTGACGTAGACCTCCGCGTCCTCGTCGTGGTGGAGGCGCACGACGAGCCCGGCCAGCTGCTGCGGCGTCAGCGGGCCCGGGTCGAAGGTGCGGCGGAGCCAGATGTCGGCGCTGCTCCACACCGTGCCGATGACGGCGCCCGGCGTGCCGGCGGTGCCGAAGCCGCCGGCGCCCGTCGTCCAGGTGCCGTCGTCGAACGCGCTCGTGCTCCACGCGGCGTCGGGGGCCGCCGTCGTGTACCTCCAGGTCTGCTTCGTCCGCTCCGAGGTCGGCACGATCTCCGTGTACGTCGCCGGCTGGTAGCCGACGGAGACGATGTTCGCTTGAACCGCGTCCTCGGCCGCGCTCGTCGGGTAACCGGCGACCATCACGCCCTCGTAGAAGTCGCCCGCGCTCCAGTTGCTGTTGTCGCCGCCCACGCCGAGGACGATGCCGCCCTCCTGGCTCATGGGGATGTAGCCCTGGTAGGGCCCGCTCGGCAGCGTGCCGTCGTACTGGACGGTGAGGTCGCCGGCCTGGGCGTTGGCCGTCTTGAGCGCGAAGGTCTTCTGCCCGTCGTTCTTGAGCATGGCCGTGACGAGGTCGAAGGCGACCGTCGCGTCGCCGGTGTTGGAGCCGTTGCCCTGGAAGAGGCCGTTCTCGAGGTCGGCGGCGATCCAGGGGCCGCTCCCCGAGCAGGGCGGGTGCTCGCAGCGCAGGCCGAAGTAGACGGCGTCCATGTGGCCGTTGCCGGTGTCGTTCGCCCTGGGCTGCTCGGTGTTGCCGTAGTCGAAGCAGCACCCGTCGTTGACGTGCTTGCCGCTCGTGACCATGTACATGCCCTCGGGCTGGCCGTCGCGCGCCGTGCCCTTGGCCGAGAGGTTGCGATACCCGACGCCGGGGCTCACGGAGACGCCGTAGACCCTGTGACCGCCGGCCATCGCCGGCAGCGCCGCCGCGTTCGCGCCCACGTCGGCGCCGCCCGCGCCTCCCGCGGGCGAGACCGTGAGGTGGTTCGCGCGGCTCGACTGATCGTAGATGGTCGTGATGGCGCAGGTCGTGTCCGCGCAGAAGGCGTCCTGCGCGGCCGCGTCGGCGTAGCCGCCCGGGGCGAGCACGCCGACGTCGGCCGTCCTCCCGTCCGACGCGCGCTGGACCTGGTAGAGCTTGCCGCCGTACGCGGCGAAGAGGGCGCGCGTCGTGCTGTGCGCCGCCACGCAGTCCGTCCCGGCGGCGGAGTAGAGATCGCAGGGGAGCTTGGCGGGTGGCGCGCCGGCGCCCGCGCTGCCGCCCGTGCCCGCGCCGCCGGCGCCCACGCCGCCGC
>DASZWW010000352.1:0-4749 GCA_035546175.1 Polyangia bacterium
GGCCCCGCCGTCGACCGCCGGCAGGTCCAGCGCCTGCCGGCCGCCGCACCCGGCCGGCACGACGAGCGCGGCGAGCAGCGCGAGCGTCGCCCTCATCGCCGGGATGTTAGCACCGGGCGCGCACGGGCTTCGTCTGGGATACTGCGAGGGCGATGGAGACGCTGCCCGTCCCGGCGAGACGCCCACCGCGGCCCGTGCTGCGCACGCTGCGCTTCGAGGACGTGCCCGAGGTGCTGCGGCTCGTGGCCCGCGCCGTGGCCTTCGGTTGCCGCGCGCACTACGACGACGCGCAGATGGCGGCCGTGCGCGCGGCCTACGCGGGCACGCTCTTCGTCGAGGCGCTCGGCTCGTTCGAGAGCGTCGTCGCCGAGCTCGACGGACGCTTGGCGGGCTTCGCGCAGCTCGACCCCGCGGGCGCGCGCCTGCGGGCGCTGTTCGTCGACGCCGAGCACCAGGGACGTGGCCTCGGGCGCGCGCTGCTCGCCGAGATCGAGGCGCGCGCCGCGCGCCACGGGTGCGCGCGCGTCCACGGCGCGATGTCGCTCAACGCCGTGCCGTTCTACGCGCGCGTGGGCTTCCGCGCTCTCGGCGGCCAGGAGCGCCTCTCCTCGACGGGCGTGGTCGTGCCCATCATGCGCATGGAGAAGCGGCTCGGCTGAGCGTCGTCAGGGGTCGTCCGGACCGTGCAGCCGCCGCAGGGCCGCGAGGAGCCGGTTGTTCTGATCGGGCCGGCCCACGGAGATGCGCAGCTTCGTCCGCAGGTCGGCGGCGGGCCACCAGCGCACGAGCAGCTTCTCGGCCTTGAGCGCCGCGTAGAGCGCCTCGGCGCGGGCGCCGAAGTCGACGAGCAGGAAGTTGGCGCGCGACTCGGGCCAGCTGAAGCCGAGCGCCCCCAGCTCGCGCTCGAGCCGCGCGCGCTCGTCGAGCGTGCCGCGCATGGCCGCGTCGTGCGTCGCCCGGTCCTCGAGCGCCGCCGTGCCGAGCGCCTGCGTGAGCGCGTTGACGTTGTAGCTGTCCTTGACCTTCATCATCTCCTCGACGAGCGGCGCCGAGGCGAACAGCAGGCCGAGGCGCGCCCCCGCGAGGCTGTAGCTCTTCGAGAACGTGCGCAGCACGACCACGTTCGGGTGCTCGTCGAGGTAGGGCAGGATGCTCGCGTCGATCCCGTCGGCGAGGGCGAAGTCGACGTAGGCCTCGTCGACGACGACGATGGACTTCGCCGCGGCGTCCGCCAGCTTGCGCAGCTCGTCGACGGGGACCAGCGTCGCCGACGGGTTGTTGGGGTTCGCGAGGATGAGCAGCTTCGCGCGCTGCGCGCCGAGCTCGGGCGGCAGCTCCCAGCGCGCGCCCGCGTGCGATCCCGACTGGCGAAAGGGGACGGTCACGAGCTTCGCGCCCTGGATGGCCGCGAGCTGCTCGTAAAGCCCGTAGGTCGGCCAGGGGCAGGCCACGCGATCGCCCTCGTCGAGAAACGTCCGGTACAGGATGGTGAGGCAGTCGTCGGAGCCGTTGCCCGCCAGGATCTGCTCGGGCGCCACGGCGAAGCGCGCCGCCGCCGCCTCGCGCAGGCGGCGCGCCACCGGGTCGGGGTAGAGGCGCACGGTGTCCTCGGCGACGCCGGCCAGCACCGCCATCACGCGCGGCGAGGGCGGGTAGGCGCCCTCGTTGGTGTTCAGCTTGACGGCGTCGGGGATCTGCTCGCCGGGCGCGTAGCCGCGCATGGCGCGGATCGCGGGACGCACGAGCGAGAGGGCGCGCGCCGGATCGGTCTTTCCAACTGGCACGCGCGATAGGCTATCCTGAGAGCCTTCGTTCCGCGAGGGGAGCCGAGCAGATGGCCCGCGTCCTGATCGTCGACGACAACGAGACCATGCGCGAGGGCCTGGGCGCGACGGTGCGCCGCATGGGCCACGAGGCCGTGCTCGCCGCCTCGGGCGCCGCGGGGCTCGCCGCCTTCGACAAGGCGCGCGCCGACTTCGTCATCACCGACCTCAAGATGGAGGGGACGGGCGGCCTCGACGTCGTCAAGGGCGTGCGCGAGCGCGATCCCGACTGCCCCGTCATGATCGTGACGGCCTTCGGCACCGTCGAGACGGCCGTCGAGGCGATGCGTCTCGGGGCCTTCGACTTCCTCCAGAAGCCCTTCGCGCCCGAGGTCGTGCGGCTCAAGGTCGAGCGCGCGCTCGAGCTGTCGCGCGAGAAGCGGGCCCGCGAGCGCGCCGAGGCCGACGCCGCCGCGCTGCGGGCGGACGCCGCGCTGCCTTACGGCGCGGGCGAGGGCATCGGCATGGTGGGCGAGACGCCCGTCATGCGCGCGCTCTTCCAGACCATCGAGAAGGTCGCGCCCACCGACGCGTCGGTCTACATCCACGGCGAGTCGGGCACGGGCAAGGAGCTCGTCGCGCGCGCCGTGCACGCGCGCTCGAGGCGCGCCGACGGACCGTTCGTCAAGGTCAACTGCGGCGCGCTCACGGAGACGCTGCTCGAGAGCGAGCTGTTCGGGCACGAGAGGGGCGCCTTCACGGGGGCGGTCAAGCGCAAGCTCGGGCGCTTCGAGCTGGCCGACAAGGGCACGCTCTTCCTCGACGAGATCGGCGACGTCACGCCGGGGCTGCAGCTCAAGCTCCTGCGCGTGCTCCAGGAGCGCGAGTTCGAGCGGGTCGGCGGCGAGGAGACGATCAAGGTCGACGTGCGCGTCGTCTCGGCGACCCACCGAGACATCCAGGCCGAGGTCACGGCCGGGCGTTTCCGCGAGGACCTCTTCTACCGCCTGCACGTCGTGCCCTGCGTCGTGCCGCCGCTGCGCGAGCGCAAGGAGGACATCCCGCGCCTCGTCACGCACTTCATCGCCAAGCTCGGCCCGCGCACGAACGCCGCCGTCAAGGGCATCAGCGACGTCGCGCTCGCGCGCCTCGTGACCTACAGCTGGCCGGGCAACGTGCGCGAGCTCGAGAACGTCATCGAGCAGTCGCTCGTCTTCGCCGAGGGCGACGCCATCGATCTCGGCGCGCTGCCGGCCTCCGTGCGCGGCGGCGCCGGCGAGAACACGCTGGCCGTGCCGACGGGCGAGATGTCGCTGCCCGACATCCTCGAGGACCTCGAGCGCCAGCTCATCCTGCGCGCCTATGAGAAGAGCGGCGGCGTCAAGACCGAGTGCGCGCGCCTGCTCGGCATCAAGACGAGCGCGCTCTACTACAAGCTCGAGAAGTACGGCATCGGGACGATCGAGGGACGCGAGAGCCGAGGCGAGGGCCGGGACAAGGGCGACAAGGGCGGGGTCACCCCTGACGACGGCGCCGAGGCCCTGCTCGGCGACGGCCCCGAGGCCGGTGGCTCGAAGGCGCGCTGAGCTCGCGCGCGCCGCGGCGGCGGGGGTGGCGGCGCTCGTCGTCGCCGGCGCCGTGCTGCTCGGCTGCGCGACCGACGCCGAGGCGCGCCGCCGCGCGACGCCGGGCCACGTCGAGACCGGTCAGGCGAGCTACTACGGCGCGAAGTTCACCGGCCGCCGCACCGCCTCGGGCGAGCGCTACGACCCGCGCAAGCTCACCGCCGCCCACAAGTCGCTCCCGCTCGGCACGCTCATCCGCGTGACCCGCACCTCGGGCGGCGCCGACGGTCCCAGCGTCGAGGTGCGCGTCAACGATCGCTGCGGCTGCACGCACGGCCGCATCGTCGACCTCTCGCGCGCCGCCGCTCAGCGCCTGCACATGCTCGACGACGGCGTCGCCGCCGTGCGCCTCGAGGTCGTCGCGCGCTGATCGCGTCTACGGCGGCAGCTTGTAGCCGCGCCAGGCCCAGCGCATGGCGTTCGGGAAGTCGGCCATCGCGGCGTGGGGCGGGTAGTGCACGTCCATCGTCTGCATGTAGCGATCGTGGTAGGGCGGGCCCATCATCTGCAGGATCATCGCGGCGCTGTCGTTGGCGGCGCGGAAGCCGCCCAGGTCCATGGTGCCCGCCGTGTGATACACGCGCAGGGGCTTGGCGGCCATGGTCTTGAAGAGGTTCGGAAACTTCCCGCCGGCGTTGGGGAAGCTCGGGCTCGCCGTGACGGCCTTGTGCCAGCGATCGTTGTGGAACCAGCCCGCGATGATCGAGGCGATCCCGCCCGAGCTGTGGCCCCCCATGGCCCAGCCGTCGGGGTCGCTGACGATCGTGTACTTGTTCAAGATCTCCGTGGGCAGGAACTCCTCGCGCAGGAACTTGCCGTACTGATCGTTGGCCGTGTCGTACTGCGTGCTGCGGCCGTTGTCGCCGCCGCCCACCTGGTGGCCGTCGTTCGTGCCCGGGAAGATGCAGACGGCGATGGTCACCGGCATCTCGCCCGTCGCGATCAGGTTCTCGATGACGGTGGGCGCGTTGAAGTGCACCATCGAGTCCTGGTTGGTGGTGCCGAGCTTCCCGTTGACGGCGCAGTAGAGGTAGCCGTCGTTGAAGACCATGAGCGCGGCGGCGTGGCCCGGCTGGTACTCGGCGGGGACGAACACGTAGTACGTGAACTTCCACGTGCTCCAGCCCGTGTACGTGCCCGTCTGCGTGTGGACGAACGGCCCGAGGACCTGGCCCATCTTGGCGCCGTTCATCAGGCTCATCTCCTCGGGGGCCTCGTTGTACGGCGGGTCGAACGCCATCGTCCCGTCGCCCATGGTGCCGGGATCGGCCTGCGTGCCCATCATCGCGGCCGCGCCGCCCGTCGAGCCGCCGTCGGTCGTCGTCCCCGCGGCGCCCGTCGCGCCGGCCGCGCCCCCGTCG
>DASZWW010000353.1:0-20254 GCA_035546175.1 Polyangia bacterium
GGGCCTCCTACCTGCTCGGGCGCGCGCTCGTCGCCGAGGGCCGCGCCCAGGAGGGCCTCGCCGAGCTGCGCCGCTACCTGGCGCTCGCGCCGAGCGATCCGCGCGCGGCCAGGCTGGTGGCGACGGAGGGGCGCGAGCCGCGCCGCGCGCCCGCGCCGCCGGCCGACCCGGCGCTGCGCTGGGAGGCGCCCGCCGAGCACGCCGCCGTGACCTGCCCGCCCTACGGCTTCCACGTCGACTGGCCGCTCACCTGGCGGGTCGTCGGCCAGTCGGTGACGCCCGAGAACGGCGTGCTGCTCGACCTCGTCACCGAGCGCGTCCTCGATCAGGACGGGGACGCCGATCGCGGCGGCGCCGTGCTCGTCGCGCAGCGGCCCGCGGGCGCGTCGGAGCGCGCCGCGCTCCTCAAGAAGGCGGGCCGCAACGTGTTCCCCACGGCGAAGCTCGCGACGCTGTCGCCGCTCGTGCCCGGCAGCCGGCGCGAGTCCTTCCGCGAGCGCGGCGAGGACGACCACACGATGCACGCCGGCGAGATCACGACGCTCGAGCACGGCGGCGTCGTCTACTTCCTCGTCCTCAACGCGCCCGCCCGCGCCGTCCCCAAGCTCTCCCGCGAGTACGCCGCCTTCGTGAAGAGCCTCACCTTCCCGCGCCCGGCGCCCTGACCGCCCCGCGGGGCTACTGCAGGTCGGCGGCGCCGGTGGCGCGCGTGAGGGCGGCCACCGCGATGTTGTAGTCGTAGACCGCCTGCAGGTAGCGGAAGCGCATGTTGAAGTAGGCGAGGAGGGCGTCGGTGAAGTCGCGCGACTCGGCGAGCCCGACGGCGAAGTTCTGCGCCACCGCCGAGATCCACGACTTGGCGGCCTTCTCCCCCTTCTGCACGGCCTTGACGCGCTCGCCGGCCTCGGTCATCTCGCCGTAGGCCTTGCGCACCTCGAGCTGGATGCCGCCCAGCGCCTCGGCGCGGTGGTAGCCGATCTCCGCGGCCTCGGCGCTCATGCGCGAGGCGCGCGCGATGCGCGGCCCGAGGTCGAGCTGCATGCGCAGCGCGGCCGCCACGCCCGCGGTCGTGCTGTGGAAGTAGTGGCTCATGAAGGCGTTGTTCGGATCCTCGGCGTCCTGCGCGCGCGCGAAGGCCGCCGTGCCGATGAGCACGAGGTCGGGGTACTCCTTGCGGCGCTCGAGGTCGGCGAGGGCGCTCTTGGCCTTGACGGCGTAGTCGAGGAGCTTGGCCTCGGGCCGCCCGTAGCGCGCGAGGTCCTCGTAGTACGACACGGGGTGGTCCTTGATCTCGATGGGCGCGAAGTCGTCGTCGTCGACGTCGATGTCGTCGGGCGCCTGCGGCCCCAGCAGGATGCGCAGGCCGTCGCGCGCGAGGCTCTGGCCGCGCTTGGCCTCGAGGACGCGCGCGTCCACCTCGGCGCGCACGGTCCGCATGCGCAGCTTGTCGGTGACGCTGGCCGTGCCCGTGCCCTTCTCGAGGTCCTTCTCGAGCTTCTTGGTGGCGTCGTCGACGTAGCCCGACCCGGTGTCGAGCATGTCCAGCACGTCACGCGCGAGCTTCATGCCCCAGTAGGCCTTGCGCACGTTCTGCTCGACGTCGGCGCGCGCGGCGTGCTCCTTCTCCTCCGAGACGCCCACGCCCGCCCTGGCCGCGGCGACGCCCGCCGAGATCTTCCCGAAGTCCCACAGCGGCTGGATGAGCTTGACCTCGGTGCGCGTGAAGACGCGCGTCCAGTGCACGTCGGTCAGCCGCGCCTCGGGGCTCGAGGTGCGCACGCAGTTGTTGGGATCGGTCATCGTCCCGGGCGCGGGGGTGCTCGAGCCGGGGGGGCCCGCCCCGTAGCACTGGATGTTCGGCGAGGGCGCGAGCAGCGAGAGCAGGTCGCCCTGGGGCAGCCAGTTTCGGCGCGCCTCCGCGACCTGCGCCTGCATCCCCTCGGTGGCGGCGGCGGCGGCCTGGATCCCGGGGCTCGCCTGGCGGGCCAGCTCCAGCAGCTCGGGCAGCGTCATCTTCCGGGCCTCGGCCGTGGCCGCGCCCAGCACGAGGGCGAGCGTCACGGCCGCCATCACCCACCGTCGGGAGCTGGTTCTCCGCATGGGGCCAACACTATACATGCGCCGACGGAAGGTGCGTTGATTTGCCTCACTTTTCGCCGCCCGCCGGCCGAGGTTCGGCCGCGCCCCCGTGGCCCGCGTTGACCCTGTCGGCCGGGCCGTGTTACCGGCATTCCCCATGCCCGCGAAGAAGACGCCGCGCGCCTCGCGCGTCGAGACCGCCCAGCTCGTCCTGCCGGGCTTGACCAACACGCACGGCACGATCTTCGGCGGGATGCTCATGCAGTGGATCGACATCGCGGGCGGGATCGCCTCGGCCCGCCACGCGGGCGGC
Source organism: Polyangia bacterium (assembly GCA_035546175.1). Taxonomy (GTDB): domain Bacteria; phylum Myxococcota_A; class Polyangia; order Fen-1088; family Fen-1088; genus DASZFV01. The sequence continues at coordinate 2,393 of DASZWW010000353.1, forward strand.
CCGGTCGTGACGGCGTCGATGGATCGCCTGCACTTCATCGAGCCGATCCGCCTCGGCGAGGTGGTCATCCTGCAGGCGCAGGTCAACTACGCCGGCAAGACCTCGATGGAGGTCGGTGTCCGCGTCTTCGGCGAGAACCAGGTGACCTTCGAGCGGCGCCAGACGACGCGCGCGTACCTGACGTTCGTGGCCGTCGACGGCGCGGGCAAGCCGCGCGAGGTCCCGCCGCTCGTCTGCGAGACCGCCGAGGACAGGCGCCGGTTCGAGGACGCCCGGAAACGCCGCGCCGTGCGCCTGCGCGAGCGCCGCGCTATGACCAGGCACAAGTGAACGGGCAAGGCGAAACCGACGACGTCGGGCTCCTGCGGACGGGGGCCGTCCTCCACGCCGGCCCCGGGCGCGAGCTGGTCGTCGCCACGGGCGCGGACCGCGTCGCGTTCCTTCACCGCGTCGTCACGGGCGACGTGGCCGGCGCGCCCGTGGGCGGCGGGTGCCGCGCGGCGCTGCTCACGACCAAGGGCCACGTCGTCGCCGACCTGCTGATCTTCGTCCGCCCCGACGAGGTCTGGATCGTGACGGACGCGGGGCAGGGCGACGTGACCGCGGCGGCGCTCTCGAAGTACGCCATCATGGACGACGTCGCGTTCGCCCGCCGTCCCGGGTTCGCGCAGCTCGCCGTGCTGGGGCCCGCCGCGGCCGAGCGGCTCGCCGAGGTGCGGCTCGTGCCCGACGGCGGCTTGCCGGGGCCGGCGCGCTACGCGCACGCGCACCTCGGCGAGCTCTGGCTCGTTCGCGCGCGCGAGCTCGGCGCCGACGGGTACTGGGTCGCGGGGACCGCCGACCTCGCCTTCGTGCGGGACGCCCTCGAGGGCGTGCACGTGCCCGCGCTCGCGGACGCGCCGGCCGAGGCGGCGCGCATCGCGGCGCTCGAGGGGCGGTGGGGCGCCGAGATCACGCCCGACTACTTCCCCATGGAGGTCGGGCTCACCGAGACCATCGACTACACGAAGGGCTGCTACCTCGGCCAGGAGCCCATCGTGCGCCTGCGCGACCGCGGCCACATCAACTGGCGGCTCGTGCAGCTCGACGTCGACGGCGCCGCGGATCCCGCGCCCGGCGACGCGCTCGAGAGCGACGCCAAGCCGAAGGCCGGCAAGCTCACGAGCGTGGGCCGCTTCCCCGACGGCCGCGCCGTGGCCCTCGCCATGCTCCACGTCAGCGTCCCCGTGGGCGCCGCGGTCCGCGTCAAGCACGGCGACGCGGTCATCGTCGCGCACGTGCGGCAGAGCGTGTAGGGCGGGCGCGGACGCTCAGGAGTGTTTGAACACGCCCTTGCAGGAGGGCGGGGGGACGAACGCGGTGCCGGAGTCGGCGGGCGTCGCGCAGGCCGCGCTCGACACGTCGCGCTCGCAGACCTCGAGCTCGCCGTTCTCGCCGCCGATCGCGCTGCAGTCGAGGCCCGTCTCCCGGAGGAACGAGACGCAATCTGCCTGCGTTTGCTGCGCCTGACACATGACCATCTTCGGGCACAAGACGTCGTTGACGAAGGACATGCAGTCCGCCTGCGCTCGTGCCGGGCTCACGGCGTCGCCGCCGCCGCCACAGCCTTCCAGTCCATGGACGAAGAGCAGCAAGAGCAAGCCTGGGACGCGAATCATCGGAGACCCTCCGGCTCGGCACTGTATTCCATCCAGCCCGCGCCCGACCCGGCAGTTGACACGGCGCCGCCAACCCAGTAAGTCCGGGGCCCATGGGAAGACGTGACAACCGCCGCTCGATGAAGATGCGCCGCCGCATCAGCCAGAAGAAGCTCAAGGCCCGCCAGAAGCGCAAGCGCGTCGCGAACGCCAAGGCGCCGGCCGCGAAGCCCGCCAAGAAGAAGCCCGCCGCCAAGGAGTAGGGCGCGCCGCGCCCTCGCGCGTCGTGACCGCCGCCGCCGCCGCTCCCACGGCGCTCATGCGCCAGTACCTCGACGTCAAGGCGAGGTACCCGGACGCCATCGTCTTCTTCCGCCTCGGGGACTTCTACGAGATGTTCTACGAGGACGCGACGTACGTCGCGAAGGCGCTCAGCCTCACGCTGACGACGCGCGACAAGGGCAAGGAGGACCCCGTGCCGATGTGCGGGGTCCCGCACCACGCGGTGCGGTCGTACCTGCTCAAGCTCACGGAGCTCGGGCACCGGGTGGCGCTCTGCGAGCAGCTCGAGGACCCGAAGGTCGCGCGCGGCATCGTCAAGCGCGACGTCATCCGCGTCGTCACGCCCGGCGTGAACCTCGACGAGGAGTCGCTCGATCCGCGCGCGCCGAGCTTCGTCGCGGCGGTGGCCGGCGAGCCGCGGCGCGGGTACGGGCTCGCCTTCCTGGACGTCACGACGGGCGCCTTCCACGCCACGGAGGCCACGACGGCGGAGGCGCTCGTCGACGAGCTCGCGCGCGCCGAGCCCCGCGAGCTCGTGCTCGGACGGGGGCCGGACGACGCCGATCTCGCGGCGCTGCTCCGCCGGGCGTACCCGCGCGTGCCGCAGGCGCACGCGCCCGAGGGCGGCGCCAGCCCCGCCGAGGCCCTGCGCGCGACGTTGAAGGGCGCCCTCGACGCCGCCGTCCTCGAGCGCGCGCCGCTCGCCGTCGCGGCCGCGGCGCGCGTGCTCGACTACGCGCGCGCGACGCAGCCGGGGGCGCCGCTCGCCGTGGCCAGGCTCGAGGTCTATCAGCGCTCGGACTACCTGGTGCTCGACGAGCAGGCGCGCGCACACCTCGAGCTCACCGAGTCGCTGCAGGACCGCAAGCGTTCGGGCTCGCTCATCGACGTGCTCGACGAGACGCGCTCGGCGATGGGCGGGCGGCTGCTGCGCCGCTGGCTGCTGTTCCCGCTCGTCGACGTCGCCGCCGTCCGCCGCCGTCAGGACGCCGTCGAGCGCCTCGTGGGCGCGCACACGGCGCGCGACGACGTCCGCTCGTACCTCGCGCAGATCGCCGATCTCGAGCGGCTCTTGGGCCGCGCGCGCCTCGGCGTCGCGACGCCGCGCGACCTCGCGGTGCTCGGACGCTCGCTGGCGCGCCTCCCCGATCTCGCGAACGCCCTCGACGACACCCGCGAGGGCGAGCTCGTCGCCACCCTCGAGGGCGATCTCCTGGACCTCGGCTCCGACCTCGGGGCCGACCTCGCCGCGCGGCTGCAGGAGACGCTGCGCCCCGACGCGCCCGCGGCGACGAAGGAGGGCGGGTACGTCAACGCCGGAGTCTCCGACGAGCTCGACGAGCTCGTGGCCATCGCGAGCGGCGGCAAGGAGCGCCTCGCCGCGCTCGAGGCGCGCGAGCGCGAGCGCACCGGCATCGCCGCCCTCAAGATCAAGTTCAACAACGTCTTCGGCTACTACATCGAGCTGACGCGCGCGAACCTCGCGAAGGCGACGCTGCCGGCGGACTACACGCGCAAGCAGACGGTCGCCAACGCCGAGCGCTTCGTGACGCCCGAGCTCGCCGAGTTCGAGCAGAAGATCCTCACCGCCGACGAGCGCCGCGTCGCCCTCGAGCTCGAGATCTTCAACCACGTGCGCGGCGAGGTCGCGGCCGCGGCCGAGCGCCTGCTCGCCCTCGCGGCGCGCGTGGCCGCCGTCGACGCGCTCGCCTCGCTCGCCGAGGTCGCGCACCGCAACGCCTACTGCCGCCCGGTCGTCGACGAGTCAAGCGTCGTCGAGCTCACCGACAGCCGCCACCCGGTCGTCGAGCGCCTCGCGGCCGCGGGCAGCTTCGTCCCCAACGACGTCCGCCTCGATCCGGCGTCCGAGCAGCTCCTCATCGTCACGGGCCCCAACATGGCGGGCAAGTCGACGCTCATCCGTCAGGTCGCCCTCACGACGATCCTCGCGCAGATGGGCTCCTTCGTGCCGGCGCGGGCGGCGCGCGTCGGCCTGTGCGATCGCGTCTTCACGCGCGTCGGCGCGGGCGACAACCTGGCCCGCGGCGAGTCGACGTTCCTCGTCGAGATGCGCGAGACGGCGCACATCCTGCGCTACGCCACCGCGCGCAGCCTCATCGTCCTCGACGAGATCGGGCGCGGCACCTCCACCTACGACGGCGTCTCGATCGCCTGGGCCGTCGCCGAGCACCTGCACGACCGCGTGGGCGCCAAGACGCTCTTCGCGACCCACTACCACGAGCTGACGGCGCTGGCCGGCACGCACGCCCGCGTGCGCAACGTCAGCGTCGCCGCGCGCGAGTGGAAGGGCGAGGTCGTCTTCCTGCGCAAGCTCGCGCCGGGCGGCGCGAGCCGCTCCTTCGGCGTCGAGGTCGCGAAGCTGGCCGGCCTGCCGCCCGCCGTGGTGGACCGCGCGCGGGCCATCCTGCGCACCCTCGAGTCGGACGGCGGCGCCCGCGGCGCCGAGGTCCCGCACCCCGTGGCGCCCGAGGCGGCGGCGCCCGCCCCCCAGCTGGGGCTCGCCTTCGGCCCGCCCGCGGCCGCCCCCGGCTCGCCGTCACCGCCGCCCGCCGACGCCGCGGCGGCCGAGGTGCTCCAGGCCCTCAGGGCCGTCGATCCCGACGATCTGTCGCCCCGCGCCGCCCACGATCTCCTGGCGCGCCTGACAAAGAAATTGGCGCCTCCCGGATGACATCGCTCATGATTGGGCGGTAGCGGGCCTCCGCCGCTCATCCGCACGATGGTGTCTTCGTCCGCTCCCCGGCTGGTTCTTCTCGCGGCGTTTCTGCTCCTCGGCGCCTCGGCGCGGCCCGTGCGCGCGGCCGACGGGGGCGCCCAGCCGCCGCGCATCCTCTCGCCCGGCGCGAAGCCCGCCGCCAAGCCGCCCGTGGCCGCGAAGGCGGCGCCCAAGACGCCAGCCAGGCCGCCGTCCGCCGCGAAGGGCCCCAAGGCCAAGGGGCCGAAGGCGGCGAAGCGGCCCAGGACGACGACGGTCGTCCTCTACCATCTCAACCGCCGCGAGAGCTTCACGCTGCGCCAGAAGGACGTGCAGGGGCGCCCGTCGAAGGGCTTCCAGAAGCGCTTCGATCGCTTCCTGCGCTGTCACTACACGAACAAGACCCACGCCATGAACCCGCGCCTCGCGCGGCTGCTCTACCAGGCGGGGCGTCACTGGCCGGGCCAGCGCGTCGAGGTCGTCTCCGGCTACCGCAGCCCCACCGTCGCCAAGAACCCGCACAGCCCGCACATGAAGGGCCTCGCCTGCGACTTCCGCGTCGCGGGCGTCAAGAACACCGAGCTGCGCGACTACCTGCGCGCCAACATGAAGAAGGTCGGCGTGGGCTACTACCCGAACTCGTCGTTCGTCCACCTCGACGTCCGCAAGGACCGCTCGGCCTTCTGGATCGACTACTCGGGCCCGGGCGAGCGCGCGATGTACTCGCAGAACCCCGGCGACGACCTGAAGTCGGGCCGGGCCGAGACCTACCACCCCACGAAGATCGGGGACGACTTCATCAACGACGCGCCGCCCGACAAGTCGGTCCCCTCGGACGACGAGACCGAGGCCAAGGGCGCGGCGGCGACGACCCCCGGACCGGCGAGCCCCGGCGCGAGCCCGGCCCTCGCGGGCCAGCCTCACAAACCCGCGCAGAGCGCCACACCCTGACGTTTCGATTGTGCTAAGTTGCCTCGCTCTCCCTGGAAGTCCGGCCAAAGCGGCGGAAGACCGGGGCATCCGGCCCAAGAGGAGGATCTGATGAGGACATCCCGAACGTTTGTCGTCGCGTCCGTCGCGTCCGTGCTCGGGGCGGTCGTCGTGCTCAACGGCTCCGCGGCGCTCGCCAAGGGCAAGCGCAAGGTCCGCGACGATGCCGCTCCGGCGGCCAGCGCCTCCGAGGTCAACAAGCTCAAGGCCGTGCGCCTCGGCGACCCCAAGGCCGGAACGTTCAAGTGGGGGATGCACCCGGACGAGGTCGAGAAGCTCGTCGACGTCCAGATCGAGAAGAAGTACCAGGCCCGCGTCGATCAGGCGAAGCAGGATCCGGGCAAGCAGACGCGCATCCGCGAGGAGATGATGCGCGAGATCGCGAACGTCAAGAAGAGCTTCACCAAGTTCGACGGCAACAAGTCGGGCTGGGACGTCTCGATCATCGGCCCCGAGTTCGAGCAGAACACGGGCGAGGCCGTCGTCGTGACGAAGGAAGACATCTGGACGCGCTACTTCTTCTTCTTCGAGGACGGCCTCTACAAGATGTTCCTGGCGTTCAACAAGGACGCGCTCGAGGGCAAGAGCTTCCAGGACTTCGGCAAGAGCATGGAGGCGAAGTACGGTCGCGCGAAGGAGGTCTATCGCGACGACAAGCACAAGGGCACCATCGTCCACACGCTCGACCACTACGAGTGGAGCGCGAACGGCGACCGCCTCAAGCTCATCGACCGCTCCGAGTTCTACGGCGTCTACTGCCTCGTCCTCTACGACAACGACGCCCAGCGCCGCGTCGCGGAGCGGCGCAAGGTCGTCAACCCCGAGACCTCGCACGGCGACTCCCTCGTCGAGGCCGTCACCGCCAAGGACGACAACGGGCGCGACGCCAACGACAACATCGTCGACCGCCTCACCGGCCGCGAGGTCAAGAAGCCGGGTGAGGAGGAGAGGCACGCGGACATCGTCGTCCCGTCGCCCACGAAGGCCCCGACGCCCGCCGAGGTGAACGGCCGCTCCTCGTCGGGTTCGAGCTCCAGCTCCAGCTCCTCCGCCTCCTCGGACTCGCCGCCCGCCAAGGACACCAACAAGAAGAAGGCCGCCTCGAAGAAGGGCGACCTCGACGGGCTCGAGCTCTAGCTCCGGGGCGCTCCGGGGCGCTCGCTCGCTACGCTCGCATCGAGCCCAGGTGGGCTCTGGGGCGCTCGCTCGCTGCGCTCGCATCGAGCGGGCAGCGGGCGCCGTGTCTCCGGGTGTTCCACGCACTCGCGGCAACCGCGTCGCGACAAGGTGAACGGCGCGGGCCGCGAGTCGCTCTCCGCCGGGACGCGGTCTCCGCCCAGGGCCCGCTCTGAGTCGAGAGCGGTCGGCGGTGCGTGGCAATCGTCCCTCTCGGGTGAAGGGAGCCCGCGACCCGTCGGAGAGCTCAAGCCCGAACGACGCGGGCGGCGGTCTTCGGCAGGGCGCACTCTGAATCGAGAGCGGTCGGCGGCGCGTGGCATCCGTCGCCCGCGAGCGGGGGAGACCGCGCCCTCCGCAGAGCTCTAACCGAAGGAGGGGGGCGGGCCCACGGAGGACGGATGCCACGCGCCGTCGACCGCAAACTCGCGGCCCGAGGCGCCCGAATTTGTCGCGACGTCCGTGCCGCGAGTGCTCGGGACACCCGGAGGCTTGGCGAGCACCCGAGCTCGAAGCGAGCGAAGCGAGCAAGCGCTCCGCGGTGCGGCGACCCGGGCTCGAAGCGAGCGAAGCGAGCGAGCGCTCCGCGGTGCGGCGACCCGGGCTCGAAGCGAGCGAAGCGAGCGAGCGCTCCGCGGTGCGGCGACCCGGGCTCGAAGCGAGCGAAGCGAGCGAGCGCCCCCAGCCGGAGCCAGGCTAGAAGATCGTGAAGACGTCCGGTCGCGCCGCGGCCTTCTCGATCCCCTCGACGAGCTCCTTCTGGGTGGCCGTGAGGCGGCTGACGAGGCCGCGGATGTTCGCGGTCCGCTGCTTGTAGGCCTCGACGCGCACCTGGTCGGGGGAGCCCGACATCACGGCGTCCATGAGGGGCGTCGGCTTGATCGGCACGACGTTGCCCGAGTCGAGCTTGCTGCTGGCCTTCTTCTCGACGAACGGCGCGCCGTTGTTGATGCGCACCTGGAAGCCCTGGAGGTCCTTCGTGCCGCAGTCCTTGCCGCCGCCCTTGCACACCTGGTCGCCGACCTCGACGAGCTCGCCGACGACGACGGGGCCGCCGCTCTCGAAGACGATGCCGTAGTTCTTCTGGGCCGTCGCGCCGGTCTTCGCGAGGTACGCCTGCAGCGAGGCGGCGTCGGCCTTGGTCTTCTTGATGTGACGTTCGACCTCGTTGTAGAGCGCGATCGTGTCGTAGTAGTAGTTGAAGAGCCGATCGACGACGATGTCCTCGAGGCGGTAGTAGTCGACGCGGAAGATCTTGCTCGTGTCGGGACGCGGGTCGAGCTTCACCTTCTCGAGATCGGCGATGAGGATGGGGTCGTACTCGAGCGCGTCCTTCTTCTGCTGCCCGAGGCGCTGCTGGCTGAACGCCATCGCCGTGCCCACCTGCGTGAGCGTCTTCTGCATCTCGTCGAGCTCGGCCTTGACCGTCTTGGCGGCGTGGTTCGCCGTGTTCATGTTGGCCCGGCCGACGCCCGAGACGCCGAGGCCGGCGCCGAGCGCGAAGCCGGCGATGCCGACGATGATGGACGTCACGAGGGCCGCCTTGCCGCGGCCCGAGCGCACGTTCTCGACGGGGGCGCCGTCGTCGATCGTCCGGAGATCGAACATGCCCTGCTGCGGCTTCATGCCGGCGTAGGGATCGAGCGCGGCGGGCGGCTGCGCCGGCTGCGGGGCGGCGGCCGCGCCCGGAATCGGACCGTGGCCCGGGAAGCCGGTGGGGAGGACGCCCGTGGGCCGGGCAATGCCGGGGCCTGGCGCAGGCGCGGGCGCCGCGGCCTCGGGCCGCTTGAGCCCCAAGCGCGCTTTCAGATCGCTGATGTCTTTCGCGGGCGGGGCGCCAGGCTTTCGGTTCTGATCCACGAGGTCCTCCGGGCGTGGTCTTGGTTCACTTCACGCGTCCTGCGGGCGAGGTCGGCGTGCGGAGACCGGACCATACAAATGGCCTTCGGACCTGTCAAGCGAACCCCGCCAAACCACAGTACGTTTCTGGATTTGACCAAGGGTAAGACACGCGCTCAGGCGGCTTTGAGAAACGCTTCGATCGCCCACGCCGCCTGCGGCGGGAGATTCGTGAAGCGGATGCCGACGCTCTTGCCGTCGGTGGTGCCGCTCTTGAGCGAGATCATCTCGCCCGAGGCCGTGAGGATCTCGTCCTGTCCCGGCAGCTGGAACTGCAGCCCCATGAAGCGCGGCGACCGGCTCGTGTCCGGCTCGAGCAGCGGCACCAGGCGCGCGCCCGTCCGGCTGATGTCCGTCATGCGGCACATGTACGGGTGGCCGTTCAAGAAGCGGTTGACGTAGAGGTCGGTGCCGACGCGCGCGAACGTGCGCCGGTCCGACGCGGCGGTCCTTGTCTCGTGACGGCGGTCGAGAACGCGCGACGTGGTGGAAGACGAACGCATGAGAGGCCTCCGGAGGATGTTTCCCTACATGTAAGTTCATTCGACTCCGTGGTCAAATTTTTCGCCGTTCTGCCGAAGCAGTCCCCCAATCATTGACTCGGAGCGCAGCGCTGCTCGATAATCCGGCCTCCCGCGTCGTCACCGTCGAGCCGCAAAGCCTCTCCTAGTCGCTGATCTGCACTGCACCGCACCCCGTCAACAGCGCCCCTCCACCTCTCAGCCCCACTACAGGAGCCAGGACATGCACCGCATGAAGATCGGGCTTGTCGCAGCCATCATTTTGGCCGCGCTCACCGGCGGTCTCTACTCGATCGTCACGAAAGAGCTCAAGGACACGCTCGTTCAGGAAGTGGAGACCGAGGTCTCTCGCGGCCAGCGGATGCACCAGTCGATCGCCCGGCTGGAGGCGCTCGATTTCGCCAATCTCGTCGCGAGCTTGAGCCACCGCGCCGCGATCGTGGGCGTGTTCGACAAGGCCGACGAGACCGGGCGGCGCCAGGCCGCCTTCGAGCAGTGCGAGGACGTCAACGCGTTCCTGCAGAAGGGCGGGGCGCGCAAGGCCGACATCGTCGCGATCCTCGACTCGGCGGGCAAGGTCGTCGCGCGCGACCTGAACGTCAACGCCATGTATGGCGAGGACTTTCGCTCGAAGTACCCTGCCGTCGCGCTCGCCCTCCGCGGTGAGCCGACGAAGGACATCTGGACCTTCAGCGGGCGCATGACGCGCGTCGCCGTCGCGCCGATCATCCACCCCGACGGCTCGACGAAGGGCGCGCTGCTCGTCGGCTACGTGATCGACGCGCGCGACGCGCAGCTCAAGCGCGACCTGCTCGGCGTCGAGGTCGGCTACTTCCAGGACGGCAAGATGGCCACCACGAGCTTCGTCTCGGAGGGCGCGGGCGACAGCGCGAAGGAGGACGGCAACAAGACGCAGGCCCTCAACCCGGCGCTGTTCCAGTCGGCCGAGAAGTGGGGCCAGGAGGCGCTCACGAAGAACGCGCCGACGGCGCTCTTCCACGTGTCGCTCGACGGCCGCGAGTACGCGGCGATGGCGGCGCCCCTCCAGGGCAACGCCTTCTCGCGCACGAGCGGCGTCGTGGTGCTCAAGTCGGTCGCCGACATCCTCGAGCCCGTCGGTGACGTGGGGATGAAGATCCTGCTCTTCGGCGTGCTGGCGATCCTCGTGGCCCTCGGCGCCAGCGTCATGACGGCGCTGCGCTTCATCAAGCCGCTCGACAAGATCGAGCTCGGCGTCGCCGAGATCATCAACGGCAACATCGACTACATGTTCAAGCCGGTGGGCCAGGACTTCGAGGGCCTCTCGAACGCGCTCAACGTCATGCTCGCGCGCCTGCTCGGCCGCGAGGAGCCGAACGAGGAGGAGGGCGAGGACGAGGCCGACGAGGCCAACAAGTGGAAGTCCGAGCAGATGCTCGTCGAGGACGCGAGCGGCTCGCCCGGCGCCGATCCCGAGGCCACGGCGCTCGGCCAGGAGGCCGAGCCGATCTACTATGCGCGCATCTTCAACGAGTACAGCGCGGCGCTCAAGGCGCAGGGCAAGCCGACCAAGGGCATCACGGTCCAGGCCTTCACGGCGAAGCTCCGCCTCATCGAGGGCGGCCTCAAGCAGAAGTGGAAGTGCCGGATGGTCCGCTTCCGGGTCAACGCCCACGGCGATCAGGTCACGCTCAAACCCGTCCCCATTTTCTGAGTCTGGGACCCTGAGAGGGTCCCGGACCCCCGCCCGTCATGTAGAGTCGCGTTCGTGATCGAGACCGGACTCGACGTTCTTTGCGCTGAGCGGCTCGATCTGCTCGAGGGGCGGCGGGTGGGCGTGCTGTGCCACCCGGCGAGCGTGGACGGGGCGCTCGTGCACGTCGTCGACCGGCTCGTGGCCGCGGGCGTGACGCCCCGGCGTCTGTTCGGGCCCGAGCACGGCGTGCGCGGCGAGGCGCAGGACATGATCGGCGTCGACCACGACCGGGACGCGCGCACGGGCATCCCCGTGACGAGCCTCTACGGCCAGACGTTCGAGTCGCTCGCGCCGAGCGCCGCGGAGCTCGCCGACGTCGACGTGCTGGTCGTCGACCTGCAGGACGTGGGCAGCCGCTACTACACGTACGTCTGGACGATGGCGCTCGCCATGCAGGCGGCGGCGCGCGCGGGCGTCGCCGTCGTCGTGCTCGATCGGCCCAATCCGCTCGGCGGGCGCGGGGAGGACGTCGAGGGCGGCACGGTCGAGCCCGCGTGCGAGTCGTTCGTGGGGCTCGGCGCCGTGCCCGTGCGTCACGGCATGACGGCGGGCGAGATCGCGCGGCTCGTGCGCGCCGGCATGCCCTGGGGCGCGCCGCGCTTCGCGCGGCCCCTCGACTGCGACCTCACGGTCATCGCGATGCGGGGCTGGCGGCGCGCGATGTCCTTCGAGGCGACGGGGCTGCCCTGGGTGCTGCCGTCGCCCAACATGCCGACGCTCGACACGGCGTTCGTGTACCCGGGTCAGTGCCTCGTCGAGGGCACGAACCTCTCGGAGGGCCGGGGCACGACGCGCCCGTTCGAGATCGTCGGCGCGCCCTTCCTCGACGGGTACGAGCTCGCGGCGCGGCTCGAGGGGCTGGGGCTGCGGGGCGTGCGGTTCCGCCCGCTGTCGTTCCGGCCCATGTTCCACAAGTTCGCGAGCCGCTCCTGCGGCGGCGTGCAGCTCCACGTGACCGACCGCGCGACGTTCCGCCCCTACCGCACGGGGCTGGCGCTGCTCGCGGCGGCCCGCGCCCAGGCGCCCGCCGACTTCCGCTGGCGCACGGAGCCCTACGAGTTCGTCGCCGATCCGCCGGCCATCGATCTGCTCACCGGCAGCGCGGCGGCGCGGCGCGGGATCGAGGCGGGCGCGAGCCTCGACGAGCTCGTGGCCGGGTTCGCCGAGTTCGAGCGGGCCTTCGGCGAGCGGCGCGCGCCGCACCTCCTGCCGGAGTACGGCTAGAGAATGCACGTCGCGCTCTTCGGCGGCAGCTTCAACCCCCCGCACGTCGCGCACCAGATGGTCGCCCTCTACGTCCTCGAGACGGCGCCCGTCGACCAGATCTGGTTCGTGCCGTGCTGGAAGCACCCCTTCCACAAGCCGCTCGCCCCGTTCGACAACCGGCTGCGCATGTGCGAGATCGCGGTCAAGGGCCTGGGCGCGCGCGCGCGCGTCACGGAGATCGAGCGCACGATCGGCGGGCCGAGCCGCACGCTCAACACCGTGCGCCGCCTGCGCAAGCTGCACCCGGCGAACGAGTACTCGCTGGTGATCGGCAGCGACATCGTCGAGGAGGTGCCCACCTGGTACCGCGCGGAGCAGCTGCAGGCGACGGTGCCGTTCATCATCATCGGGCGGCGCGCCGCCAGGGGCGCGGCCGACCACTCGCCCGTCACGATGCCCGAGGTGAGCTCCACCGAGGTGCGCAGCCTGCTTCGCGCCGGAAAATCCGCCGAGGGGCTCGTGCCGCGCGCCGTTCTCGACTACATATATCGCCACGGTCTTTACAGGGAGCCCGCATGAGCAGCTACATGGACGAAGCCGAAGTGAACGCCCGCGCCCTCTCGGAGGGCCCGCCCGAGCCCACCCCCTCCGTCTTCATCATGGGGGCCGGCGTCGTGGGCACGGCGCTCGCGGCGCGGCTCGTGCGCGCGAGCATCCCGGTCATCGGGCTGCACGGGCGGCAGGTCGAGCTCACGGACGCGGCGCGCGCGATCTCGGGCGTGGTGGGCAGCACGGGCGACATCCCGGACATCATCTCGGAGTCGGACATCATCATCATCTCGGTGCGCGACGAGCGCATCCGCGAGGTCGTCGAGCGGCTCATCAACGAGAAGCGCCTCCGCCCGCACCAGGTGCTGCTGCACACCTCCGGCGCCAACGCCGCGGCCAGCGTGCTCGCGGCGGCGCGGCCGCACGTGCGCGCCCTCGGCACGCTGCACCCGCTCGTCTCGTTCGCCGATCCGCGCGTCGCCGTCGAGCACATGACCGAGGTGGCGTTCGGCATCGAGGGCGACGAGCCCGCGCGCGCCCACGCCAAGCGCCTCGTGCGGGCGCTGGGAGCGCGCGCCGTGTTCCTCGAGGCCGAGAACCTGCCGCTCTACCACGCGGGCGCCGTGCTGGCGTCGAACTACGTCGTCGCCCTCGCCGACATGGCGCAGCGGCTGTTCGTGACGGCGGGCGTGCCGCAGCAGGACGCGCTCCCGGCGCTCATCCCGCTGCTGTCGAGCGTCGTGCAGAACCTCGCCCAGGTGGGGCTGCCGGGGGCGCTCACGGGCCCCGTCGAGCGCGGCGACGTGTCGTCGGTGGAGCAGCACCTGCGCACGCTCGAGGCGAAGGCGCCCGAGCTCCTCGAGCTCTACCGGCTCGTGGGGCGCGACGTGCTCCGGCTCGCGCGCGAGAAATCGCACCTCGACGCCGACACCGTCAAGCGGCTCGAGGGCCTCTTCGGCAGCTCGCGCGCGCCGCGCAACTAGGGTTTTTTTTGCGCCAAATCCGTGGCGCGCGCATTTCGTTCTGCGCGGCGCGCGCCTCGGCTTACAATGTGACCCCAACACTCCGGGAGCACGCATGTACAGACGGATCGCGATCGGCTTCGTGGCTCTTTTCGCGCTGACGCTCGCGGGCGCGCGCACGGAGGCGGGGGGCGCCAAGCCCGAGGACGTCTTCAAGGGGCGCATCATCATCATGAAGAAGCGCCTGCCGCTGCGGTTCTCGTCGGCGGGGGCGTTCATCTCGGCCGTGAACGCCGGCAAGACCGACAAGCTGTGGCCCACCGAGGAGGACGGCGCCGACAAGGGCTCCTGGAACGTCGAGTACATCGCGTTCTTCGCGCAGCCGCTCAACGACAGCGAGATCCAGGTCAAGTTCTACGACATCACGGCGGGCAAGAAGTACGTCGCGGGCGACGCGCAGTACACGCGCGAGAAGGGCTCGCGCATCTTCAGCTCGAACATCGTGCTCGCCAAGCCCGAGTTCGACGTGCGCAAGCACTACATGATGACCGCCGAGTCGCGCGGGCGCATCATCGCCACGACCAGCTTCTGGCTCCTCGGCAAGGGCGCGAACTACAGCGGCAAGGTCGAGTTCAGCGACGACGAGGCGAAGGGACACTGAGCGCGGGTGGGCCTTCGGCCCCCCCGCGGGCCCCCCAAGAGGGTTGCTGAGGTGAGCCGCGCTGGCGGAGCCAGCGCTCCCGTCGGTAAATCGGGGCTTCGGCAAAACGTTTGGGGGAGTGAGGGCAATTGACCTTACCGTTGGGGAAAGGTATTAAGCGACTCTCGTGAGATATGCAGCCTTAGCGACGGTGGTGGTGTTGATCTCCTCGGGCGCGGCGCAGGCGGGCAAGAGCGCCAAGGCGAAGGGGAAGAAGGGGACGCCCGCGGAGGCCAAGAAGGAGGCGCCGAAGCTGCCGGCGGAGAAGCTGGCGAAGGTGCGGGACATCCTCCTCGGCGACGACGATCCGGGGGCCATCGACGCGGCCAAGGCGCTCGGGCAGTCGGGGGCGTCGAACGCCATGGAGCCGCTCGTCGACCTGCTGAGCGTCGGCGGGCCGCCGGCGCGGCTGGAGGTCGCCGTCGAGGCGCTGGGCGCGCTCGGCGATCCGCGCGCCGTCGACGCGCTCGAGGTCTACGCGGGGAACCACTCGCCCGACCTGCGGCGTCGCGCCGTCAAGGCGCTGGCCGCCATGAAGGACGAGCGCGTCGTGCCGGCGCTGCTCGCGGCGCTCGGCGACCAGGCGCCCGACGTGCGCGCCGCGGCGGCCGACGCGCTCGCGGCGCGCAAGGAGGCGAAGGCGGGGCCGCGGCTGCTCGAGCTCGTCAAGCGCAACGACGCGGGCGCGGCGCCGGCGCTCGGGCTGCTCGCGACGCCCGAGCTCGTGCCCCAGCTGGCGGAGCTGCAGGGCAGCGTCGACGACAACGTGATCGCCTCGGCGCTCGGCGAGTACCTCAAGCGCGACGACGTCGCCGATCCCTTGCGCGTCGACGTCGTGCGCACGGTCGGCCACCTGTCGGGGGCGGCGGCGACGACGGCGCTCGTCGAGTACATCGCCACGGTCCCCGCGAAGGACGACCGGCCCTCGAAGAAGGAGGCGCAGAAGCTCATCGACGACAAGGGGACGGCCAAATGAGGACCCTCGCGGGCCGCGGGCTCCTCGCCTCGGCGGCGCGCCTCGGCGCGGTCGCCATGGCCGCCGCGGCGCTCGCGGCCGGCTGCGCGACGAGCGCCTATCAGCGCGCCGGCAACTCGGACGACGTCGCGTCTGCGCTCGGCAAGACGCCCGCCGGCACGGCCACGGGGCGGCCCGAGAACGCGGCCGGGCGCCCGCTGGCCTTCCTCGCGCTCGGCGGCACGAAGGGCCCGCGCCTCGCGGCGTACGATCTCGCCGAGTCGCGCGTGCTGTGGACGCAGCCCGCCGAGCTCAAGGCGCGCGTGGCCGTGGGCCCGGACATCCTCGTGTACGGCGCGGCCGACGCGCTCGTCGCGCGCGACATCTCGACGGGCGCGGAGCGCTGGCGCCAGGCCATTGCCAAGGGCGAGCGCCTGCTCGGCTACGCGGTCGACGGCAAGAACGTCTACCTGACCGTCCAGGAGGGCGGCCAGCACCTGCACGGCGGCAAGGCGTCGCTGCGCGCGCTCGAGGCCTCGACGGGCGGGATGCGCTGGCGGCACGAGTTCTCCTCGGGGAACGTGGGCGCGCCCGCGGCGCGAGGCGGCCTCGTCGCCGTGCCCGTGCAGTCGCAGTACGTCACGCTGCTCGACGCCGACAACGGCGAGCAGCTCGCGCAGGTGCTCTCGAGCGAGGAGGCGGCCACCTTCGTGCGCGCCCTGCCCGAGGGCCTGTTCTTCGGCTCGGCGGGCGTCTTCCGCCTCACGCCGGGCACGGCGGCGGGCTCGCGCAAGTCGGGCGGCTACGCGCGCGCCAAGCTGCCCGAGTTCGTGCGGCCCGTGTACTGGTTCGATCTCTACCGCCCCGAGCAAGGCGACTACTCGGCCCTCGATCGCAACCGCATCCTCTGGCGGATGACGCCGGCGGGCGACGCGCGCTTCCGCGACGATCTCGCCTTCGTGCACAACTACCGCTTCTTCTTCGGCTTCGACGCGCGCACGGGCGAGCTCAAGTGGGCCTACAACCACCCCGAGAGTGAGGCCGTCGCGTCGGCCGTGGTGGGCGACGCCATCGCCTTCGTCTCCGCGGACGGCGACGTGGGCGCGCTCGACGCGCGCACGGGCGCGCGGATCTTCGCGGCGAAGCTGCCGGGCGAGGTCGTGCGCGGCGCGACCTTCGACGCCGAGGGCTGGGCGCCTCGCGGCGGGGCCGCGCCGGCGCCGCCGCTCAGCGAGACGCTCTCGAAGATCGTGTGGGATCCGGACCGCCGGTTCTGGGACGTGAAGATGTTCGCCATCGA
This sequence comes from Polyangia bacterium, assembly GCA_035546175.1. Taxonomy (GTDB): domain Bacteria; phylum Myxococcota_A; class Polyangia; order Fen-1088; family Fen-1088; genus DASZFV01. Next base: position 19,021 of record DASZWW010000353.1, read on the forward strand.
GGAGCTGGCGCGCCAGCCCGGCCACGAGGTCACGGAGCAGCTCCTCAAGGTCACGGAGCAGCAGGGGTTGCCCGCCGCCGTGTACCAGAAGGCGGGCGAGGCGCTCATCGCGCGCAAGGACGGGTCGGCGGCCGACCTGCTCGCGCGCGTGCTGTCGACGCACGCCGACTACGCCGAGGGCAAGAGCGCGCCCGCCGTCGAGATCCTGGCGCGCGCGGCCGGCGCCATGAAGGCGACGACGGCGGCGCCCGCGCTCGTCGAGCACCTGCGCCGGCCCGAGACGCCGCCCGCGGCGCTCACGCAGATCGCGCGCGCCCTCGCCGCGATCGGCGCCACCGACGCGCTCCCGGCGCTGCACGACTTCGTGACGATGTACCGCGCCGACCCTCTCTACGACGGCGATCCGACGCCCCTCGTCGCGGCGTCGGAGGCGATGCTCGCCCTCGGCGGCCCCGCCGAGCGGCAGCTTCTGCTCTACCTCGCCGAGGAGCCGCACACCGTCGAGCCGCTGCGGGTCCACCTCCGGCGCGCGCTCGCCCAGACGGCGGGCGCCGAGGCGCGCCTGCGCGCGGCCGCCTCCACGGCCGACGAGTGACCGAGCCGCGGCGCCTCACCGTCATGGTGTGCCGCGGCCCGACCTGCGGCGAGCGCCGCAACTCCGCCGCGCTGCACGCCCGGCTCGAGGCGCTCGTCGCCGCGCGCGGCGTCGGCGACCGCGTGACGCTCGCCTGGGAGACCTGCTTCGGGCACTGCCTGCGCGGCCCGAACGTGCTCGTCTACGACACCGACGAGGTGCGCGGCTGGCAGGTCTACGCCGGCCTCGACGCGCCCTCGGCCGTCCTCTACAACCGCGTCACCGTCGAAGAGCTCGAGCGCCTGCTCGACAAGCACCTCGCGGGCGGGCTCGACGTGCGGGCGTTCCGGCGCGTCTAGCCCGGGGTGCTCGCCCGTGGCCGCGGCGCCTCCCGGCGGCAGCCCCGGGGCGGCGTCGGGCTTGCGGCTGGGCTGAAAACCGCCAGAATCGCGGCCGTGAAGGAGCGGATCTACCTGGACCACGCGGCGACGGCGCCCGTCCGCGCCGAGGTCGCCGACGCGATGGCGGCGGCGCTGCGGGCGCCCGCCGGGAACGCCTCGAGCGTGCACGCCGCGGGGCGCGCGGCGCGCGCCGCGGTCGAGCGGGCCCGAGGCGAGGTGTCCGCGCTGCTCGGCGCGGCTCCGGAGGAGATCGTCTTCA
>DASZWW010000354.1:0-15760 GCA_035546175.1 Polyangia bacterium
TGGCGCTCGCGCCCGCCGCGCCGGTCGCCGCGCCGGCGGCGCCCGCGCTGCCGGACGTGACGGCCCCCGCCGCGCCCGCCGAGCTCCCGCTCGTGCCGCCGGTCCCCGCGCCCCGAGTCCCCTTGATCGTCCCGCTCGAGCAGCCGAGGAGCCAGGCCGCGCAGAGCGTGGCCGCGAGCGGCGCGGCCCTCGGCATCGGTGGTCTCGTCACGGCGGCTCCCTCCCCGGACCCATGGCCGGGGAGCGCCGGTTTCATTGCTCCATCGCGCCGCCGCGTCGAGATCGCGACCCGCCGCGGCGTCTCGAGCGCTTCGGCGCGGCGGGGGCAGCGCGCCGATGCGCGAGCAGGGCTCGTGTACGAGACCTGAAGCGGCTAGCGCTCGCCGGCCTTCTCCTCCGCCTTCTTGTCCTTCACGCCGGCCTTCTCGGCCTTGTTGCCGGCCTTCTCCATCGTGTCGGCGGCGTCGCCGCGGGCCTCGGCGGCCTTCATCTTCGCCTTGCCCTTCTTCTCGAGGTGCTCGCCGCGCGCCTCCTCGGCCTTGTCGCCGTCATCCTTGCCCTCCGACTTGACGGCCTTCCCCTTCTTCTCGAGCCGCGCGGCGCGCGCCTTGTCGGCGTCGGCCGCTCGCTCCTCCGCGTTGCCCTTGCGCTCCATGCGATTGCCCTCGGTCTCGGCCGCGGTCGGCTCCTTCGCTTGCACGAGAGAAGAGCAGAGCGCGAGCGCACCGGCGACGACTGACGCACCAACGAGCTTTCGGATCATCGGCCACCTCCATGAACAGTGTCCGCTCCGACGATTCCAGAACCGTGCCACCCGCGATTTGCCTGGCCCGCCGCGTCTTCGTCGCGATTTCGTGACGCTCCGACGGCACCGTCGGGTGACGCCCGACGGCGTTCGGTAGCGCTCGTCAGGGGACCGGGACGTTGTTCATGCAGCGGCCGGCGACGCACACCTCGCCCGCCGCGCAGCAGCCGCACCCGCAGCGCTGGACGTCGACGTCGCACTGGACGGCGACGCACTTGCCGTCCTCGCAGGTCTGGCCGCAGCCGCACAGCGGGTTGCACTGCCTCGCGACGCAGATGCCGCCCACGCACGCGCCCGTCGTGCAGCCGCACGTTCCGCCGCAGCCGTTGCTCGCGCCGCACGATCCGTCGATCGGGCACTGCGGCTTGCAGCACGCGCCCTTGTACGCCGTCTCGCCGCTCGGGCAGCCGCAGGTGCCGCCGCAGCCGTCGCTCATGCCGCCGCGGCTCCCGTCGGTGGGGCAGCTCGGCGCGCAGCAGCCGCCCATGTACGCCTTCTTGCCCGCGGGGCAAGGGCACGCGCCGCCGCAGGCGTCGTCCATGCCGGCGCGCGAGCCGTCCGTCGGGCAACTGGGCGCGCAGCAGGCGTTCTTGTAGAGGCGCGAGCCGCTCGCGCACGGGCACGTGCCGCCGCACCCGTCGGACATCCCGTCGCCCGAGCCGTCGGCGGGGCAGGCGGGCGCGCAGCACGCGCCCTTGTAGAGCTTGCTGCCCTTCGCGCACGGGCAGGTGCCCGCGCAGCCGTCGTCCATTCCGGCGCGGCTGCCGTCGGTGGGGCAGGTCGGCGTGCACTCGCAGCGGCCGCCGACGCAGCGACCGTTCGTGCCGCAGCTCTTGCCGCCGCAGTCGCAGGTGTTCATGCACTTGCCGTTGCTGCACACGCTGCCCGCGACGCAGTCGACGCCGGCGCAGGGATCGCCGACGCACTTGCCGCCCGCGCACACTTGCTGGGCCGGGCACGTGACGCCCGCGCACGGGCTCGGCGCCGCGCAGGTGAGATCGCAGGCGTAGCCCGCGCCGCACTCGGCGGCGCACGCCTTGACGGCGGCGCACTTGCCCGTGCCCGGATCGCAGAACTGGCCCGTCGCGCACTTGACGCCGTTGCACGGCACGTCGAAGCAGCCCGCGAGGCAGTCGCCGTCGACGCACGTCTGCTCATCGGGGCAGACCTTGCCTGCGCACGGATCGGTCGTGCGCACGCAGGTCGCGCGGCACTTGCTGCCCGCGGCGCACGTGCCCGCGGGCGCCGCCGCGCAAGGATCGGCCTGGCACGTCCCGCCGAGGCACACCTGACCGGCCGCGCAGTCGCCCGCCGCCTTGCACGAGGGGATCGAGGCGCCGCCGCCCCCACCCGCGCTCGCCGGCACGCCCGCCAGGCCCCCCGATCCAAAGAGATCGAGGCCGCTGCCGCCCTCCCCCGCCGCCGCGCCCCCGACCGACGCGTCACCCGTCTCGGGCCCGCGCCCGGCCGCGCCCGCGCCGCCCGCCACGTGCGCGTCGCCGCAGCCTGCCACCAGCGCGGCGAGGCCGAAGCATCCGACCAGAACACCCGCGGACCGTCGCAGCCGACACGACATCGCATCCGGTATCGGCTCCGCCGCCGAAAACTTGAGGCCCGCGCCCACCGGCCGGCTACTCGATGGGCGTCGGCTCGGCCGGGTAGCGCGGCAGGGGGCGCGGCCCGGTCAGGACGATGCCGAGGCGCTGCCAGGAGAGGCGGCGCCCGCCGACGACGTCGTAGTCGTGCCACCTCCGCACGAACGCGTCGCGCGTGAGGTACGCGTAGCCGGTGCGCACCGAGGGATCCATCGCGTAGACGCGTCGGGCGTCGAGCCCGACGACGACGACGTAGTGGCCGTTCTCCCACCCGCGCTCGAGGTCGGCGCCCGGCTCCGCCGGCCAGGCCTGCAGCGCGGCGATCACCACCGCGCCGCGGCCGAGCGCCTCGGCGAGGTCGGCGAGCGACATCTCCGTCTTCACCTCGGCGTCGAGCCCGTAAAGGCGCGCCTCGGCGGCGATGCGCGCGGGCGCGACGCCGTCCTCGGGCGTCGCGCCGAGCTCGTCGTCGAGGCGCGACTCCGGCTCGTCGAAGACCCCGAAGTAGACGAGCGCCGCCATGAGCGACGCCGGGCCGCAGGTCCAGGGCGTGGCCTGCGAGATGAGGGGCACGGGGAGCAGGCGCGGGCCGGAGTCCGTCCCCGCGGCGCGCGACGCGAGCGCGAGCGTCGCCGCGACGGCCACGGAGACCATCGTCGCCATCCACCCCGCCGCTCGGCCGAGGCGCTGGCGAACGCCTCGGCCCCGGCTGCTCCGCTCCCCTGTCACCTGCGCGCGCGGCGGTCCACCCGTCGCCTCTTCGCAACCATGGGCTCGACGCGGCGTCGAGGCCAGCCCGCGCCGGCGCGCGCGAGCGCAATCACGGCGCGCTGCACCAGGGGACGCGGCCAGTGGGCCGCCTCACCAGGGGACGGGCTTGTAGTCCTTGAAGAAGAGCCCGAAGGGGTGCTCGCCCGTGCTCAGCCCCACGAAGATCGGGTCGCAGATGCGGGCGGCGCCGTCGACGATGTCGAGGGGCGGCGAGAAGCCGTGCTCCTCGACCTTGCGCGCGGCGATCGCCGCCGGGTCCTCGTCGGTCACCCAGCCCGTGTCGACGCTGTTCATGTGGATGCCGTCCTGGACGAGGTCGGCGGCGGAGGTGCGCGTCAGCATGTTGAGGGCGGCCTTCGCCATGTTCGTGTGCGGGTGCTTGTCGGTCTTGTGCGCGCGGTAAAACTGGCCCTCCATGGCGGACACGTTGACGACGTGCTTGTCGCGCCGGCCGTCGCGCGCGAGGAGCGGGCGCAGCGCCGCCGTGAGCACGAACGGCGCGACGGCGTTGACGAGCTGCACCTCGAGCAGCTCGACCGTCGGCACCTCGCCGAGCTTGAGGCGCCAGCTGTTGACGCCGCGCAGATCGACCTGCTGGAGGTCCTGGTCGAGCTGCCCGGCCGGGAACAGCGTGAGGCGCGCGCCGTCGAGCAGGCGGTCCTCGGCGAGGGCCGCGGCCTGCGAGAGGGCGGGCGCGTCGAGGAGCCCGCGCGCGCCCCCGAGCGCCGGCTCGCCGCGCAGCGCGTGGTAGTCGCGCAGCACCTCGCGCTCGGCGGGCGGCAGCGCCTCCGGCGGCGCGCGCTCGTCCTCGACGAGGTGGGCGTAGAACCCGGGCGGGCGGCGCACCGTCTGACAGGCGTTGTGCAGGACGAAGTCGAGGCGCGGCTCGCGCTCGGCGAGGCGCCGCGCGAAGAGCTCCACGCTCGGCGTGTGGCGCAGATCGAGGCCGAAGAGCGCCAGGCGGGGCGCGAAGGCGGCGAAGTCGGGCTCGGCGGCGTAGCGGCGCGCGGCGTCGCGCGGGAAGCGCGTCGTGACGAGCACGCGCGCGCCCGCGCGCAGGAGCATGATCGACGCCTGGTAACCGATCTTCACGCGCCCGCCCGTGACGAGCGCCGTGCGGCCGCGCAGATCGGCCGTCTGGTGACGCTTGCGCCAGTTGAGCTCGGCGCACGGCGGGCAGAGCTGATCGTAGAAGGCGTGCAGCTCGACGAACGACGCCTTGCACACGTAGCACTTGCGCGGCTCGTGCAGGCGCGGCCCGGCGCCGTCGCCGGGACGCCCCGGCGCGGGCGCGTCGGCCCACCCGGGCGCGGGGCGGGGCGTGCGGTACACGGGCGCGCGGCGCGCCGCGCGGATCCCGGTCGCCTCGAGCGCCGCCTCGTCCGCCGCCTCCACGACCTCGCGCTCCTTGCGCCGGATGGCCCGCGTGCGCGCGCGCCACTCGGCGCGCTCCGGCCGCGAGAGCCGCCCGGCGGCCATGAGCAAGCGCCGCCGCACCTCGGGCTCGAGCTCCGCGAGGCGCGTCCCGTCCTCGACGAGGCGTTCGAGCCTCTCGACGAGCTCCAGGGACTGACGGTCGGCGGCGTCTCGGGGAGGGCCCTCGGGCATCGCGCTAGGTTGCACGCCCGCGCGGCGCGCGCCCACCGAAATCCGAACGCCCCTCCGAAAACCGGCTGTCGCGCGACGCTCCGCCGCGGCCGTATCATCGCGGGCGCGTGACACCCAAGCGTTGGAGGGCGCTCGCCGTCGCCGCCATCCTGGCGGCGGTCTTGTTCTGGGGTCGGGAGCCGCGGCCGGGCCCTGGCACCACCGAGCGCCACCTCTCGGTCGACGGCGTCGAGCGCAAGTACCTGGTCCACGCCGGCGGGCCCGCGAAGCCCGGCCGTCCGCTGGTGCTCGTGCTGCACGGCATGGGAGGCCGCGCCGCCGAGATCGAACGGCGGACGCGCCAGACCTTCGACGTCATCGCCGACCGGTACGGGGCCGTCGTCGTGTACCCCCAGGCGCTCGGCTCGCCGCGCCGCTGGACCGACGGCTGGATCAGCGCCGCGCCCGGCGCCCCCTTGCCCGACGACGTCCGCTTCATCTCGACGCTCGTCGACGCCCTCGCCGGCGAGCTGGCCATCGACCGCCGGCGCGTCTTCGCCGCCGGCCTCTCCAACGGCGGCATGATGGTCCACCGCCTCGGGTGCGAGCGCCCCGACCTCTTCGCCGCCATCGCGCCCGTGTCGGGCGGCATGGCCTACGACGTGGCGCGCGCCTGCGCCTCGGGCCCGCCCGTCTCGGTCCTCGCCATGCACGGCACCGACGACGCCATCGTGCCCTTCGACCAGGACATCCGCGCCAGCACCGCGACCTGGACGAAGCGCGACGGCTGTCCGGAGGCGCCGCGCTCGTCGCGCCTGCCCGACCTCGACCCCCACGACGGAACCCAGACCCGCGTCGACGAGTACGGCCCCTGCGCGGCCGGCACCGACGTCGTCTTCTACACGATCGAGGGCGGCGGTCACGCCTGGCCCGGCGGCGAGAGCATCTGGGGCCTGCGGAGGCGCGGCAACACGCCGGACGACTTCGACGCGGGCGCCGTCATCTGGGACTTCTTCCAGAAGCACCCGCGGCGCTGAGCGCCGGCGGCGCGGGGATGGGCTATCGTCGCGCCATGCCGCGCGCCGCGCCGCCCCTCGGACAGGCGCCCCGGACGCGGGGGCGCCTCGGCTGCTTCTCGCTGCTCCTGCTCATGGTGCTGCTGCCCGTGGGGCTGCAGGCGCTGCTCTCGCCGTGGGCGCTGCAGATCGGTGGCCGCTGGACGCCGCTCGGGCAGTGGACCGGCCTCGGCGCCGTCGAGGCCAGCAACGGCGGCAAGTACGTCCTCTACGTCGACTTCACGGCCGGCTGGATCTTCGGGCGAAGGTCGGGCTCGCGCCGCGGCGGCGGCGCCCACGGCCACAGCGACACGCTCCAGGGGACCGGCGTGCTCTGCACCGAATCGGGCGCCACCGACACGTTCGATCTCGCCGGCCGCGTCGACGCCTGGCGGACCACCGACGGCGCGAAGACCTGGCTGAGCCTGCGGCGCGGCACGCCTGAGCGCCTGCCCTCGGGCTGGGACGTCGCGTGGCACGGCGCCTGGAACGGGCCCGCGCTCGAGCTCGCCAGCCCCGACAACTCGTTCACCGAGGTCTTCACGCCGAGGGGCACGATCCGCCACGTGACCTCGACCGCCGACGCCGGCACGGCCAAGGTCACGCTGCGGTACGGGTCGCGCGACGACTTCGAGGCCGCCTGCCGCGCGCTGCGCGGAAGATAGCGCGCCCGTCGCGCGCGCACGCCGGCCGCGACGTCCTTCACCGAGCGCCGCCGTCGAGGGCCTTCGCGGGGCCCGAGTCTGGATCGACGCCCAGAGGAACGTCGCGCCCGCAGCGCGCCGCCGCGAGCATGACGGCGAGCGCGGCGACGAGGAGCCACAACGTCGGCACGCGCCGGAGCGGCGGTCGCGGCGGGCTCGTTGGCGTCGTCGTCACGGGCTGCTCGGCTTTCCGTCGATCGTGTAGTTGAGCGAGAGGCCGAGCCACCACCTCGGCGTCTCGCCGACCGGGCCCTCGGGATCGACCTCGAGCCGGTACGCGCGCGGCTCCCAGCGCACGGCGATCGCCGCCGCCACGCCGATGAGCTTCCAGACCGGCAGCGTCGCGCCGGCCATGGCGAGCGCGCCGAGGCCGAGTCGCCACTGGCGGTCGGTGTCGACGACGTTCTCGCCGAGGATGCCGTTCACCGTGAGCGACGGGCCGAGATCGAACCACGGCCGGAGCTTCCAGCGGTACACCGTGTAGCGCGCGCCCACGTCGAGGGGGATGCGGAGCAGCTCCGCCTTCCAGCCGCTCGGGAAGGTCAGCGTCACGGGCCCGCGCGCGCCCGCGCAGCCGACGAGCGACCAGGCCCCCGGCCCGTACGCGCCGCGGAACTCCGCGCCCCACGACGACGAGTCGCCCGGCGCGCCGGGCGCGACCTCGTAGACGAGCCCCTTCTCGAGCGTCCACCGGGGGGGCCCGTAGACGACGGGGTGAGCGCGCAGCTCGTCGGCCGCGAAGGCGGCGGCGTGGCGCGCGCGGGCCGGGCAGTCGCGCGCCGGATCGTCGAGCGTGATGGCCGCCTCGCGCACGGCGACGCGGTAGCTGGCCCCGTCGTCGCGGATCGCCACGGGCGCCGCGCGCTGCTGCTCGGGCGAGAGCAGCGTCGCGAGCAGCGCGCGCACGGCCTCGCCGTCGGGGCAGGCGCCCGAGAGCTCGAGGACGAGGCCCGGCGCCGGCCCCTCCGCGCCCGGCTCCCGCCGGGCCCGCGCGACGCCGGGAGCGAGCGCCGCGGCCACGGCCGCCGCGCACGCGAGAGTCCCGACGTGACGAGCCATCACTCGCAACGTGGTGAGCGCGGCCTCGCGGCGCCAGGCACGCGCCGGCGGCGGCGTCGAATCGGGCGCCGCCCTACCCGTCGACGCGCGCCGCGGGATCTGCGCCCGGGCGCGGGCGCGCGTGCAGCGGTCGCGACGGCTCGGGCGGGACGCGCCGCCGCGCGGAGCGCGATCGCGGCGCGACGTTCGAGCGCGCTCGCGCCGGCGCGCCGCGCCCGCCGCTCCTGCGCGTCACGCTCGCGCGACCGCGCGCCCCGGACGAGCCCCTGGCCTCTGGTCGTCGACGCCGCCCAGGCTTGATCCCCGTCGGTTCCATGCCTAAGCGTTTTGCCGTGTTGCTCGGGCGCCGACCGTCGCTGTCGCTGCGCGCGCAGCTCACCTTGATGCTCGTCTCGGTGGCGCTGGGCGTGGCCGGGATCGTCGGCTACCTCTCCTACCGCTCGGGCCGCCGCATCATCCACCAGGACGCCTTCCGCATCGTGGCGGCCGTCGCCGAGGGCCGCCACCACCTCCTCGTCCGGGTGCTGGACGGCCAGTTCGATCGTGTGGGCGCCTACCTCGACGCGACGCCCGACGGGTGCGCCTCGAGCGCGTGCCTCCGCGCGGAAGAGGAGCGCCTCCTCACGAAGGAGCGCGCCGCGGCCGCCGTGCTCACCCTGCGGGGCGAGGCCCCGATCGCCGTCGGCTCGACCGCGCTGCTCGTCGACCTGCCGCCCCCCGATCCGACGGTGCTCGCGCAGCCGTTCCGCGACCCCGACAACAACGCCTTCTTCTACGTCATCACGCGCGCCCGGCCCGGGCGCGGCAGCATCCGCGTCGTGTGGCGCGCGGCGACGCTCGACGAGCTCTTCGGCCCCGATCCCCAGCTGGGGCGGTCCGGCGAGACCTTCCTCACCGACGGGCGCGGGTTCTTCATGACCCCGGACCGGTCCGCGCTCGAGCACGGCGTGAGCCACCCCGTCGAGGAGGGCCCCATGCTGGGGTGCCTCGGCGGCAAGAACGCGGCCGTCGTCGGGGTCGACAAGCGCGACGCCCTCATCATCCACGGGTTCCGCTACGTCCAGGAGATCGGCGGGGGCTGCATCATGGCGCACGTCGACGTCGGCGACGCGTTCGCGCCCGTGCGCGAGCTGGAGCGCAAGACGGCGGGGATCGCGCTGGCCGCGAGCATGGCGGCGCTCGTGATCGGGCTCCTGCTCGCGCGCCGGCTCACGCGCCCGCTCGCCACGCTCTCGGCGTGCGCGGCGGCGGTCCGCGGCGGCGAGCCCGCGGTCATCCCCGCCCTCGCGGGCCCGCGCGAGATCGAGCAGCTCGGCAAGGCCTTCGCGGCCATGACGAGGAGGCTCGACGAGTGGGAGGAGGTGCGCGAGCGCTTCATCGGCATCCTCGCCCACGACCTGCGCAGCCCGCTCACGAGCGCGGCGCTCGCCATCGAGGTGCTCAAGCGGCGTGGCGCCGAGCTCCCCTCCGACGTCGGACGGAGCCTGCAGCTCGTGGCGAAGAGCACCGCGCGCATGGGCCGCATGATCTCCGACCTGCTCGACTTCGCGCGCAGCCGGCGGCGCGAGGGCATCCCCGTGAACCCGTGCCCGGGCGACCTCGGCAGGCTCGCGTCCGAGACCGTCGAGGGCCTGCGCCTGGCGCACCCGGGGCGCGTCATCGAGGTCAGCGTCGAGGACGACGCCGCCGCGCCCGCCGATCCCGACCGCGCCGCGCAGGTGGTCACGAACCTCGTCGAGAACGCGCTCCGCTACGGCCCGCCCGAGCGTCCCGTCACGGTGCGCGTCGCCGGACGCGAGCGCGACGTCGAGCTCTCCGTCCAAAACGCGGGCCCGACGATCGCGCCCGAGGAGCTGGCGAGCGTCTTCGATCCGTTCCGGCGCGGGCGCCAGCCGGAGGGGACGCCCGACCACGGCGGGCTCGGGCTCGGCCTCTACATCGTCGTTCAGATCCTGCGCGGCCACGGCGGTCGCGTGACGGCGACCTCGACCGACGCCGAGGGCACGGTCTTCTCGACGTTCTGGCCGCGCGCGCCCACGGCGTGAGCCCGATCGGGCGCGCCGCTAGGTGTCGCCGACGAGCGCGCCGACGACGTGCGTGAGCTTGTCCGGGTCGACGGGCTTGACGAGGTGGAGGGTGAACCCCGCGTCGGCGCTGCGCCGCCGGTCCTGCTCCTGGCCGTAGCCCGTGAGGGCGATGAGGACGGGCGGCGCGTCGCCGAGGCGCGCGCGCAGCTCGCGCCCCAGGGCGTAGCCGTCCATGACGGGCAGCCCGATGTCGAGGATCGCCACCTGGGGACGGAACGCGTCGGCGATGGACAGCGCCTGCGACGGATCGCCCGCGAGGCGCACGTCGTAGCCGATGTCCTCGAGCAGGTCGGAGATCATCTCGGCGCCGTCGCGGTTGTCGTCGACGACGAGGATGCGCTGCCCGCGTGCGGCGGCGCGCGGGCTCACGGGAGCGGCCGTGAGCGGGGCCTCCTCGCGCGGCGTGAAGGCGGGGAGGCGCACGGTGAACTCGCTCCCGCGCCCGGGCCCCTCGCTGTGCGCCGCCACCGAGCCGCCGTGAAGCGCGGTCAGCGTCCGCACCAGGGACAGCCCGAGCCCGAGGCCGCCTTGCGCGCGATCGAAGCCGCGCGCGCCCTGCACGAACATGTCGAAGACGTTCGGCAGCAGCGCGGGCTCGATGCCCGAGCCGTTGTCGCGCACGCGCAGCACGACCGCTTCGCCCTCGCGGGCCGCCGCGACCTCGACGCGCCCGCCGGGGTCGGTGTAGCGCGCGGCGTTGGTCAGCAGGTTGCTCACCACCTGCGTGAGGCGCGTCTCGTCGGCGTCGACGACGAGGCCCTCCGCCGGCACGGCGAGCGCGAGCTCGTGCTGCCGCTGCTCGAGCAGCGGCGCCGCCGCCTCGACGGCCTTCGCGACGACCGTCGCGAGCTCGAGCGGCCGCTTCGAGAGCGTGACCTTGCCGCGCGCGACGCGCGAGACGTCGAGCAGGTCGTCTACGAGGCGCACGAGGTGCTTGACCTGCCGGATGATGACCTCGCGCTCGCGCGGCGTCGCGACGTCGCCCCGCATCTGCATGAGCTGCGCGGCCGTGAGGATGGGCGCGAGCGGGTTGCGCAGCTCGTGCGAGAGCAGCGCGAGGAAGTCGTCCTTGCGCCGATCGGCCTCGCGCATGGCCGCCTCCGCCTGCCGGAGGCGGGTCACGTCGACGAAGGCGCCGATCGCGCCGCGGGGCGCGCCGTCGGGATCGCGCAGCGGGACGGCGTTGCCGAAGACGTGCACGACCTGGCCGTCGTCGAAGCGGATCTCCTCGTCGTAGCCGCGCACCTCCTCGCCGCGCGCCGCGCGCTGGACCGGCAGCTCGGCGGGCGTGACCTCGACGCCGCCGTTGAAGACCGTGAAGTGCCGCGTCGAGGTCGGATCGTCCGCCGACTTGGAGACGTTGCGGCTCTCGTCCATGCGCAGGAGCTCGCGCCCCATGCGGTTGCCGAGCACCTCGCGGCACTCCCGATCGTGCGCGATCCACACGGCGGCCGGCACGGCGTCCATGAGGGCGGCGAGCTCGTCGGCGCGGGCCCGGGCCCGCGCCTCGCTCTCGCGCATCGCCGCCTCGGCCGCCCGCAGGTCGGTGACGTCCGTGGCCACGTTGACGAGGCACGCCTCGCCGCCGATGTCGATGCGCGCGCTCGCGAGGGCGAGCGTGACCAACCGCCCGTCCTTCATCCGATAGGGGATGTCGAGCCCGGATCCGGGAGCCTCGCGGAGCCGCGCCGTGATGGCGAGCCGCTGCTCCGCGCTCCAGATGCCGAGCTCGACGGCGGTCTTGCCGACGATGTCCTCGCGGGAGAAGCCCGTCATCTTCGTGAACGCGTCGTTGATGCCGAGGTAGACGCCGTCGCGGAGCCGCGTCACCGCCGTGGGCAACGGGTTGACGTGGAAGATGGTCTCGAACCTCCGCTCGGAGGCGCGCAGCGCCTCGTCCGCGTCCCGGCGATCGTGGACGTCGAACGCGGCCGCCACCCAGCGCGTGATCGCGCCGTGCTCGTCGCGCACGGGGACGACCCGGCCGAGATGCAGGCGGAAGGCGCCCTCCTTCGTGCGGATCCGGTACTCGATCTCCGTGGGCGTGCCCGTCGCGAGCGCGTGCGCGTAGCGCCGGTCGAGCTCGGGGATGTCGTCCGGGTGCACGGCCGCCAGCGAGCCCTTGTCGGCGAGCGACTGCGCGCGCGTCAGGCCCGTGAGCTCGAGCCACCGATCGTTCACCCAGTCGAGCCGCCCCTCGGCGTCGCAGGTCCAGATGATCTGGGGGAGGGCGTTCGCGAGCGCCCGATAGTCCGCCTCGTTCGATGCCATCACGCCCCCCGGGCGGTCAGAGTAGGACGGAGCGATCAGGCAGGCAAGGCGGGGCCGCCCCGGCCGTCAGCGCTCGGGCAGCAGCAGCATCCAGCCGTCGTTGCGCGGCGCCGTCTCGGCCCAGGGATCTCCAGCGTCCCCGGATCGGTCGAGCTCGCGAGCCGCCCGCCCCGGCGCGCGGGGCGCGACCCTTTTTGTCGCCGCCCTCAGGAATGTGAGGACGCCGCGCGCGGCGGCCGCGCGCGCGGGCCCGAAAGCCGGCGATTCGAGGCCCGAGCCGTGGGCACGGCCCTTGCTCGGTGAAGCGGCGATGCTGCCCAAGGAGACGCCCATGGCTTTGCGCGCTTCACCTCCCGCCTCGCGAACCTCGACCCTCCGCGCCATCCGCGCGCTCCTCCTGCTGGCGGCGGCCGGGAGCCTCGGCGGGTGCGGCGGCGGCAAGCCCGGCGGCGGGACTCAGATGATGATGAACCAAACGCCCACGCCGTCCGACACGAGCGCCTACACGGTCAGCTACCGGACCCAGGTCCGCGTCCCCGGCGACGGCGTCGTCATGAAAGAGCAGGCGTTCGCCGATCAGGTCGCCAAGCTCGATCCCATCGAGGCGAAGCGCTGCCCGGTGAGCAACAGCGCCGCCTTCCAGACGGCGTCCGACGCGCTCGGCGGCATCACGTGGACCCACCCGGTCGAGATCCTCAAGGACCTGTCGCTCCCGCCTCTCTACAAGGGAAAGATCCCCCAGGCGCGCGCGGTGCCGGGGCTGGCGACGGCCGCCGGGGCCACGGACAACGCCGCGCCCACCGCCGCGCCCACGATCACGCGGCCCGATCTCGTGGGCTACCAGGACAGCACGGCGATCTACCTGTCGCAGCGCCACGGCCTCATGGCCGTCAAGACCGACGGCCCGAAGCCCGTGCTGAGCTGCGCGCTGAAGCTGCCGGGCCAGCCGAAATATTTCTTCTACCAGGGCAACGAGCTCGTGCTGCTCGTCAACGGCCTGCCGTCGGTGACCGAGGCGGCGCTGCTGCGCTTCCGCGTGAGCGCGACGGGCTTCGACTTCGTCGACGCGGTCATGCTCGACCAGCAGAGCATCCAGGACGCGCGCACCTTCGACAGCACGATCGTGATCTACACGAACGTGCTCACGCCGTTCATGACGACCGGGCAGACGAACACCGCCACGCCCGGCGGCGGCGCGCCCTCGGCGGGCAGCGGCTCGGGCGCGAGCGCGGGCGGCGCGGCCGCCCTGCCGGCGCCGGGACCATACTATTACGCGCAGACGACGGGCGTGGCCGTCACGGCCGTGCAGTGGGGCGCGGCGCCGCTCTCGATCGCCTGGCACGAGGAGTTCCTCAACGATCCCATGACCGAGCCGTTCGCGGGCCAGGACCCCGTGATGGCGGCGCAGTCCCACAAGGTCGGCGACGTCATCTCGACCTACAAGATCTGGAAGCCCTTCGTGAGCGCGAGCGATCGCTACGTCGTCCTCTCGCGCGACGTCAACCGCACGCTGTTCGCCGGCACGCAGACGCAGACCTACTCGTACTGCTCGGCGTCCCACCAGGGCGCCGCGCACTCGGTGAAGACGTGCGCGCCGCAGTACGAGCAGCGGCCGAACCCCGACTACAAGCCGCCGATGAACGCCGGCGGCGACTACGACTGCAACGGCAAGTCGCTGCTCGACTGCATCCAGGAGGCGGCGCCCACGGTGAGCCAGTACATCTGGGTGCGCGTCGGTCAGACCTGCTCGACCTACACGTACTACGACTGGGTCTGCGACAAGACGACGACCGACACGGTGAGCTACCCGACCTACAGCTCGCAGCAGTCGACCGAGTTCGTCGTGTACCGCTACGACTCGGGTGACTTCGTGAAGCTCGACCAGCAGCTCTACGAGATGGGCAACCCCGGCGCGGGCGCGACGAGCGTCGCGACGCTCAACTTCGCGGGCCGGCCCCTCGAGGTCCCGGGCTCGATCGACTCGAAGAACGACCTGCAGTTCCAGCACGGCCAGTTCTACGTGCTCACGAACCAGGGCGAGCAGCTCCACACCCTGCTGCTGATCGGCAACTCGATCGCCGAGCTCGGCACGCAGGCGGCGCCGCGCAAGGGCGGCGTGGGCTGGTCGTACTCGGGCTCGCACACGACGCTCTTCTCCGACACCCGCATGATGGTGTCGCGCGCCTACTCCGACCCCGCGAACCCCATGAACATCTCGCAGTGGTCGGACGTGATCATGTTCGACCTCACGACGCCCGAGTTCCCCGCGGCGCTGAACCAGTTCGCCATGCCGGGCTCGAGCGACCAGCTCATCCTCGCGGCGGACGGCGTGCTCGGCCCCGGCACCGTGCAGTTCACGAGCGGCGGCGTCTGGCGCAACCTCGAGAAGCTCACCCTCTTCAACCGCGACGACGCCAGCGAGATCGGCAACTTCCTGCTCGGCACCGAGTTCAACGCCGACTTCGTCTCGTCGAGCTTCGGCGGCGACGACGACCAGCGCATACGGCTCGACGACGGCAACGAGCGCCTGTTCTTGCCTTACGACGGCACGCGGAACACGCCGCAGACGACGTTCAACCCCACGGCGCACCGGCTCAACATCACGGCCATCACCCCCGGCCACCTCACGTCGGAGCAGACGTTCGACACCGTCGAGGACGTCATGCGCACCGTCTCGACGAGCTCGGCGCCGGGCGCGGGCAGCGCGCTCGCCTTCGGCGACTCGTCGGTCTACGCGCTCGACCAGACTCCCGGCTCGTGGTCGCTCGACGTCGTCGAGGAGTACGCGACGCCCCTGGCCGTCTACCGCCTGAGCGACACGAACGACATGCACGCCCGCATCGACCGCATCGGCGCGCGCTGCCAGATCTCGACGTTCAACGGCAGCCTCAACGCCTTCAAGCCCGACCACCTGACGGTCGGCCCGTCGATCGCCTGCCCCGAGTACGGCACGCCGGAGGCCATCGGCCACGACGTCGTCTTCCCCGAGTCGAGCACGGGGTGGCAGATCGCCGCCGACGGCACCTCGATCACGGCGCTCGACGACGCGGGCGTCAAGGAGGCGCTGACCCACGTCGTCAACCAGGTCTACTGCGCCCTCGATCCCACGGTCGAAGACGGCACCCCCGTCCCGTACCTCGACGCGGCTCCGGCGTCCGTGAGCTGTTACCCCTCCCCGCAGTACGCGGGCGGCGGGGTCGGGGCGCCGGTCGCGGCGGGGCTCACGCTCCGCGAGTAGCGGGACGGGCCCGCCACGCCCTCGCCGCCGAGCGCGGCGCCGACCTCGCCACCCGCGAAGCCGGCGCCGGAGCTCGGCGCCGAGGAACCGTGAACCGCCGAGCTACTGGCAGACCGTCGGCCTGAAGCAGAACCAGACGCCCTTCGCGCCGGTGGTCGCCGCGCACAGGCACTCGCGGTGCAGCTTCGCCGCGCACGCCGTCTCGCAGGTGGTCTCGGTCTTGGGCGTGCACGCCGTGGTGCCGCTGCGGATGGTGGCGGCGCACGCCGGCACGGCGCCGCCATCGGTGGCGCCGGCGTCCGCCTTCTCGCAGACCGTCTCGCACACGAGCTTGCCCGCGAGCGCGCCGGTCCCGCACTCGCACGTCACGTCGCGACCCGTGCCGCACGCGCGCAGGCAAGGCGGATCGCCGGCGGCGCAGGTGGTCGCGTGCTTGCACATCTCGATCCCTCCGGCGCCGGCGCCGCCGTCCGCGTTGCCGCCGCCGCCGCCCTTGCCGCCGCCGCCGCCCGCGCCGCCCTTGCCGCCGGCTCCCGTCGCGCCGCCCTTGCCCCCGCCCCCGCTCTCACCGCCCTTGCCCCCGGCCCC